>NZ_QFFJ01000001.1:2472203-2781228 GCF_003308995.1 Chitinophaga flava | reverse complement strand
TTTTGACGTACACAAACAGCAAGGGAAAAACATCCTGCCCTTCTTTCAGCTGGTGCATATTTTCCCAGAGGCGAACAAAGCATAACTGGGTGATTTCCTGTGCCCGGTTAGCATCACCGGTTAATTTGAATGCAAACCGGTACACCTTCGCATTGTTCTCCTCAAATATTTTTTCAAAATGAGCTTTAGGAGGGCTTACAGACATAGTTCGAGGTTGTTGCATTATCTGGTTATAAATATAAGCAGGCTATGTTACAGGAATGTTAAGGAGCTGCACTATTTCATATAAAAGCGCAAAGCAGCAAAAACCCTTGATGTCTTTGCTGCTTTGCGCTTTTATGGAGTGGTATACTGACTATTGCAGGAGGGAGCCGTTGAGCCGCTGCAGTTCTGTTTCAGCGAGTTTGGTATTATATCGGGCCTGGATAAGACGGTAGTTGGAGTCTTCCAGGCTTTGCTGGGCCTGTTTTACCTCGATGGTAGTAGATACGCCTTGTTTGAAGCGTTCCAGTGCCACCATCATATTTTCTTCTGCCAGCGTGTTATTTTCTTCTTCCAGTGCTAAAGCTTTCTTGTAATATTCATAATCCTTGAAAGCATTATTCAGGGAGAGATCGATCTGTGATTTGATGTTATCGAGTGTGATATTCTGATAATCTAAATCTATCCGGGCATTTTTCACCTGACGTTTTACATTGAAGCCATTGAAGATAGGAATAGCTGCAGTGAGTCCGTAGTTGATTACCCCGTTGCGGTTAAAGCGAGGACTGAAGTTGTTGGATGCTGCGTTAGACGTACTCCTGTTGAAGTTATAAGCGGAGTTGAAGGATACAGTCGGGAAGTAGTCGGCGCGACGTTCTTTGATAGTGAGCGCTGAGATATTGATATTCTGTTGTTGTACTTTGATCGCCGTGTTGTTGTTGGCGATGTTTTGCTGCAACGTTACAAATGACAGACTTGCATTGATGGGAATAGAATCCTGTACATCATATCCGATGGCGTTTGCAGGTACGGCCATCAGCTGATTCAGTAATGCCTTGCTTTGTTCGATGAGCGTAAGCTGCCGCAGGAAAAGTGCTTTCTGTGCGTTGTAATCCACTTTAGACTGCAGCAGGTCTGTTTTAGGACCCAGGCCGGTAGAGAATTTAGCGTCGGAGAGTTTCACTCTTTCTTCTGAAATCGACAGTTGTTCTTTGATAGCGCGCAGTTGTTGTTTTTGCTGCACGATATTGTAGTAACCACCGATCAGGGTAGCAATGGAATTTTGTATCTGGTCTTTGATGCCCATCTCACCAAGGTCTTTGATGGCTTCCAGTTTTTCGCGGGTAGCGAACATTTTGAGACCATCGAAGAGTGTCCAGCTGAGATTGACGCTGGCATTGACATTATTTCCTTTGATGCCGCTGGTATCTCTTTTGGAACCGTTGGCAAACTCCTGTTTGGTGGCGGTACGGCTCCAGTTGGCGCCGGCGGTGGCGTTGAGGCGTGGCGCAAATGCAAAGTCCGCATAGGCGTAATCGTTAGCCGACAGTTCAGCCGTATTTCTGGCCAGCCTGATAGAGAAATTGTTTTTAAGTGCCACGTCTATTGCCTGCTCCAGGGTCAGTATCTTTTCCTGCGCAGTGGCGGCGATACTTCCCAGTAACATGATGAGGAACAGGCAGCTTCCGGTGATATATTTCTTCATAAAAAAATTAATACAGTTTATGCATGAGCGGCTGCTACACCTTCTTCTTTATCTTCTTCCTCCTCCTCTCCATCGTTGCTTTTATTACCGTGACGGGAGAAGAATGTATACATAGCCGGAATAACATATAATGTGAGTACCAGGGAGAACACGATACCACCTACGATCACGATACCCAGCGGAATACGGCTGGTAGCCGCAGCTCCCAGTGACATAGCAATTGGTAATGCACCCAGTGCCATGGCAAGGCTGGTCATCAGGATAGGACGCAAACGCATGGCAGAAGCATGTATTACAGCGTCTCCTTTGGCGAGGCCTGCATCGCGTTGATGGTTAGCAAATTCCACGATGAGGATACCGTTTTTGGTTACCAGCCCGATGAGCATGATCACACCAATCTGAGAGAAGATGTTCCAGGTTTGGTCAAATATCCACAGTGATAACAATGCGCCTGCGAAGGCCAGTGGTACGGTGAGCATGATAATCAGCGGGTCGATCCAGCTTTCAAACTGTGCAGCGAGTACGAGGTAGATCAGTACCAGTGCAAGTCCCAGCGCGAACATCGTATTGGAGCCACTTTCCGCGTAGTCGCGGGAAGATCCGGACAATGCGGTGGAATAAGAGTCGCTGATGACTTTTTCTTTTTCCAGTTTGTCGTAGATGCGGTACATCTCTTTAAGGCCGTCGCCGATAGTTTTGCCGGGAGCAAGACCTGCGGAGATGGTCGCTGATTTATAGCGATTGAAGTGGTAGATAATCGGCGGACTGGTTTCTTCTTCGATGCTTACTACGTTGTCGAGTTGTATAGCTTCGCCGCGGGAGTTGCGTACATACAGGTTCTGAAGGTCGGTAGGATCGTCGCGGTCAGCGCGGAACACCTGGCCCATTACCTGGTACTGTTTACCATTGCGGATGAAATAACCATAACGGAGATTACTCAGTGCAAGCTGCAGCGTCTGAGAGATGTCCTGTACTGAAACGCCCAACTGTGTAGCCTTATCACGGTTGATATGTATACGCAGTTCCGGCTTGTTGAATTTCAGATCTACGTCGGTACCCTGGAAGACAGGGCTGTTACCTACTTCTTCCATGAACTTGGGCAATACATGTGTGAGTGAGTCGAAGTTGATATGTTCGAGCACAAATGAAACGGGGAGGCCGGCTCTGCGTCCTACCTGTATGGTCTGTGTTTCGATGGCAAACACTTTACCCTGAGGATATCGGGCCATGTTGCGGTTGACCATGTTCACGATATCCTTCTGAGAGCGGGTACGCTCCTGTGGTTCGGTGAGCATGACGTTGGCAAAGGCGGAGTTGACCGCACCGGCGCCACTGAAACCAGGAGAGGTAACGCTGAGGATGATTTTCTTTTCAGGTATGGAGTCCGCGAGGAATTTGGTGAGTTTGTCCACGTAGTTATCCATATAGTCGAAAGAGGTACCTTCCGGCGTGGTGATGGAGAGGCGGAACTGGCTTCTGTCTTCCAGTGGAGCCAGCTCGGAGGGCAGTGTTCTGAACAGGAAATAAATCATCACCAGACAACCAGCGATGATCAGTCCGGCCACCCAACGGAAACGCATAAACGCTTCCAGTGAATTTTTATAACCATCTTCCATCCAGCGGAAGAAAGGTTCTGTTTTGGTATAGAACCAGGAGTGGGTATGCGTTTTACGGCCCAGTTTTACGTTGAGCACCGGTGTGAGTGTCAGCGATACAAAGGCAGAGATCAGTACGGCACCAGCCACCACGATACCGAATTCGCGGAAGAGCTGTCCTACGAATCCCTGTAGGAAGATGATCGGAAGGAATACGAAGGCCAGGGTGATGGAAGTCGCAATTACGGCGAAGAAAATTTCTTCAGACCCTTCCCTGGCGGCCTTCATACGAGGCATACCGGCTTCAATCTTTTTGTAAATATTTTCAGTCACTACGATACCATCATCCACCACAAGGCCGGTAGCCAGTACGATAGCCAGGAGGGTGAGGATATTTATTGTGAAGCCGCAGATATACATGATAAAGAAGGCGCCAATGAGAGACACGGGAATGTCTACCAGCGGGCGGAAGGCCATGAGCCAGTCACGGAAGAAGAGGTATACGATGAGGATCACGAGCGTGAGTGCCACGATCAGGGTTTCTTCTACTTCCTCAATAGATTTTTTGATAAACCGGGTATTGTCCATGGCAATGTTGACCGTATAGTCTTCCGGGATATCTTTTTTCAGTTGTTCGTATCGTTTATAGAACTCATCGGCGATAGCTACATAGTTGGAGCCGGGCTGCGGGATGAGCGCCAGCGAGATCATAGGGATGCCGGACTCTTTGAGTACCGTTTCTTCATTTTCGGGGCCTAGTACAGCCTGGCCTATATCCCGGATGCGTATTTCGCTGCCGTTGATATTTCTGATGATGAGGTTGTTGAAATCTTCTTCCGTGAAGAGGCGGCCGAAGGTGCGTACGGTAAAGTCGGTGGCGTTACCGGCGATTTTACCGGAGGGCAGTTCCACGTTTTCTCTTTGAAGCGCAGCCTGGATATCAGATGGCGTAAGGCTATAGGAGGACAGTTTAGCCGGGTCCATCCAGATACGCATGGCATATCTTTTTTCGCCCCATATCTGGATCTGGGAAACTCCAGGGATGGTCTGCAGTTTTTCGAGTAATACGTTGGTACCGTATTCTGTTATTTCCAGCTGGTTGCGGGTGTTGCTTTGTACCGTCATGGAGATGATGGCGTCTGAGTTAGCATCCTGTTTGGATACAACGGGTGGTGCGTCGATATCCGGCGGGAGGCTGCGCAGGGCCTGGGATACCTTATCGCGCACGTCGTTGGTGGCGCCTTCGAGGTCCTGGCCCAGCTCAAATTCCACGGTGATATTACTACTACCCTGGCTGCTGCTGGAAGATATGTTTTTGATACCGGCGACACCGTTGATAGATTTCTCCAGTGGTTCGGTGATCTGTGTTTCGATGATGTCTGAGTTGGCGCCGGCGTAGGATGTCCGCACGTTTACGATGGGCGGATCGATGGCCGGGAAGTCTCGCACTCCAAGGAAGGAAAAGCCCACGAGACCGAATATCACAATGATGATATTCATCACAATTGCCAGAACAGGGCGTTTGAGAGATAATGAAGGTAGACTCATTGGAATATTTTTTTAGGGATTACAGCAGGTAATCGCCCTCTTTCACTATTGTATTTTGTTGAACTTCAGCGGCATACCAGGTTTCAGCTGGAGGATACCGGTGGTAACTACGGTATCTCCTGGCTGGAGGCCGCTGGTGATCTGTACATTGTTTTCGTTGCGGATGCCTGTTTCTACGATCACAAATTTGGCTTTGCCACTATCGGCAACGATTACTTTTTTATCGCGGGTGCCAGGGATGACTGCCTGAGAGGGGATCATGATAGCATCCGGAAGATCTTTCAGGGTGATCTTTACTTTAGCAAAAGATCCGGGGAAGAGTGTACCATTATTGTTGGGTACGATGGCCCTGAGTTTAACGGTGCGGGTGGTCAGATCTATTTTCGGATCGATAGCATAGATGCTGCCTTTGTATTCTTTATTGTCGCCGGCAACGGAGAAGCTGACCTGGTCGCCTATTTTGATGACGTTCCGGTATTTTTCTGCTACGGCGAAGTCCATTTTAAGAGGGTCTATCTGTTGGAGGGTGGTAATGATGGTAGCAGAAGATACGATGGCTCCTTCACTGACATTGCGGAGTCCGAGTTTGCCGCTGAAGGGGGCGCGGAGTTCTGTTTTCTGCAGCTGGGTCTGGGTGTATTGCATATCGGCGCCGTAGGCACTAACCTGGTTGCGGGTTACGTCTACATCCTGGCGGCTGATACCGTTTATTTTGAGCAGGTTTTCCTGGCGTTCGAGTGTTGTTTTGGCCAGTTCCTGTTGTAGTTTCAGTTTTTGTAATTGGGCGCGAAGGTCTTCATCGTAGATTTTTACGAGGAGGTCGCCTTTTTTAACGTTGGTACCTTCTTTAAAATAGAGGTGGGTGATGCGGCCGTTAATTTCCGGTTTAACTTCTACTTCTTCATTGCTTTGTAATGTACCGCTTGCTTCGATGGCTTGAGCGAGGGCATCAGTTTTTACGATCCAGGCGTCTGTGAGGAGCTGTTTTGAGTTGGCTCCTTTGGCGGCGGCGCCGTTGGTTGCGGCGGCAGCTTCTTTTTTGCCGGTTATTTTTTTATAAATCAGAAAGATCACGATGCCTACAGCTACCACTATAATAGTGGAGCGGACTGTTTTGTTGATGTTGGGCATGTTGTTAAGCCTTTTAGCGATTAGCTTTTAATGATAAATTACCGAAGGGCAGTTAGTATTTTAACATTCTACTGTTGAGGTGTTGCATCCAGTTGTGTTACGTATAGCTAACGGCTTCTCATAAGCCGGACAAATTTAATAAATGGAGGGGGTGAATGGATGAGGTGACTGTTAATTAGCGTTAAGGGGTTAGATAAGTGGTGAAAAAGCAGGTTAAATGGATTTTTATTGCTTCGGCAAGGATGAATATTTAAATATTTGGCTATTTTAGAACATGATAATATACGTTTTTTGGAAGAGATGAAGAAGGGTGTATTGGTATTCAGGGGATGGAAAAAAGGGGGAAAATCCTATCAGACGGGGGGATGCCGGGACATAAATCTTTTATTAACAAAGTGAAGAATATGTTTACTGTATTGGGTTTGGGAGGAATAAAAAAGGAGAGTGCAGGTTAAAATTCGGGCTATCTCTTGGCAATTCAATAAAAATTATATTTTTGCACTCAAGTTTTAAACCAAAAACACTTAAAATTATGTCAGACATTGCATCAAGAGTTAAAAAGATCATCATTGACAAATTGGGCGTTGACGAAGCCGAGGTAACTCCTGAAGCCTCCTTCACCAACGACTTAGGCGCTGACTCTTTGGATACGGTAGAACTGATTATGGAATTCGAAAAAGAATTCAACATCTCCATTCCTGACGAACAAGCTGAAACTATTACTACTGTTGGCCAGGCAGTTGTTTACCTGGAAGAACATGTAAAATAATCCTACTAATCAGAATTGTTTTAATGCAACCAAGACGAGTTGTCGTTACAGGTTTAGGCGCTCTTACACCGCTCGGCAATTCCGTAGCCGAATTCTGGCACGGATTGGCGAACGGTGTATCCGGCGCGGATTATATCCGTCAATTTGACGCTTCCAAGTTC
This sequence comes from Chitinophaga flava, assembly GCF_003308995.1. Classification (NCBI taxonomy): domain Bacteria; kingdom Pseudomonadati; phylum Bacteroidota; class Chitinophagia; order Chitinophagales; family Chitinophagaceae; genus Chitinophaga; species Chitinophaga flava. The sequence goes on along the minus strand of NZ_QFFJ01000001.1, from coordinate 2,774,337 downwards.
AAAACCCGTTTTGCTTGTGAACTGAAGAATTTCGACCCTACTAACTACCTGGATAAGAAGGAGGCCCGCAAGATGGACCCCTTTACACAAACAGCGGTGATAGCCGCAGATCAGGCAATACAGGACGCCAATATCAACAAGGACAAGATCGATGTGGATCGGGCCGGTGTGATATGGGGTACCGGTGTTGGTGGGATGATTAACTTCAGTCACGAGTTAAGAGAATTTCATACCGGAGACGGGACTCCCCGTTTCAGCCCTTTCCTGATCACCAGGCTTATTCTTGATATTGCCGCTGGTTATATTTCTATCCGCCACGGCTTCAGAGGGCCTAATTTTTCCGTTGTATCTGCCTGTGCTTCTGCCACCAATGCAATCATTGAGGCGATGTACAGTATCCGTTATGGTAAAACCGATCTGGTAGTTACCGGCGGCTCGGAAAATGTGATCAACGAACCTTGTGTGGGTGGTTTTAACGCCATGAAGGCTTTGTCTGAAAGAAATGATGATCCTAAGACCGCTTCCCGTCCTTTCGACCTCGACCGCGATGGTTTTGTAATGGGAGAAGGTGCAGGTGCGCTGGTACTGGAATCATTGGATCATGCGTTGGCGAGAGGTGCAAAAATTTATGCTGAATTAGCCGGCGGAGGCGCTACAGCAGATGCCCATCATATCACAGCCCCTCATCCGGAAGGACTGGGTGCGATGAACGTAATGCGGCAGGCGCTGGCAGATTCCGGTTTACAGGCTAATGATATTGATTATATCAACGTACATGGTACTTCTACCCCACTGGGTGATATCGCAGAAGTAAAGGCTATTCAGAAAGTATTTGGTGAACATGCTTATGATCTCAACATCAGCTCCACCAAATCCATGACAGGCCACTTACTCGGTGCAGCCGGTGCTATTGAGTCAATAGCTGCTATCATGTCTATCATCAATGGTCTTGTACCACCCACAATTAACCATTTTACCGACGACCCTCAGCTGGACCCGAAATTAAACTTTACCTTTAACACTGCACAGAAGAGAGAAGTAAGAGCTGCATTATCCAACACCTTTGGTTTTGGCGGACATAATGCCTCTGTTATTTTCAAAAAATTTGTTCCTTGATCTTGATCGTGTGAGATTACTGCCAGGATTTTTATATCGACTCGTATCCAAGAAGCGGCACTTATACAAAGAGCTCACTAGCCTGTTGGGTTTCCCGCCAGGTAACTTTGCCCTGTATGAGATAGCCCTTAGCCACCGCTCAAGCAAAGAGAAGTTTCTCGAAAGCAATGAGCGGCTGGAATACCTTGGCGATGCCATTCTGGGAGCAATTGTGGGTGATTATCTCTTTAAAAAATATCCTTACAAAACAGAAGGATATCTTACAGAGATGCGTTCCAAAATTGTAAACCGCCAGCAACTCAATGATATCGCTATCAAAATGGGCCTGCGCAAACTCACTATCTACGATAAGTACAATAGTTTTCTGAAAATCAGTCAGATCTTCGGTAATACCCTCGAAGCCCTCGTAGGTGCTGTATACCTCGACCGCGGCTACAATAAAACCCAGCAGTTTGTGCACAAACGCATCCTCATGCCTTACATCGATATGGAGCTGCTGGAAAGCGTGGAAATGAACCACAAAAACAAGCTGTATGGCTGGGCTAATAAAAACGGCAAAGTCCTCGAGTTCGAACTCCTCGAAGAACAAATGGACAATGGCCGGCGTATCTTTACTGTAGGCGCTGTAGTAGACGGTGAACTGATTTGCACCGGTAAAGCTTTCAATAAAAAAGACGCCAGCCAGATCGCTGCCCAGCAAGCCATCCAACAGTTAGGACTCGCTGACTAATTTCTCCTTATCATTTTACCGGATGCCGCAGAATCGTTTTCAGTTTCTCCGGTGCTGTTTTCCTGAAATCCGACAGGTATATCTCATGATGCCGTCCATTCATTTTCAGGTTTTGCTGCTCCATCAACACTTCCAGCTTTTTCAATGAAACGGGTTCTTCGCTAAAAGGTCCTATGTGCATGATCTGCACACATCTCCCCTCCTCTATCGTTTTCAGGTCTACGTTTCTGAAGAGGGTTGACTGCTTCTTCTTTTCTGCACTCATCACGGAGGCAGACAGTTGTTGACGGGTTACAAAATCGGGCATACGGATGGCCAGCTCATAACACCATTGGTCTCGCGGCGCCTGCCGCGGATCTCCTTTGGCATCCTCTACCCACCAAAAACCTTCCAGCTTGCTGACAGTAAAGTCACTGTCCGCTTTTTTACATAAAAACTTGATGCCGTATGCAACTGTATACAGGGCGCCGATGTTTTCCGCGAAAGCCTCCCCGTTAGGGTCTCCCTGACCGTTGATCGTCAGGAAGAGCCCTTTTTCCATAGTGGCCAGCTCCGCTGTAGTGGCAGCGCTGTAATAGCTTTTGAATGATTTGGTAAGTTCGAGTTTAGCCATTTCCGTTAGTTTTATTTCATAGTCAATAGTAAATCCTATCAGTAGTATCCATCCAAGGTTACTCCAGTATTTCATTGTAATTAGGGTTTTACCACACCAATCTGGATATTGGTAATATTCTGGTCTGGCTGTTGAAAGTCGTATTGGAAATATTGTTCGCGGTTGTAGCCCGTCATCTTGATACCCAGGAGGTTGATAGCGCCCAACAGTTTACCATAGGTTTCTCCCAGCTTGTCCCAACCGCCTTTGTGGGGCATGGTGATACAGTCGAAACCTGGCAGAACCTCGCACTGGTATGGAGCAGGCACCGGGCCAGCGGTGGTAACAGGAACGCCTATATCAAGCCGGAAGACTGTTTCGGGTTTGCCATCAAACTGGTGATAGTGCCACTGAACAGGGCCAGAGATCTCCATGCCGGTAGCGATGGCCTGCTGGTATATTTCCCGGGCGGCGGTACGTACCAGTGCAAGCATACCACTATAATTGACTTCATAGCTGCGGTAGAAGAATGTAAGGGGATTTACCTGGCTAAACTCCGGCGCCGGACCGTCGGCAAAGAAGCCAAACCAGAAAGCCAGCTGCTGGTTACCGAGCAGGTCGAGTGCCATATAGATCTCTCTGGTAAAAGGCACCATGGCGGGGCCACTGGCAGTAATCAGGTTACCACCGGTTACAGCAGGTTGATTTTTATAGTGGGCCTGTCCTTTATAATCAGGGGCCAGTATTTTGAGTACCGAAGCATCATTGCTGGTATGAGGTACCTCATCAAGGAAACCATGATTACCGATAAAAGCAGTAGCATCGCAGATGGCGGCCAGGAGCCGGCCATTATCCAGTTGTTTGTGTATCAGCGGCAGAATGGCGTTATGTTCGGGGTTGCTGGCGATGGTGGCTCCTCCCGGAATGATGAGCAGGTCTATATCAGCATCCAGGGCCTGTGACAGGCTTTGCTGTGGTGTTACGCTCACATTGCCTCCGGAGGTAATAGGTTGACCGTCAAGTGAAAACGTCACTACCTGAACATCAGTGAAATTACTGAGTCCGTAAATGGCTAAAGCTGGTTCCCAATCTGAATACTGATTGTATACATACACATAACATTTGCGTGGCGCTTTCATAATTGCTTTGTTTTTTGATTACAATACAAAGCAACGAACGGGGTGTGACAACCCTATGTCAGGAGAGGTCTAAATATATTGAATATTAATTTTAAAGTGTGTATGTTGTTGTGTATTATATTTTTACAGATAGTGATCTTTTAGCTCTGTTACCAGTTCTCGCATGGTGGTTTTGAGAGGCTCTGGCTCCAGTACCTTCACAGTGTTACCATACATGACCAGCCAGCGGCTAAAGTACTGGAAACTGCACATGAGGAAAGTCAGTTCCACTTTATCGTCTTTGGCGACTTCCTTCATGAGACCGAAATAATACAACTGCTGACGCATATAGCGCATCATCTCCTTATCCACTTCTATTCTTACCAGCAGGGTTTTTTCAGGGGCGTTACTACGTCTCTGTTCCAGGTATTGCTGGAGCGATGGGTGTTTGTCCTTTTTGAAATAGGAGGAAGAGAGGCTTAATTTGCGGATACGATCTACCCGGAAATCCCGGTATCCCTGCCGAAGCCGGCACCAGGCGATCAGATGCCAGTTGTGGTTGTCATGGAAGATCCCGATAGGTTCTGCTTCGCGGCGGGTGTTCACTTCTTCTCCCAGGGAAAAATATTCTATGCTGATGATCTGCTGGTGGCCAAGGGCTTGCTGGATATCTGAAAGAAAACGGTTGGGAAAGCTGTCTTCTGAAACAGTGGGGCCGTTGCGGATAACGGCAATATTTTCTTCCAGAGATTCCAGATAATCCTTTTCGGAGCCCCGGAGCACAGACCGGATCTTTTCCATAGCAAAGCCAAACTGCTTGCGGTTGGAATGGTCACTGAACTGTTCCATCAGCTTTTCACCGGTCAGCAGGGCGGCAGCCTCCTCCTTTGAGAACATTACCGGGGGAAGATGGTACCCGTCTACAATATAATAACCGGTGCCGGCCTCTGCGCCAATAGGCACACCGGCCTCCTGCAATGCTTTCACATCGCGGTAAACCGTTCGGAGGCTGATATTAAAGCGTTCGGATATCTCCGCTGCTTTTACAATCTTTTTGCCTTGCAACTGGATCAGGATGGCGGTAAGTCTATCTATGCGGTTCATGGAATAGCCTGGTTAAGACCACTAATTTCGGTCGCCTAAAATTATTTTTCATTTTTTTTTATCCTCCGTTAAACTTTGAGAAGATTCAGCTGTCTTTAATATGTAAGAAATCTCCGAAAATAATTAAGTGGTTGATAATGAGTGTGAGATTGAATTTTTTGGAGATCAACAAACACGATGCTACAGTACAGAATATAGGTTAAATGGTAAGCCCCTGTAATTTCTTACGGGGGCCTTTTTTTAACTATGATATCTAAAGTTGCTGTTTTGATGTTTGCTGATAATCCTGATGAACGGAGATTAAATCGAATTTTAGTTATAACTAATTTAATATATAAAGGCGAAGCCCCCGTTGATTAATCAATGGGGGCTTCGCTTTTTATCTCCGCTCATCAGGAGCATCAGTAAAATCATATGAATCATCGTTCTAGTAGCTCATATCTGTCAACTTCACCTTACCTCTAAAAGTCCAGAACACAAAAATACTGTAACCAATTACCAGCGGAGTACCGATGGCCGCTATCAGCAGCATTATTTTCAATGATTTTGTGGAAGAGGCGGCATCATAGATGCTGATACTATTAGCAGGGTCTGTGGTAGAAAGCACAATATTGGGATACAGCCCCACCGCAAAGAGAATCAGCAGACAGGAAGTGATAATGCAGGAGTAGAAAAAGGCGGTGAAGTATCTCCTGGAATCAATATTCCGTTTGATGTTGAGCAGGGTAAACACCGCTATCATCGGGAGAATAAATAGTTGTGGATGGTCCTTGAACTGATGTGTCATATGTGGGATATAGATCAGTGTAGCCATCGAGGTTAATATGAAACAGAGAATGAAAAACTTGCTGCAATTATTCACCAGGACTGTGAGCTTGGCATAGAGCCGGTTTTCGGTTTTCATCACCAGGTAAATGGCGCCATGCAGCATAAACAGCGACAAGGTGGTGAAAGCGATGAGAATAGCGTAGGGGTTGAAGAATGTCAGCAGGTTGCCGGTGAATTCATGCTGACTGTTGAGCGGCAGCCCATGGATAAGGTTACCCAATACCAATCCCAGCAACAACGTGATGGCGGTACTGGAAACAGTATAAGAGATATCCCACATTTTACGCCACCAGGTCCAGGGTTCCTTGCTACGGAATTCTATAGAGATAGCCCTGAAAATCAAAGCCACCAGAAATAACATAAAAGGAATGTAAAAGGTCGAAAGGATCACTCCGTAAACGAGCGGAAAGCCCGCAAACAATGCTCCTCCGGCGATGACCAGCCATACTTCGTTACCATCCCATACCGGCCCGATTGCATTTAGCACCAGACGGCGGCTTTCTTCCTTATTAAAGAACAGGTGTAAAGATCCGGCACCGAGGTCAAAACCATCCAGTACACCATAACCGGTGATCAGTCCGCCGATCACTAAAAACCACCAGGTGGGAAGGTCCAGTCCGAGTATTGTTTCCATACAACAGTATTTTAAGCAGGGAGATTTTCGAGATTATTAGGATAGTACTGATCGTGGTCGTCATCTCTTTTGCTTCCACTTATATCTGGTCCATGCTGTATTTTACGGTTCAACAGGTAGAGGAACAACGCAAACAGCAACACATATACTAACGTAAAGAGGATGAGGGAGAACATAACCTGATCGGCGGTGACCTTTCTGGAAAGGGCATCGGAGGTACGTAACAGTTTATATACCACCCAGGGCTGGCGGCCTACTTCAGCGGCATACCATCCCATCTGATTAGCGATCTGCGGCAGTAACACTGCCCAGGCGAAGATGATCATCAGCCATCGTTGTTCAAACAGTTTCTTTTTCCATAGTAATAACAGTGCCAGCAACGTAAGTCCTATCAGTGTTACACCGATAGAGATCATAATGTGATAGGTCTGGAAAACGAAGTTGACAGCGCCGGGTCTGTCCTGTGGCGGAGTAGCCCGCAATCCTTCCACCGGAGCGCTGAAGCTGCCATGGGTCAGGAAAGAAAGGCCTCCCGGAATTTTGATACCGGTAGTGGTTTCAGTTTTATTATTAACCCAGCCCACGATATACATATCTGCTACGGAAAGGCTGTCGTAATGCCCTTCCATCGCGGCCAGTTTGGCTGGCTGATATTTACTGACATAATGTGCTGAGCGATGGCCGGTGAAAAGCTGCATCAGCGCGGCTATCACCGCTACCGATAAGCCTACTTTGAACATCGCCTGTGCATGTGCTTCAAAACGTTTTTTCAGAATATACCAGGCGGCAACGCTCATCACCAGGAAAGACCCTGCCAGAAAAGAACCGATGATAACATGCGCATAGCGGTCTATGCTGGAAGGGTTATACACCATCTCCCAGAAATCAGTCACCACAGCGCGTGCTCCAAGCGCATGTCCTTCTATGCGGTAACCGGCAGGGGTTTGCTGCCAGGAGTTGGCAATCACGATCCACAATGCAGACAAGGCAGAGCCGAATGCTACCATAATAGTGGAAAAATAATGTACAGCTTTATGCACGCGGTCCCATCCAAATAACAGCACTCCGAGGAAGGCAGACTCCATCGCAAAAGCAAAAATCCCTTCCGCTGCCAGCGCGCTTCCGAAGATATCTCCTACGTAATGGGAATAGGTAGCCCAGTTGGTGCCAAACTCAAATTCCATGACAATACCAGTGGCCACACCTATGCCAAATATCAGGGCGAATATCTTAATCCAGAATTTGGTGATTTCCTTGTACAACAACTTACCTGTTTTCAGGTAAAGACCTTCCATTATCACCAAACACAAGCCCAGTCCGATACTCAGCGGAGGATAGATGTAATGGAATGCTATTGTAAAAGCAAATTGTACTCTGGATAGTATTTCAACGGAAGGCATAATCTTGAATTATGATACAAAGTTAGGAGCTCATCCAATCTGACAACCTGATATTTATCATGAACCATTGATTCATTTGATTCTCCCGATGAGCGGAGATATAAGCGAAGATTTAGCCATGCTTATATGAAGATAAAATAATTAATTTGTATGAAAAGAGAAAGCCCCCATTGATTTGTTTTAATCAATGGGGGCTTTTTTATTTTTTCGCTTAAGTCTTCGCTCATCAGGAGCATCAAAATTATCAGAATTAATCAGCGGTTGTGGTGGCGAAGTCCTTTTTCTTCTCCCTGTACTCTTCCATGGTGAAGTTGTACACGACGGAGTCGCGTTTGTTTTTATTGGAAACAAAGTGACAGGCGTGAATGTAAGGTTCGGCGATGTTGAGTTTGTCGAGCGGTGTTACTACCAGCAGCTGCAGGTTGAGCTGGCCGCAGTATTCCATGAGGTAATGGCTTTTTTCCGGATCCAGTTTACTGAAGGCTTCGTCTACTGTGATGAAGCGCAGGCTGCGGTGCTGGCGGTTGGCCTCATTGATACCAAACTGGTAAGCGATGGCAGCACCCAGGATAGTGTAGGTGAACTGGGCTTTTTCTCCACCGGAGAGGCTGGCCGTGTCTTCGTAGTATTTGAAGGCCTTGTTGTCTGCGATATAGTATTCTTTGGCACCGAAGTCAAGCCAGTTGCGGACATCCGTTACTTTACGGCGCCATGCTTCATTTTGCTGTAATTCGGTGATGAGTACTTTGATGTTTTCGAAGAGTTGTTCTCCATATACTGCATCTTTTTCGAGATGGTATTTAAAGGAGTCCGGCACAGCATTGCTCAGTTTTTCCTTGAAGTTTCTGATCTCTACATCTTTCACATGACGGCATTCCAGCTGGAGATAAGTATCCGGATTTTTGTTGAAGGTGATGTTACGGAGTGGTTCGTTGAGATCGTCCATCACTTCACGGATGAGGTCTTCCTGGCCGTATATCCATGCACGGTAGTTGGTGATGGCGTTGAGCATACTGGTGTCCATGTATTTACGGAAACGTTCTTTATGCTCTATGAGGCGCTGGTACTTGATGTTTTCGTATAGTGAGGTAAATTCTTCAAGATATTTCACATGCGGCTGTAGGTCGCTGACATCACCGAGCCATTCGGGATAGGCGTCGTGGATGGCTTTTGAAGGCATCACGAAAGCAGACAGCTGCCGGGTGATTTCGGCTTCTTTTTCTGCGGCCTGACGCATGGCATCGTGCAGGGTAGCTTTCAGGTTGTCATCGGCCCGTTTGCGGTAGGCAGCCAGTTCTGCGGTGGTCTCAGCCGGTTCGGTGAGTGACAGATCCGACAGGTATTCCAGCACGTATTGCAGGGATATATCGTCGAGTTTATTTACTTTAAGCTGGTTGAAGTGACGCAGTTTTTCTGCGGCTTTATCATCGATACGGCCTTTTTCCTGCAGTGCTCTTTCTTTCTCTTTCTCTTTTTCCTGGATATGGGCGATGGCTTCATCGAGTTGATCACATATTACCTGGTATTTGTCGCTGGTTTTAAGCAGCTGTGTTTTTTCGCGGGTAAAGGACTCGATGACGCCGGCATGTGTTTGCCAGTTGATTTCGCTGTAGTTGCGGAGTGACAGGAAGGCATTCATCAGTGTATTGGCGGTAGCGATGGCCTTACGGCTTTCTTCCAGCTGTGAGATGCTGTGCTGTAGCGATTCGATGTTGCTGTTGCACTCGTCCTGTTCTGCTTTCAGGAGCCGCAGTTTGTTTTTGTTGTTCCAGCCCAGTACATAGCTGTTTTGCTGGGAACGGTTGGGGCGGTCATCTTTTTCATGGCGTGTAGCCTGTCGCGTTAGTCCGTTGGAAGTAACGGCTTTGCGCGATTTGTTGAAGACAGCCATATCATCTGTGCAGGTATAGTCAAACTGGTCCAGCAGCTGGTTTTCCAGCCATTCCTTGAAGATGGTGCCGGGTTTGATTTCTATTTTCTGCAGGAGGCTTGTTTTTTCTGTGGGCATCCTCAGCATGGTATAACTCTCATCTTCCACCTTGTGATAAACCAGGCGGGTTTGCAGGTTATTGGAGTTGATATACCGGTTGATATCCATGATATATTCTTCCGGCACGAGGAGACGCAGACCGAAGTTGTGCAGTACTTTTTCGATGGCGTTTTCCCAGTGGCTTTCGCTGTCTTTTACCCTGATCAGTTCACCGGCAAAAGGCAGGTCATCTTCCTGAACATCGAGCATATCAGCCAGCTGCTGGCGGATACGGACCAGTTCATAAGGAATGTTGCTTTTACGGTTGAGGAAGGAGTCGATTTCTTCTTCCAGCCGGGTAGCCTGTGTCCTTTCGGCGGTGAGGCTGCTTTTGTAGTGGAACATTTCCTCCTGGAGTGTTTCCAGCTGTTTGTCGTGGGCTCCTTTAAGAACGTCGGCGCCGTAGACATTTTCATGGAACTGCTGCTCATCCGGATTGGGGGCGAGTTCCAGCTTATCGGCCAGCATGTTGTATTCTTCCATCTTGTTACGTTTGGCTTCGAGGGCCTTTTGTTCGTAGTGGATGGATTTTTCGATGGAACGTAATTGTTCGTCCACGCTGTTGTTGGCCTTTTGGGCTATGAGCTCATCTTTGCGGAGGTTGAGCGTTTGCAGGTGTTCGTTGATGCCGGTGAGTATGCTGGTGGTTTTCTGTTGTACTTTCTGCAGTTGTTCCAGCTCATTTTCCAGGATATCTTTTTCCTGTTTGTTGAACCAGGCAGGCAGCAGGTCCTGGAGCATCTGCAGCTCGCGGTTCCTGTCCTGCAGCTCCTGCCAGGCAGTTTTATTGGAGATGATGGGCTCCAGCATTTTCAGCTGGGTTTCATCCTTCTGAATGGCGCGGTGGCTGGACAGCAGGCTGTCGTAGTTTTCGCGTAGTTTGAGGAATTCGCCTTCCGCTTCTGTTTCTTCCAGCATCTGGCTACGGATGAAGGTATTGAGGTCACCCAGTACTTTGATACCGACGGTCTGGTTAAAAAGTGAAAGGGCTTTTTCACTTCTGAGGCCGAAGATGTTGCTGAAGAGAGAGGCGTATTCCTTGAAGCTATCGGTGATTTCTGTTTTCGGATATTCGAGGCGGAGTTTCTTTTTCCAGTCTCCTTTCATATCAAACCTGCCACTGCCGAAGTGGTCGTTGATATTGAGTTTATGGGGAGATACGATGAATTGTCTTTTTAATTCTCCCGAATACCATCTTACCTGCGCCAGGGTGATCTGGTGCATGGTGGCAGCATTGTAGAAATAGGCCAGCAGCACGGAATACGGGTTGCTGTCTTTATTACGCAGCTGTTCTGTTTTGGACTGCAGGGAGTCTTCGGAAAATGTTTTTCCGTAATATCCCCAGAAGTAGGATTCTTCTCCGCGGTCTTTACGTTGATCGGTACCGGAAGACTGGTTATAGAAACGTTTACCGGCTGGCACGAGAAGTGTCAGCAGGGCGTCGATGAGTGTTGTTTTACCGCTACCATTGGCACCCGTGAGCAGAGAAGTCTGACCGTTGGTGTTGAGACGGTATATTTTATTATGAAATGTGCCCCAGTTGTATATTTCAAGATACTGCAACCGGAAACCACTTTCTTTAGAATCACTGTTGAACAGGGTTGACATGCAGTTTTAATTTTGATTTTATTTCTTCCAGTTTTTCGTTGTTGACCAAAGCTTTGATCACTCTTTTCACTTCATACTGATGCAGTTCCTTGTTGGCTGCATCTTCCCGGGTAGCCTTCAGGATGCCTATGTTGAGCAGGCTGTTGATTGGCTTGTTGAGATCTTTCAGCAGTTTGGATTTATTGTTACGTTCCTTGAAGAATAAGGTGAGTCTTTCCTTGATTTCCTTTTGTGTCATGAACAACCGGGTACCATTGCCCTGGATATCAAATTCGTCGAGGGCTTCACGCAGCACGATGCAGAGCAGGGTGGCTTCGTAAGTGAGCCTGGTTTTACGCATGAGTCGTGGCAGTGGTTTGTCGCCGGAGCTATCGTCTGCTTCCGGTTGCTGGATGCGGGCGAAACCATCGCTTTCGTTGATGATGAGTTGGAGTCCTACCTGATTGAGATATTTGCTGAGCTCTGTCTGCCAGCCCAGAAGATCTTTCCAGTAAGCTTTGTCTTCTTCATACACAGGTCCCTGCATAAGTTTGAGGAACACGTGTGCAAAGGGAGAAATATTGTTATTGGCCATACTTCGTTTTAGTTTTGTGAGTTAGTAAACAATACCATCGGCATGTTGATGATACGTTCGCCCAGAGATACCGGATCAGGCGTTTCCAGTATAATGTGGCTGGATGACTGGCTGGCGATGGAGAAATAGGTGATGAGCTCTGTCAGCCCTTTTTCTGCGCCATAGATATCTACCAGTTCCTTGAGACTAACCTGTTTTTTGTTTTGCAGTTGGGTATTGATACGATCTTCCAGTAAGGTACGATCGATATTGAAATGATTGAACAGTGCATCGAGATCGGATGCGGAGAAGTCGTTGCCACCAAGACCGTCGGGGAACTCCACGTCGGGGTGGGTTTTTTTATCTTCGGCCATCTCCCAGCGGTCCAGCATATCTATTTCCGGGTCGCTTTCTATTTCGATATAAAACTCTTCTCCGGGAATGTTGTCGAGTGTCTGGAAAGCCAGTTGCCGTATATCGTTGATCAGCTCCATGGCTTTGCGGTGGTCGGTGAGATTTTTTTCACTGAGCACGCGGCTGAGCTTATCACTGAGTTTTTTGTTGGCGTCGATTACTTTTTTGCCGGAGGCATGGAGAAACTGTTTGAGTTTTTTAAGGAAGCGGTCGTTTTTGTATTCGATGTTCCGGTCTTCCAGAAGCGCATAGAGTTGTTCTATGAGCGTCCTCATTTCCTCCTGTTTGTTTTCATCCATGAGGAACTGCCAGAAGGAGTAGAAGCTTTTGCCCTGGTCTTTCTGGCGGAGTGCTTCAAAAGAATCGAGGGTATAGGCCAGCAGGGTGCCTTTGGCGATATCCCGTTCGCTTTGTTTGCGGTAAATTTCCTGGGTGATCTGTTCGAAGTTCTGTTCCACTTCCTTAAAATCGCTCAGAAGTTCGCGGGACATGCGGTTTACGTCGTAACATCTTTCTTTGATCTGCGTATCATCGAACACCTGCACCTTGCCACTGAGAGTGATGCTTTTTATTTCCTGCTCTATCTCGAACTTCTTTCTTTCCAGCTCCTGGATACGCTGTTTGGGGTCTTTGTTGCTCTGGTCTACCAGTTCTTTCAGTTTGGAGAAGATGTCTTTAAAGCGGCTTTCTGTGCCTACAAATTCTCTTTTCTGGAGGGTAGACACCCAGTGCATTACTTTTTCCATGTCGCTGCTCAGCTCATGGATATCATTGCCATCGTCATCGGGGTACTTCCGGAGGAAGCCCTTGTTACTCCATTGCTCTATATATTTCCGGGCCCTTTCGTCTTCATTGTCGAGCAGGCCGGTAGCGTCTATTTCATCATCTGTGGCCCGGTAACCGGTGATCACCAGGTAATCCGACAGACGGGTTACCAGTTCCACATTGGGAACGGTAGTATGGTTTTTCTCCTTGAATGTTTGGTGAAAAAATGACAACATCATTGGCGCGCTACGTGCCCGGAGTATCTTTAGTGTGACTGACTGGGCATATAGATTACATAATTGATCATAAGTCATGCGGTAAAAATAAGGAATTACGGATTATGAATGGCAAATCCGGGTAGGGGTTTACATAATATAAAGCCCGTCTGCCTTTGTTTTTACCGGCTGGGGTATGGGTTCGTCGCCCATCAGCTCTATGAGATTGATTTCTATGGTGCGGGAGATGCTGTCCAGCGGGGTTCCCAGCGGATGGTAGTCGAAAGGATTCATGAGGGTGATGCCGTTCAGATGGGTGACATGGAACACGAATCCGAATATCCAGCCGAAGAGGATGGACCAGGCGCCGATGGCTTCTGTCATCATCAGGGTATTCATGATAACGTAGAACCAGATGAAGAGGCGGGTAAAATACACGTAGCTGGGCGGAAATACTGTGTTTTTGATACGTTCGGATTTACCCATCTGATCGCAGTGTTTTACCAGGAGTTCATTGAGTTCCAGGAAGGCGAAGCCGTCGATGGCACCGTTGTGACGGAGTTGTTGAAGGTCTCTGGACTGGAGATTGAGGATAGCGTTGGGTATGTTCTGTTGGTTTTGTATGTAGTCTATTTCTTCTTTGGTGAGGTAGCGGGTGTAATATTCATCGGGGAGTTTGCGGAGGGATGTTTTCAGGGCGTAGACAAAAGAGAGGTGGCGGTAGATCATGTGGCGGACAAAGGTGTGCAGCTCCGGATCGTCTTTGGTATTGGCGTAATAGAGGAGGCTTCTGGCCCAGGACCGGGAGTCGTTGACCAGGCCTCCCCAGATTGTGCGGGCCTCCCACCAGCGGTCGTATGCCTGATTGTTATTGAAACCTATAAAAAAGGCAATAGCGGTACCCAGTACGGCCGATACGGCCACGGGGATGGCTATATGGGCAGACAGCCAGTAAGTGTCCAGAAAATAAACAACGGTGCAGCAAAGGAGTAGCATGATGTCTACCTTCCAGGTGAAGGCAAAGATCTGGGCAGGTGTGAGACTGTGTTTCAGCAGCATATGTCGGATTTATTTCTTCAGCAATTTATCCTTTAAAATGGTATTCATGACACTGTCTTTTAATCCTCTGGAAACGGGTACGGCAGCGCCGCCCATGTCGATCATGTTCCCTTCTATGCTGGTAATTTTCCGGGTGTTGATGATGTACGACTTATGGGTCTGAACAAATTCCGGACCGGTTACGTTTTCCGCCACGGCTTTCAGGGTAGCGTGTGTCAGATAACGGCCGGTGGTCGTATGGATATATACGTAGTTTTCCATGGCCTCGATGTAGATGATATCTTCGAGCATGATCCGTACCAGTTTTTCCCCGGTTTTGATGTAGATATCCCTTTCTGTGGTGATGGAGGGGGTGGGTGGTGCAAATATTTCCCGGGCTCTGTTGGCTGCTTTCAGGAATCTTTCGAAAGAGATGGGTTTCATCAGATAGTCGATGGCGTCCAGCTCGAAGCCTTTGAGGGCGTACTGTTCGTAGGCAGTGGTAAAAATGACCTTGGGGGGCTGGGAGAGGCTTTCCAGGAGTTCTACACCGTTGATATAAGGCATTTCAATATCGAGGAAAAGCAGATCTACTGGTTGCCGCCGGAGGAGATTGTTGAGTGACAGGGCATCTTCGCAGATGCCGGCGAGTGACAGGAAATCGATTTTTTCGACATATCCGGCTAATCCTTTTCTTGCTACAGGCTCGTCGTCAGTGATAATACAGCTGATCTTCATAAGGCTATTTTTAAATCTGCCGAATAGTTATGCTGGCAGGTATTGATATCGAGGGCATGTTTGCCGGGATAGAGGAGGGCAAGGCGCCGCCGGAGATTTTCGAGGCCTATCCCGCCTTTGCGGTGTTTGGTTGCTATCTGGGGTACGGCATTGCTCACATGGAATACGAGCCATCCGTTTTGCAGGCTGGCGGAAATATTGATCCAGTAGTCGCCGCCGGCGTATTTGAAAGCGTTTTCTACCAATGGCAATAACAATAACGGGTAAACGTTTTGTTTGTTCAGCTGTTCATCAATTTTAACCTGTAACTGGAGATGGTCGTTCATGCGGCTTTTCTGCAGATCGATATAGGACTGCATGTATTGCAGCTCCGCTCCTACCGTAACGGTCTGTTGATGATCGTACAGTTGGTAGCGGAGCAGTTCGGACAGTTTTTCGACAGTATGTTTGGCTGTGCCTACGCTTTCATCCATCTGAAAATAAACGGTATTGAGCGCATTAAACAGGAAGTGGGGATGGAACTGGGCTTTGAGGAAACGCAGTTCTGTCTGCAGTTGATCGTTGCTGATTTTCTCGAGCAGCAGCTGCTGCTCGTAGCTTTTTTTCATGGAGGCGTTGGCACGCTTGATCACATAATACAGCAGGTAAAACAAAGTAGGAATCAGTGTGAAGTTGATCACATCATATAGTTCACAACCCCGCTCACCAGTAAAATGCTGGATGGGCAGGATAAAACCATCGGTCATCAAAATGATCACCCCTGCCACTACCAGATACTCCTTTATGGCGGAAGGAGGTTTGGGTTGTTGTTGATATTTCCGGAGGAGATAGTTCAGCACATAGGAATATGCATATCCTGTTGTCAGCAGCAGACATTCTATAGCAGTCTCTTCCCAGCTTCTTTCCCAGAAGCGGAAGCCGGTAAGGACCGCATTGATCAGCCGCATGCTGGCGGCGATGATGAAAGTATATAAGACAGGGAAAATGTATTTGCGCCAGAACTGTTCCATCAGATCAAGTTAGTAAAAAAAATCGGAAGGAGGCGTGGGCACTTTCACTACCTTACCGGTGACCATTGGCGGTCTTCCAGGTTTTATACCAAAGAAAAAACGAGTCAGCACAAAAGGTTTGATGAGCATATTAAATACAACGATGGCAATAAGGTAGGTGCTGAGTACAACGAAAATGTATTCCATCACCATAGGGTACTCCCATTGCATAACATACCCCGAAATGAGCATGATCAGCGGCTGTTGCAGCATATAAAACGGATAGGCGAAGAGGTTGGCATATGGCCGTAAGGGATGTTCCAGGTCCAGATATTTTTTACCATAACCGGTAAGTACAAATACCCACAGGCCTGCGTGCAGTGGTTCCAGCATTAGCTGTATCCATCCCTGAGGATCAAAGTGGCGGAGAATGATGATGGTGATAATGGCGATCAGCAGCAGGAGCAGCGAACAACGGCGATTGCGTTCCAGGCTGTCCATCAGCTGTGGCTGCAGCATGCAGCAGAATCCGGTCAGCAGCAATATCCACCAGTAAAGGAAACTGGTTGCATATCCTGGTAGCTGCAGGACGATGCTGGCAGCAAAAAGTCCGGCTATGGGGAGTAACAAGGCATATACCCGTCTGCCGGCAGCCAGTACCAGCAGCCGTTGCTGGGTTTTGCGGGCAGCAGCGGTACGGGTCCAGTTCAGTAGTGGAACCATCAGCACCATATAAATGGCCAGGCAAAAGATGACCCACAGGTGGTGCCAGTTTTCAGGTAACAAAGCCATACGGACAGCTTTTGGATAAAACTGCCAGAAGCTTTGCTGGTTGCCGGTTTGGGTTTGTTCGAGATAAATCAGTGGTGGCAGCAACAACAGCATGCCAGTGATCAATGGAATCAGCAGCCGGCGTATCCACAACAAGACCATTTTCGTTTTATTACGTTTAAGTGCCATATGCAGGGAAACGGCGCCGGATATAAAGAAGAGCAGTGGAATACAGCTACTGTTGAGCATATAATCTATTTTATCCGGTAGTGGTGCAGGGATGCCGGGAGTAAAAGGCCGGGCGGCGGTAAACAAAAAAACGCCCAGGATGGCCAATACCCGGAGCCAGTCCAGATAAGCCAGTCGGCAAGTATGGGTGTGCATCTGAAAATGATTTACACAAACCTACGTGCCGGCGGGTTACCAGCCGGGCAGCTTTTGACCATCTGCAGGAATCCTTTGACGAAATGTAAAAATGTGGAAAAGGGTTCTGGGAAGGGTTGTGAAAAATAATCTGATTGCAATATTCTAATAACCAGCTTTTTATAATTTCAATCACATATAGTCTATAGAATTAGTAGGATATTAGTTTTTTTGTTTTATCTTTGTTTCAGTATTCACAACGAGCGATAATATACCTGCGACGGCCATTTTATCAGCCATTAAAAACGAGCGAACATGTCTACTTTACATCGATATGCAGACTACCTGCCAGCACCAACACCAGAGCGTTTCCCCAGCCCTGTTAAAAACAGGGAGCGTATCCAGCCACTGGCCACAGGGCAGTTTTTTCCGGATTTTTATGTAGCAGAAGATAAGGTGATCAATGAGGTTTCTCTGCTGGGGGACCATGTTTCCGGCACTTCCCTGCACCTGCTTACGGTGCAGCCGTTGATCGTTGTATTTTATTCGGTTAACTGGAACGGCTATGGCGATGCACTGATTGCGCAGCTGGCGGAAAAACATGCGGCTATTGAAGCAGCAGGAGCACGGTTGCTGGTATTGTCTGCAGAAGAGAAGAAAGACTTCATGCAGTTTAATAAACAGCCGTTGCCTTTTGATATAGCGTGGGACGCACAAAATCGTATCGCGCGGAAAGCAGGCATCTATCGTGAAACAGACCCTATCTGGGGCCGCGTAGCTGGTGTGAATGCCGACGTACCAATTCCGGGAGTATTCCTCATCACGCCTTCACTTGAAATCACCTATAGCTTTACAGATGCTTATCTGCAGGAAGAATTTTCCATTGATCATCTGCTGACTGCTGTGGAAAAAAAACTGGCTATTAGCGCCTGAGTCCCAGGGCTGAAGCCCTGGGCTAATATTGTGGTAAATGGCCTTGAGTACAGCGTATTGCGACTGAACTCTTTGAGTATATCGTATTTAAGCTACCCCCCTTGCTTATAGCATATTTGAATTAACCCCCTGCCAATATATTTTAGCTGCCCCCTGATTACAGCATATTTCGTCCCATACATTATTTACATATTTGATAAAAGCCTCGCTAGCATCTATTATAGCCCAGGGCTTCAGCCCTGGGACACTAAACGAAGGTGCGCGTTCCGGATGCGGTATAAGCCATACGGAACTCTTTGGGCGTACAATCTTTTTTCTTTTTGAAGATGCGATTGAAGTTGGAGATATTGTTAAACCCGCATTTATAAGCAATTTCATTGACCGTCTGTGTTGTTTCTATCAGCATACGGGAGGCGTGACCCAGTCTGATTTCTATGAGTGTATCCACAAATGTTTTTCCGATTCTGGCTTTGAAAAAACGACTGAAAGCTACGTCTGTCATGGATGCTAGCTTGGCAGCTTCATGAAGGGAGATGTTTTTGTCGAAGCTGCTGTTGAGATAATGCATGACGCTCTCTACACGACGGCTGTTATAGGAAAATGTTTCCAGGTTCCGGAAGGTGGCATCGGAGAGGATGCGCATATTACGGCTGGTAGACAGGTCGTGAAGGATAGACATTAATTCCAGTACGGAGTCGAAGCCTTGTTTTTGTGGCAGGTTGACCAGCCTGGGCATGATTTGCCGGGTGGTTTCTTCGGAAAACAGGATTCCCCTCAGCGAGCGATCAAACATGTTTTTAACAAAACTCATCTGGCTGCGTTGCAGGAATTTTTCATCAAACAGGTCGCGATGAAACTGGATGGTGATTTCCTTGATGGTGCCGCCTTTATGTTTATGGGTAAACCATCCGTGTTGCAGATTGGGTCCTACCAATACCAGTTCCATATTTTCAATGTCTTCCATATGGTCGCCGATAATACGCCGGGCGCCGGCAGCGTGCAGGATGAAGTTCAGTTCAAATTCATCATGATAATGAAGTGGAAAGTCGAAGGCAGTTTTTTCCCGGGAGAAAAGGGAGAAGCAGTCGCTTTGGGTCAATGGGGTGATTTCGCGTAGCAATTTGCTTTTCATGTAAGCAGATTTTGGTTGAACGATAACGTGGAATTGGCTGATTTACTAACCCTTGTACAGACTGTAAGGATAAAAAAGCATTATTTTTTTCTTGTTCCTGTAATAAAACGGGTTTGTGGAATTCAGTATATAATATTACTGATTATCGATGATTTTAACTACAGGAAATTATAGGAGGAGATTATCAAAGTATAACGAATAGATAATAAAGTATTACATAGTTGCAGAAATAAAAATCACTTTTACAAAACGACGATTTCCACATTTATGTGCTGATAAGGGAAGACCGGTTGCATTTTATTTCCACTTATTCGTTTTATTACCTTGCCAGCGGAATGTCTGTTTGTACGCAGGATGTGAGTTCCTGCGACAAACAGGCCCCCGTATAGTGGATGCACTATTTTTCCCAGGGGCCTTCAAAACGTTAGTTGCCAGCAGGTTTAGCCTTGCAGCCCGTAATAGTCGTACTACTGAGCTGTCGTTCGAGGGTATTGCCATCAATCAGTGCCCGGTGCTCAAGGATAAGACCATCTTTGAGCAGAAAGGAACGATAGCCGTGGGTGGTGGCAGTGATGCCTGTTGCAGGAATACCTCGCCATAAGCCAACATGTTTCAGGTGCATGGAGATGCGGATTATGCACCTGTCTGGCTCGGCGAGGTGTTCCTCAATGATCGTCTGTGGTTGAAGGGACTGATGAGTGAGGTCAACCCATTCTTTCAATCCATTAGCATCTGGTGAAAGTTCTTCGGGAAGGGAAAAATCCTTAAAGTTCGGATGCAGGTACATCGATAAGTTGTTGGTGTTGCCTTCATCCCATACTTCCGTAATGTAGCGGGTGATCAGTTCTTTTTGCCTAGTCAGTTCCATGGTATTGGCTTTTAAACAAAGGTACCGGCATGGAACAGATGGCAGTTGTGTCAAACGTCACAAAACGCGGCGCCGGATGCGACTGAGGGTTTCCCGGGAGATACCGATATAGGAACTTAGTTGTGTAATAGATACACGTTGCACTAATTGAGGCTGATGTTGCAGGATGTACTCGTAACGTTCTTCGGGGTTTAGCACTTTTAACCAGTCGGCATGGGCTTCGCTGGTGATGGCGAGTTGTTCGAGTTGTGCGGTGCCATAGGCGGCTATGGCGGACGATTGCTGATACAGTGCTGTCAGCTCTTCTTTACGCCAGCGTAATAAGGTGGTGGCTTCTATTGCCTGCAGATGATAAAGGGAAGGTTCGTTGTTACGCAGACTTTTCATGTTGGTGATAAATGCCTGTTCGAAGAAAAAAGCGGTATTGATTTCTTTATGGTTATTATCGTAGAATGCGCGGCAGGCGCCCTTTTCCACCAGCCATATATGTTGGCAGATTTGTCCTTCTGTTAATAGATAGTCACCTTGTTTGACCACTTGTGTTTGTGCTGCGTTAAATAACATTTCTTTTGAAATGCTATCCAGTTGGGCGTTTTGAAGGACGGATGCTTCAAAAGTGAGGGTTGTTTTTTTCATGTATGATGTTATCGGGAATTTAAAAATACTCACTACTAGGTATTTTAACAATCATTCACTTCACTTACCTTTGTTGGTAAGAGAAATTTATAGACCAATACTGTCACACTAAGTTAATACTGTCACAGATCATCATATTTTTACCCCCAAAAAAGGGTCATCTTCTTCGTGAAGAGGACCCTTATCTGTTTTTTATATACATTTGCTGCAGAGAGCATCAAAAATCAACCACACAGAATTATTTCCTATACACTATATAGCAGGACATGAGTACGTATACCGTATTATCCGAGGCTACCAGTCTTGAAGACAAGCTGAAAGCCCTGCAGGCAATAGAGCGTGAGTTGCCGGCAGTATTTATTGTTATGAACGTGGAGAAGGATTACGTGGAATATATGTCAGAGAACGGGCGGCGTCAGCTGGACGTTTCGATGGAAACGTTGCAGGCCATGGGGCATAGCTATTACGACACTTATTTTAGTCCGCATGATGTGGCAGACTATCTGCCTAAGATTACCGCCATGCTGAGTGCTCCGGCAGAGAAAGATGCCGCAGTGACCTTTTTTCAGCAGGTGAGGCTGGCCCGCCACCTCGACTGGTCCTGGCACCTGGGCACTACCCGTGTATTTATGCGCAATGCCAAAGGAATACCTACCCATGTGATCACCTGCGCCATTCCCATCGATCCGCTGCATCATGTTTCCAGTAAAGTAAACCGGCTGCTGGAAGAAAATAATTTCCTGCGGAGAAACCAGCATATTTTTGCCGCACTTACCAAACGGGAAAAGGAAATCCTTCGCTTGATGGCATTGGGTTTCAGTGCAGGGGAAATAGCAGAAAAAGTGCATATCTCGGAAAAAACAGCCGTTACCCATCGCCGGAATATTAAAAGCAAGATAGGGGCCCAGTCGGGTTATGACCTGACCAGTTTTGCACAGGCTTTTGACCTCATCTGATCCCGACATATTTTATCCGGAATTCCTAAAAAATTAAAGGAAAGAATGCTGTCTGTATAAGGATAAATCGTATTTTCAGGCTGTATACCATATTTTTTCCTGTCTGCCTGTTTTGCAGCAGACTTGTTAACCGGATTATTTATGTCTTTTAAAGCAGTTCTCAACATCGACGGAGAAGAAATGAACATCCTGGAGTGCGACTTTTCCTTCAGTCAGCAAACAGACCACAATGGAAAGCCTGCAGCCCGCCCCAAAGGAGGTGTTATCAACCTGGTAATAGAATCTGCCGGCGAAACCCATCTTTTTGACTGGATGGTCTCCAATACCCAAACGAAAAACGGCAGCATCATTTTTTTCCGCCGCGACTCCATGTCCAGGCTGAAAGAACTGAAGTTTACCGACGCCTTTTGTGTTGGGTATACCGAGCAGTTCAATGCCGCTAATGAACAACCTTTGCAGATCCAGTTGTCCCTTTCTGCCCGTGAACTGAAACTGAACAATTCAGTTTATCAGAACCCCTGGGCACACTGATCCTGTAAAGGCACCAGCACTT
Source organism: Chitinophaga flava (assembly GCF_003308995.1). Taxonomy (NCBI): domain Bacteria; kingdom Pseudomonadati; phylum Bacteroidota; class Chitinophagia; order Chitinophagales; family Chitinophagaceae; genus Chitinophaga; species Chitinophaga flava. The sequence continues at coordinate 2,752,254 of NZ_QFFJ01000001.1, read as the reverse complement.
TTCCATAACAGAAGAACGCCAACATGATGGAGTATACAGCCCCTTCCGTTTTGTTTGCGTTCTTCAGAGGCCTTATGCGCCCCCTCCTCCCCTTCACCCGCTCTCCCATTCCCGTAAGCAAAAAATGTATGTACCTTTAGGAAACTGCAGCCCTGCTGCTGTCTGCTAAAATGGAAGAGAAAAAAGTTATAACCTATCCTAACGGGAACATCAGTATGACGACCTGGACCTGCGATGGTATCCTCATCGGACACGGTCTGTCTTCATTCAGAGAACTATTTACCTACCCCGCCCATAGTGACAATGATGTGGTGAGGCTGCACTTCGGTCTCAGGGGGGATTACCTCTTTACTTATCAGCAACTGGGACGAACATTTGATCTGGTAGGCGGTCATCACAATATCATGTACTCCCATCCTTTTGATATCGTGGTACAGAATAAAGCCCTGGAAATAGAGACTTTCGGGGTGCAGTTTCCAAGAGAGACCTTCCTGAGTTTCACCCAAAACGCAAGCGACCAGTTGAAGCGTTTTGCGGAATGTATTGTGCTGGGTAAGCCCGTTCTGTTTTCCGATACCTGGGGCGCCGTAGATACACAGATAGAGCAAGTCATCTCCCAGGTTATGCACAGCAAGTATGCCGGTGATTTTCAGCGGCTGTTTCTGTTGTCAAAAGCCCTGGAGCTGCTGGTACTGTCTGCCGAATCCTGTAATATGGCTGCCAGTAAAGCCAATCCATTCTTAAAAAATAAACAGGACACAGAAAAAATCATCGCTGTCCGCGATCTGATCAATACCCGGCTGGATTCCCCACCCAGCCTTACTGAGATCGCCAAAACAGTCGGATTAAATGAATACAAACTAAAACGGGGCTTCAAAGAAAAGTTCAATAATACTGTGTTTGGTTATCTGGCTGATCAACGGTTACAACTAGCCCATCAATATCTGCGGGATACGCGCAAAACAGCCGCTGAGATAGCTGCCGAGCTGGGATATGCTACCCCACAGCATTTCAACAACGCCTTTAAAAAGAAATTTGGTATCACTCCGTTTTCGGTTAGAAATAATCCGTAATGTGCAACGCTCCTGATATCCGGCATTTTACTTTTGTAGGACTACTACAATGAAAAATAACTGTCTACCTAAAAAATAATTATATGAGCCAAGGATTCTTCTTAAGAAATGATATTACTATCAACGCTCCTGCTAATGTAGTATGGGATACACTGGTGAACCCGGAAAAAACCAAACAGTATATGTATGGTTGTGAAACAGTATCCGACTGGAAAAAGGGCAGTGAACTGCTGTGGACCATGATACATGAAGGTAAGGAGCTGGTAGCTGTAAAAGGCGTGATCGAAGAGATCATCCCCAATGAGTTGCTGGTATATACTACTATTGATCCCAACTCCAACATCGACGATGCTTCTGAAAACTACCTGAAAGTAACTTACCGGTTGTCTGATCAGAATGGCCAGACCCTGCTGCAGGTAAGCCAAGGCGATTATACGACAGTGGCTGAGGGTGACAGAAGATACAAGGAAGCGATGGAGGCCGGTGGCTGGGCTTCTATCCTGACAGAGATTAAAAAAGTGGCAGAGTCCAATTAAATAACCGGTAAAAAACCGGCTTTCACCGGTTTCCTGCCTTTGTTTACCTAACGTCGGTTGACCAACTGGGGGCTGTGTCGCAATTTTGGGGTATAAACCTCTATTTTATGACACAGCTCCCAACAAACTTCCATATACTTATTGCCGGTGGCGGCATCAGTGGCCTGGCGCTGGCGCTCTTCCTGAAAAAGGCCGGCATTTCCTGCAGTGTTTATGAAGCATATACTTACAGGGCTTCTGCCGGCGGTGGGTTTAATATCGCTCCCAATGGTATGAATGTGCTGAATACCCTGGGCCTGGCACAAAAAATAATTGATGCAGGTGCTATAGCGGAAGAGTTTTGTATGCGTAATGGCAAAGGCAAAGTGATCGGCCATATACAAAACGGTTCTCCGGAAAAATATGGGCAACCAGGTGTAAGCCTTTCCCGCGCTGCATTATATGATATTTTGCTGGAAGAAATCCATGCACAGGGCCTTAAAATTCAATATGAAAAAAGACTTTGTGATATCCGTCAGGATGAACAGGGTGTTACTGCTGTATTCGCAGATGGTTCCCAGGCAGTAGGTGATATACTGATTGGAGCAGATGGTGTACACTCTGCTACCCGGCAGCTTCTTTTTCCGGAGGGGCCTACTCCGGCTTTTACAGGCATGAAAAATTACGGCGGTTTCACTCCTCTTTCTGCCGTACCCCAATTAACAACCCGCGAAATCAACAGCCTCAACTTCACTTTCGGTAACAACGGATTTTTCGGTTATTGCGCAGCCGGTAATGATATGGCTATGTGGTGGTCCAATCTCCCTTCTGATGAACCTTTTACCAAAGCTGAACTGGAATCTACTACGCTGGAAGACGTAAAAGCCACGATGCTGGAACGGTACCACGATTACCATGCCCCGGTAGCTGCTCTGATTACCAATACAGAAAAGGTACTGAAGGTAAATGTGTCAGATATCGCATCTCTTCCTACCTGGCATAAGGACCGGGTATTGCTGATCGGTGATGCAGCACATGCCGTAAGCCCTAATGCCGGCCAGGGAGCCTCCATGGCGTTGGAAGATGCCATGTATCTGGCAATGCTGCTGCGTGATGCCGGCGTGGGTTCCTATGCAGCCGCTTTCCGTAAATTTGAAAACGACCGTAAGCCGAGGGTAGAAAAGATTGTAGCAGAAGGAAGAAGAAGAGGTGCCACAAAGACCATCCTTAAACCCTGGCAGGCTAAAATCCGGGAGTGGTTGATGGCTTTGCTGATCCCGCTGTTTGCAGCAAAAAATGCAGACTGGCTGTATAAATACCGACTTGACTGGAAAATGAAATACTGATGGATGTAGCTATCTTGCAGGCATAAGTTCTATTTATGCCAACCCATCATTCAAATTTTAGAGTCCCTGCGATTATTGTTATCCCTTTGCTCTTTGGCCTGGCTATGCGTTTTGTATTCGGTTTGAATACTGTAGAAGCTATCTATTCAGTAATGGGATTGTCCTTTCTTTTTCTGGTGCCTTTTGGGATAGGTGCACTCACTATTTACCTGTCTTCTAAAGAAAACGCGGCCCGCAGGGTGTACCGTATTTTTATGCCCTGGGTGCCTATTGTTGCTTTTTTTCTATTGACGCTTCTTTTAGGATGGGAAGGATGGGCATGTTGGCTGATGGTATTGCCTTTGTTTCTGGTGGCAGCTTCACTGGGAGGTAAAGTGGCCGCCCGGTATAAGTTGAAAGGTGAGAAAAAGGAACGGATATATGTATCACTCATCGCCTTGCTGCCATTGGTTGTTTCCCCGGCAGAACAACTGATCAAAAAGATACCTGGACAATACAGAGCATATACATACATTGATATTCATGCCAGCAAGGAAAATATCTGGAGAAATGTAACCCGCGTTGGCGAAATAACGGCAAAACAGGATAAGGGTTGGTTTACCCGTATGCTTGGTTTTCCCCGTCCTATCAAAGCCGAGTTAAACTATGAAGGAGTAGGCGCTTACCGCAAAGCTGTTTTTGATAAAGGACTGGTATTTGACGAAACAGTTACTGCGTATAGCCATCAACGTAGTATGCATTTCGTTATCAAGGCAGATCCCTACAATATTCCTTCTACTACCATGGATGAACATGTGGTGATTGGTGGAAAATATTTTGATGTGCTGACAGGAGCGTATGAACTGCAACCGATGGCCAACGGCTATTACCGGCTTCATCTTTACAGTTATTTCAAACTCACTACCTCCTTTAATTTTTATGCCAGCTGGTGGGCATCCTGGATCATGAAGGATATACAAAACAATATCCTGCAGGTGATCAGGCAGCGTGCGGAATCAGCCTCACCAGAACACGGTATATAAAGCCGTCAGAATACCCACGATGATTACTGAGCCCACGACAAAACCCGGTGTGGTGCGGAACATGGACTTGTCTATTTCGATAGCCTGACCTTCTGCGTCTGTGGGCCTTATGATGCTGATCGCTATCATGATCAGTACAATCAATACAAAAGTGATAGACATGCGGTCGAGGAATGGATAGTCAGGAAAAGCGCCATGGGTCCATGCTGGCAGGAACTTGAGTACGGTTGATATGGGGATGGTGAGTAGCGCGCCGGTGAGTGCTGCTCCGGCTGTTGTTCTTTTCCAGAAAAAGCCGAGCAGGAATATAGCCAATACACCAGGAGAGATAAACCCGACATATTCCTGAATGAACTGATAGGCCTGGTCGAGTGATCGCAGCGAAGGTGTGACGATGGCAGCCAGTAGCATGGCGATGATAACAGCCCAGCGGCCAACGTTGACCAATTGTTTTTCGCTGGCAGCAGGCTGAAAGAATTTTTTATAGATATCCAGTGAGAAGATGGTGGAGATACTGTTGGCTTTTCCTGCCAAAGAGGCCACGATGGCTGCTGTGAGTGCAGCAAACGCTACACCTTTGAGGCCTGGCGGTAGCAGGTTCATCAGGGTAGGATACGCGTGGTCCGGTTTGATGGTGCCAGTCGCATCGGTCATCTCCTGTTGAAACATACCATTTTTGTGCAGTACAAACATTACAATGCCCGGCAGCACAGCAATCACGGGGACCAGCAGTTTCAGGAAAGCCGCAAATAATATCCCTTTGCGTGCCGTCTGTAAATTGGCTCCCAGTGCGCGTTGTGTGATATACTGATTACATCCCCAATAAGCGAGATTGTTGATCCACATACCACCGATCAAGACGGACAGGCCTGGAAGGTCTTTATAATACGGATGGTCACTGCTGAAGATCATATGAAAATGTGAAGGTGCTTCTTTTCGCAGTACAGACAAGCCTTGCAGGATATGGCTTCCATAACCGAATTTCTCTGATAGTAAGGAGAGCGCAAGATAGGTGGTGACGAGGCCGCCGATGATCAGCACGGCCACCTGTACTACATCGGTGTAGCCGATCACTTTCATACCACCGAGCGTAACGATAACTGCGAAAATACAGAGCCCTGCTATACACCATTCAAATGGGATGGCAGAGATGGAAGCAATGGCCAGTGCGCCGAGGTAGATGATGGAAGTGAGGTTGACGAATACATATACCAGCAACCAGAATACAGCCATTACAGTACTGACTTTATCATTATACCTTTTGGCCAGAAACTGTGGCATGGTGTATATCTTATTCTTCAGGTACAGTGGTATAAAAAATACAGCCACGATGATCAGGGTGGCAGCGGCCATCCATTCATAGGTGGAGATGGCGAGGCCCAGTGCAAACCCGGAGCCGGACATACCGATGAAGTGTTCTGCCGAGATATTGGAAGCTATGAGTGAGGCGCCGATAGCCCACCAGGTCAACGATCCTTCGGCCAGAAAAAAATCACGGGAACTGGTGGCAGCTGTTTTTTTTCTGTGGTAGATGTAATAGCCGTAAGAGGCAATGGCAAGGAAGTAGATGAAGAAAACGATGTAGTCAGCCTGATGCAGCTTGTTCATGCGGTGGATGTGTAAGTTGGATAAGGTGTGGAATTGCTGTGGTTGATAAGATACACTGAATTTCGCAATCCCCCAAAGGGGACGCTCATATTCAGTGCAGGACAGTATGTGGACGGTTTTTCAGAATTATCAGAACTTTAAAGTAGCCGGCAGGTATTTGGCCACCAGGTCTTCATAATAAGGCCGAAGCTTGTTCCAGTCTGGTGGTACCGGATTTTTGGAATAGAGATCATATGGGTTGAAGAGCTTCACCCATTTGAGCATTTCGCGGTCATGATCATCGAGGAGATAATCGTAGGCGCCTTCCCGGTGCCAGGCGTAGAATGAATGGTAGCGCAGCATGTACAGGCCTGATTCCGGAAGATGGTCTTTCATCATCTGGTATACGTATTCATCATGTCCCCAGGACATATGAACGTTGCGCAGGCCGCATCCTCGCTGATAGATGCCGCAGCCTTCCTGATAGGCTTTGTTTTGATAGTCAGGATTATTCCGGAAAAACTCCGGATAAACAACTTTGTCGGAGTAAGGACAGCCAACGGGGAAGGTGTCTCCTACTACGGCCCATTGTGGTTCTCCGAAGAGACACAATACTTTGCCCATATCGTGCATGAGGCCAGTGAGCACCATCCAGTCGGGATGGCCGTCGTTTCTGATGGCTTCGGATGTTTGCAGCAGGTGCTGGAACTGGTCCAGGTCTGTGTCGGGATCTGAATCGTCTACCAGCTGATTCAGAAACTGAAAGGCTTCCCATACCGGCATTTCTTTTTTATCAAACCGGAGGAAATTATTTCTTTTCTCTACTACAAAATCGTAGGTCTGATAAGTATGATTGAGCCGGTAAAACTCGCGCACAGTATCTCTTTCAGGCGTATCATAGTTACGGTATTCATCAACGGATTTTGATGTGGCAATACTCTCAGGTGTGGGGTAACGTTCCAGTACGGCATCTTCCCATTGATCAAGGCTTGTTAAAGGATTTTGTTCTTGCTCATTGAAGGATGGCTGTTTGTTATCCATGGCAGGCTGTTTTATGACTGATTTAAATTTCGGCTATTTGAAAGGATTATTCATCTAAACCGGAGGTTTTATTTACGAAACCGGTTTCGTAGATTTATTGACCATGAAAAATGTCAACATCAGGGAGCTGGCGCGGGAGCTGAATCTTTCACCGTCTACTGTTTCCAAGGCGTTGCGCGACAGCTATGAGATCAGTGCAGCCACCAAGGAGCGGATAAGGGCATTGGCGGAAAAGCTGAATTATATTCCCAATGCATATGCCGGCAGTTTAAGGGGCCGTAAGAGCAAAAATATCGCAGTGGTACTGCCTGAGGTGGCAGACAGTTTCTTTTCAATCGCTATTAATGGAATAGAGGCCGCTGTGAAGCCGAAAGGATATCATGTGATTATTTACCTTACGCATGAGAGCTATGCCGGAGAAGCGGCTATATTGAAAGATTTTCAAAGTGGCCGTGTAGATGGGGTGCTGTTATCCGTATCAAGAGAAACCACCACTGCTGCGCATGTGCAGGAGCTGCTGGAAAAAGAAGTGCCGGTTGTGTTTTTCGATCGGGTCCTGGAAGCGGTGCCGGTACCCAAAATAGTGACTGATGATTTTGAAAGTGCCTATAGAGCTACCACCCACCTGATCGAACAAGGCTGCCGCCGCATTGCTTATCTGGGGCTTTCTGAAAGTCTTTCTATCTGCAATCGCCGCCGGGAAGGCTGTGAACAAGCGCTGGAAGACCACTCCCTGCCCTGTCTCAGGCGAAATATGCTCACCTGCTCTACCGACGCCACGCAGAATTTCCGGATGGTGAAAAAACTACTGCAGCATCCTGAAAGACCCGACGGTATCATTGCCTCCGTGGAAAAACTGACGGCCACCGTGTACCAGGCCTGCCAGCAGCTCGCCCTTCATATGCCGGAAGACATCAGACTGGTTTGTTTTTCCAACCTGGAAATCGCCACTATCCTTCAGCCTTCCCTGAGTACTGTAACACAACCCGCTTTTGATATGGGCAAGGCCGCTGCAGAAACACTGGTGAAATGGCTGGAAAAAAGAACACTAACGGCGAAGGACGTACGTATTGTGATTCCTTCGGAACTGATGGTGAGAGGATCGAGTGGGAAATGATTTTATTTTGATTTGTAGTTAATTGATATTTACTCATTTGTTCGATGGATGCGGATTTGCTTAATTTTGATATTATGTTCATCCTGGGCATAGCATTATCCATTTTTTGACCATTTTTATGCGAAGAGACTATATCGTAGAAATATTTGAAGAGCTGGGGAAGATACTGGCGGCTGTAGTGCTTTTGAAGAAAACCCAGCCGGGCAAGGCGCTGGACCAGATCAATACCGCTTTTAAAGGCACGAAATTCGGTGACCGCGCTGCTTTTGACAGCCTGAGCACGGAAGCATTCCCGGATTTCCTGGAGCAACGGCAAATGGGTTATGAAACAGCGGAAGTGATCGTTGACCTGCTGCTGGAGGAAGTAGAGATCCGGTTGGCAATGGGAGATGTAGAGCCGTTGCCGGCGTTGCTGGAAAAGACCCGTCTGTTAATGGATTATGCTGTACAAAAAGAAACAGCGTTAAAAATCTTCTCTCTTAAACATGATCAGCAGTCAGCAAGACTAAAAGATCTCAGCGGAAAAATAATATGAAAAACCTGTTAGCCTATATCCATTCCCTGACCACATTTTCGGAGCAGCATTGGGAGCACCTGCAGCCTGCACTGACAGTAGAGTATTACGGGAAAGGTGATTATCTGTTGAAGGCGGGGCAGATATGTGATGCCCTCTTTTTTATCAGCCGTGGTTATTGCAGGGCTTATTATGACAAGGATGGTGTGGATATCAATACCGACTTCTTTTTTGAAGATGAGATTGCTACCAATATCAACAGCTATGGCCGGCGGGAGCCCTCAGCTTTTGCGATTCAGGCCTGTGAAGATACGGAGGTGGTGCGTTTTGACCGGGAGCAGCTGCTGGCGGCCGCTGCCAGGGATTCACAGATTGAAACCCTGGGTCGGCTGTGTTTGCAACGTATAGCCGCCAAACAGGAAAAACATGCTGCTCTCTTCAAACTGATGTCGGCGCAGGAGCGCTATGCCTACCTGGAAGAACACTATCCGGAGATGTTACAACGGGTGTCACTGAGCCAGCTGTCTTCTTTCCTGGGCATAGCCCGGGAAACGTTGAGCCGTATCCGTGCCCGGCGTTCGTCCTGAGTTTTGTGACGATCGTCACAGGACAGATTCCTTTCGGTCCACGACCTTTACACTTTGATTATTAAAAAACAAAGTGATGACATCAGCAGGAACAACCGTAGAACAATTTATTACAGCCCTGAATCAGGAAGATATGACAACAGCCGGTGCTTTACTGGCCCCGGATTTTAAATTTGTGGGTGTGCTGGGTACCCGCGACGGCGCAGCTGTTTATATGGAAGACATGGGCCGGATGAAAATTAAGTATAATATTCACAAATTATTTGAAGACGGAAATGATGTTTGTGTGATCTGCGACTATATCATGGGCGGAGTTACCGTGTTTGGCACTAGCTGGTACCAGTTGACCGATGGCAGAATCAGCTCACTCAGGGCTGTTTTTGATCCCCGGCCGTTGTTATAATGTTCAGGGCGCGGTTCTAAGGGCCGTGCCCTTCAAAAAAAAATTTCTTGTAGCCGTAGGGTACCTGTCTGATTCGGGTACTATTTACTAGGCTATGGATAAAAATACCTTTCAAGAACTCGTCAACCGATATCTGGACGGCTCTGCCACTACCGCAGAGAAAGCACTGGTAGACCGCTACTGTGAACACCTGGAGACTTCCGGTGATACCGGGCTGGAACCGGAGCAGGAAGCGTATCTGCAAAGTGCGATGTATGCCCGTATCCTGAAAGGGATACAAACACCCCGGAAACGGAATTTCCGCTGGGCCTATGCCGCAGCGGCATCTGTACTGGTACTGGTGACAGTAGGCGCTTTCTTCTATACACGGCATAGTACACCGCCTGCCCGGATGGCACAGGCTTCTGTTTATCATAACGATCTGCAACCCGGTAGTAACAAAGCCACCCTTACATTAGCCAACGGCACTACCATCGTGCTGGATGAAAAAACGACCGACACACTGGCCCTTCAGGGCAATAGCAGAATTGCAAAACCTGGTGGCGGCCAGCTGGTCTATGAAGCAGCTGCCGGCACGCAACCTGTTGTATATAATACTTTGTCTACCCCGGCTGGGGGGCAGTTCAGGCTGATACTGTCGGACGGCAGCAAAGTATGGCTCAATGCCTCCTCCACCATCACCTTCCCTACTGCCTTTACCGGCAAAGACCGCAGCGTGGAGCTGAAAGGAGAAGCCTTCCTGGAAATTAATAAAGACGCCCAAAAACCTTTTAAGGTAAAGGTGCGGGATATGGAAGTAACAGTCCTGGGGACTCAGTTTAATATCAATGCCTATAATGATGAAACCAGCATCAGCACTACGCTGCTGGAAGGCGCCGTCAGCGTGAACCGTGGCGAACGCGTCTGTATGCTGAAACCCGGGCAACAGGCCCAATTGCTGACCAACGGGGAGTTTTCCCTGTTAAACAATGTGGATACCGATGGTATCACCGCCTGGAAAAATGGAGAATTCTCTTTCAACGATGCAGATATAACTACCGTCATGCGCCAGGTAGCCCGCTGGTATGGGGCTGAAGTGATCTATGAGGGAAAAATCAACCACCACTTCATGGGGACTATCCCCCGTGATGTGCCCGTTTCCAGATTGCTGAAAATGCTGGAGCTGACAGGCAGGGTATCGTTTACTGTAGATGGAAACAAAATTTTCGTAAGACCTTAAATCAAAAACCAATCAAATACCAGCAAAAAATGCCGACATCTACCTATAAAAAATCCCGGCCGTAAAAGGCCGGGAGCTGGTCAGACATATTCGCAGTATGGCTGACCGGAAGGGTAACGTCAAATGTCCTGTTTAGAAATTTATTCATCACCCAAAATCAAATGTATGATTTTAAGAGCTTGGTTCCAAGACCAGCGCGGTACCCTGTACCCGCCAGCTAATGAGCACTCCGGGAGATATGCCATCCGGAGAAAAATCTGGAAGATTATGAGATTAACTGTCATGTTATTGTTGGCTGCTTTTATGCAGGTGAGCGCAGGATCCTACGCCCAAACAGTGACGCTTTCTTTAAAGAGAGCACCTCTGACAAAGGTTTTCAAGGAAATGCAACAGCAAACAGGATACTCTTTCCTGTATTCAAAAGAAGACCTTCAACGAACAGAAAACATCAGTCTGGAGTTAAAAAACATCCAGCTGTCTGCTGCGCTGAAGGAGTGTTTTAAGAACCAACCGCTCACTTTTACGATCGTAGATAAAGTAGTAATTATCAAACGGGAAAATCCAGCTCCTTCCGCCATTGAAGAAGCAACTATTGTAGCTTTCGTGCCTATCACCGGTACGGTTACAGATAACTCCGGAACGCCGCTGCCAGGTGCTTCCATCGTGATTAAAGGTACCAGCCACTCCGCTGTTTCGGATGTGAACGGGACATTTAATATCGATGCTAAACCAGGTGATGTACTGATGGTCCGGTATGTAGGTTTCAATACCCGTGAGGTAGTGGTAGGAAAAAATGGTAACATACAGATAGCGCTGGAACAGCTTTCCAGCCGTCTGGCGGCTGTGTCGGTGGTGAGTACCGGTTATCAGACTATTTCCAAAGAGCGCGCCACCGGGGCCTTTGCTGCTATCTCTGCAAATGATCTCAACGGTAAACTGCAAACAAATATCATTGACCGTCTTGAAGGTATGGCTGCAGGCCTGACTTCCAACAGAGGGGTTGTAAATATTCGCGGTGTATCTACTTTAAAAGGTGAACAAAGACCTTTGTATGTACTAGACGGAGTGCCTTTTGAAGGAGATATTGAAGCGATTAACCCTTCTGATATAGCCACGATTTCTGTGTTAAAGGACGCTACGGCGGCTTCTATCTATGGTGCCCGTGCAGCCAATGGAGTTATTGTGATGACTACGAAACCCGGAAAAGCTGGCCCTATAAGGGTTACTTATAATAATTCCATCAAGTTCACTCCCCTGCCCGACCAGGGTTATCGTAACCTGATGTCCAGCGCTGAACTGGTGAATTTCCAGCAGGAGATGTTTAACTACCGTTCTGGTGACTATGCATCGATTGATCCCCGTAAGGCCATGAATGATGTGTATAGATTATTGTACGAACGTAAGGCTGGAAAAATTACAGAAGAACAATTGCAGACTGCACTGGATGTGTTTCGAAACAGAGACCGGTACGACCAGATGAAGGATGAATTGCTTCGCAAAGCGGCTGTTACCCATCAACATAATCTTGGATTCTCCGGCGGCAGTGAAAAATACAGCTACAACCTCTCTGTAAATTATACCGGTACTGCTCCATACGAGAAAAACCAGCAAACACGGCGCCTGGGATATAACCTGCGTAATACTTTCAATTTCACCAAATGGATGCGTGTGGATGTAGGGATATTGGGTAGTAACACCAAGCTGGACTATGACAATGGATTTGCAGGTGAACGTTATCTGCTGGACAAAGAAAGAAAAGCTTCCTACTATATGCTCCGGGATGAAAACGGACAACCAGCTCAATGGTACCAGTCAAAGTCTCAGTATGAAATTGACCGGCTGAACAAACTGGGTCTGCAGGATGAAACCTATCGTCCGCTGGATGAAATCAAAAGGCAGCATTATACCCGTACCAGCAAGTATCTCAATATGAACATCGGTGCTAACTTCAAACTGATGCAGGGCCTTTCCCTGGATGTACGTTATCAGTCTGAACGCACAGATACGATGGACCAGCAGCTGTATCGCAAAGATGCGGCAGCGGTGAAAACCATGATTAACGATGCTACACTTATTCAAAACGGAAAGGTGTTGAATTACATTCCTATCGGTGGTCAGTTCAGGGAGATAAGAGGTGAAACGAATTCCTATACGTTCCGTATGCAGTTGAACTATAACAAACTGATTAATTCGGATCATGAAATCCAGGCGCTGGCAGGTGCGGAAAGACGTGGAATCAGGAGTGCCAGCACCAATATGTATAAATATGGGTATGATGAATACAGCCTGAACTATAAGCCAATTGACGAATGGGCACTCAGCCAGCCCGTTTATGGCACAGAGGCTTTATTCGGTCAGTTCAGACTGGATAGGAAAGAAAAGGAAAAAGAGATGGGTTTCATTGATAGAGAAAACAGATATGCTTTCTTCTACGGAAATGCATCTTATACCTTTAAACGCAGATTAACTGCTTCCGGTAGTATCAGGATAGACCAGTCCAACCTCTTTGGTACCGATCCGAAATATCAATACAAACCTATGTGGTCAGCCGGTTTGCTGTATGTCATCACAGAAGATTTCAAATGGTTAGATCGTTTGGCGGTACGCACTACCTATGGTATCAACGGTAACATCCCGAAAGAAGCCGGTCCTTATATGATCACCAGGGATGACGGCTCCAACAACTGGACGAATGAATCACAGGCTTATATATCCAGCCCGCCAAACTCCGGACTGCGCTGGGAAAAAACAAGAGTGACCAACCTGGCTGTCGACTTCAGCGTGTTTAAAGGTAAGTTGACAGGGTCTGTTGACTTCTATAATAAAAATACTTCCGACCTGTTGGGCAATCGCACAGCAGATCCTACGGTAGGCTGGTCTTCCTACCTGGTCAACTATGGCTCTATGTTTAACCGCGGTGTGGATGTGACATTGACCAGCACCAATATCAATACCAGGGATTTTCGCTGGAATACCACTTTGAATTTCAACTACAACAAAAACCAGCTGACCCGTCTGGACGTATCCCGTAATACGCTGTTCGATTACCTGAGTGGAGTACAGGACCGTGTCGGCAAGCCAATGGGTTCTTTGTATTCCATTCGTTATGCCGGCCTGGACGACAAAGGAAAGCCAATGGCTTATACCAAAGATGGTAAGGTGGTAAAATCAACAGATTTACTTACAATTGATGATCTGGTGTATGAAGGTACCACCGTGCCTCCTTATTCAGCATCTCTGCAGAATACGGTGCATTATAAAGGATTTGACCTCTTCGTGATGTTTATTTACTACGGTGGTCATGTAATGCGTGATGTGACCTCTCCATATCTTACAAAATATCCGGAATTAAACTACACTTCCAATATGGACAGGCTGGCACTCAACTACTGGAAAAAACCAGGAGATGAGGCAAATCCGGATATCGCACCCGGTTATAGTTTCAGCGCACCTTACAACGTCACCCAGATATGGGATGCTGCAGACAAAAACATGAGCAAGGCATCCTATATAAAACTGCGGGATGTAACCCTCAGCTATAATTTGCCCGGCCGCTTACTGAAGAAATATTATATCCAGAACATGCGCTGGAGCTTCCAGGTACAGAATCTGTGGAGTTGGTCTGCCAACAAACAGCATCTGGACCCCGAAGCATGGAGCGGTTTTAACATAAATGCAACAAGAGGATTTAAGGTACCCACCACTTATACAATTGGTGTAAATGTTAATTTCTAAAAGGGACAAGTATGAAAAGGATATTTTACCTGTTATTGACAGGAGCTACCATTATAACTACGCCAGGATGTAAAAAGTTTCTGGATATTAAACCTAAAGGCTATACGATTCCGGAGTTTTATGAGGACTATCAGAAGCTGTTGAGCAACGCTTCCCTGATAAGGGCTACCGCTGCTTATCCCAGCTATATCACAGATGATGTTTTAGCCGGAGAGGATAATGATGTAACAAAATCAGCGGCATTCGCAGGATATTCAGTTTTCAAGAAAAGCCTCTATACCTTTAAAAACGGTCAGACCTTTGAACCGAGCGACTCAGATCCATTTTGGGAACCAGCTTATAATCACATCTATACTTACAATACTGTGATTAATAATATACTGAATGTTCCGGATGGTACTGCACAGGATAAAAAGCGGCTGCGTGCGGAAGCACAGGTGGCCCGCGCTTTTGAATACCTGTCACTGGTAAACGTTTATGCTGAGCATTATGATGTTGCAACAGCCGCTACAGCCTTAGGTGTGCCCCTGGTACTGTCAGAGGATATTAACCTGTCTTATGAACGTAAGAGCGTGGCAGAAGTATATGCACAAATCAAAAAAGATCTGGACGAAGCATTACCTAACCTGCCTGATAATGTTCCCAATAATTTTAAGCCGATGAAGAGCGTAGGGTATGCTTTTCTGAGCCGTATGAACCTTTATATGGGAGATTACAGGGCTGCGCTGGCCAATGCCAATGAAGCACTGAAGCTGAACAGCTTCCTGTTGGATTATAAGATCTATACCAACAAAAAAGGCACCACCTGGGGACGTGTCTGCAAAATCAGTGATGGTACTGCATTTCCGGATGGCAAGCAAAACCAGGAAAGTGTCTGGATCCGTTACGGTAGTTCCAGTTCCAGCCATCTCTTCAACGAAGTATATGCAAGTAGTGATTTAATTAATGCTTATAAAAAGGATCTCCCTGCCGGCGCTACAGATAAACGTTTTGCACTTTTCTTCTGTCATGGTGAATCCAATCTGGGTGGAGGAACGGTATCCTTTCCCGGCAGAGAATTATGGGCGCCTTATGTTGAGTTCAACCTGGGATTCAGCACACCGGAGTTATACCTGATCGCTGCAGAGTGTGAGGCAAGGGTTGGTGACCCGGCAAGAGCTATCCAGCTGATGAATACACTGCGTGACAGCCGTATTGAGAATAATCAGCCACTGGTTGCCAATACCAGCGATGATGCATTAAGACTTGTACTGGAAGAACGCAGAAGGGAAATGCCTTTTATGGGAAGTACCCGCCTGATTGATCTCAAACGTTTGAACAAAGATCCGCGCTTCGCTAAAACCATTACCCATACACAGGGTGCACAGACCTTTACTTTGCCGGCGAATGATAAACGATATATTCTGCCGGTTCCTCCTAAGGTACTCGCGGTAAATCCCAACATTCCGCAATACGAACGATAAATAATTTTGATCACTGCCCGGAGAAAACTTTTCTCCGGGCATTTATAATATTTTATGAAGAGAATTCTTTACGCTTTCCTGATGCTGGCAGCACTCCAAAGCAATGCCCAGGAAGAGATAGCGTTTAACAACGCTTCCTGGCAGGCTACGCTGGACCAGGCCACCAAAGAAAATAAACTGGTATTCCTCGACTGTTACACCTCCTGGTGCGGCCCCTGCAAATGGATGGAGAAAAATGTGTTCAACGTGCCGGAAGTATATCAGTATTACAACCAGCATTTCATCAACACCAAGCAGGATATGGAAAAGGGAGAAGGTGTTGATTTAAGAAAACAGTATAATGTTCAGTCTTTTCCTACCTATCTTTTTATCAATGGTAAAGGTGAAGTAGTACATCGTACCGGTTCCCGCATGTCTGTAGAGGAGTTCCTGGAAGAAGCCCGTATGGCGGGTGATCCGGAGCGTAATATGTCATCTTTGTCTGCCCGCTATAATGCCGGAGAAAGAGGCATTCCCTTCCTGATTAATTATTACCTGGCGGTGCATAAATCGGACCGTCGTGCTGCAAGCAAGATCGGTGAAGAAATCAGTGAGAAATTCCCGGAGAATGAGCTGAATTCTTCACTGGGTTGGAAGGCCATCAAAAACATCGCCGAATCCGGTAAAGACAGATTAGGCAAATACTATCTGGCCAACCAGGCCCAGTTTGCTTCTTACGCCAATCAGGCGGAAAGGGATGCTCTTGCTGACCGTCTTATCTCCAGTATGCTGTATCCGATGATCTATGCCGGAGATGCAAAAGGTTTCTACGCCGGTCTGGACCACTTCAAAAAATCCCCGCAGCCTGAAAGGCAGCGCCAGGCCGTGATGCTGGAAGCAGAATTCTTTTTCCAGGAAAACAAACTCAATGAATATATAAAACTCACCGACAAGGCGATGAAAGGTGTTTTAAAGAATGATGGTGAAAAACTGAGTTTTCTGGCCCGTCGCCTGAATGGCAAACGGGATGCTGATGCTAAAACATCCGCTTTCCTGCCACAGGCTTATAAACTGGCTAAACGCGCTGTGGAAGTAAATCCTGAAGAATACAGCATTCAAAGCACTTTTGGATGGGTATGCCTTTCTATGAAGAAAAAAGAAGAAGGTCTGGTAGCAGCCCGCAAGGCCAGAGCACTGGCAGATGCAGAGACCTCCAAAATACAGAAACTGGCGCAGGCGCTGGTTGATGACCTGGAAAAATTGTAATAGTACCACCATATCCTATGTAGACAAGGTGTAGCGATGATCGCTACACCTTTTGTTTTGAAAAAGGATTTGCATTATTTCCCTTCTGAAATTATCTTCGCCCTAAACCAACCTGCTTCATATATTATTTTTTGAATGTGTTTTGAAGCAGAGATCTCTGTTACTTCCTGTCTGTATACCCGCAACTAACCGAATAAACACCTGAATGTCAAACTGCAGTACATACACGGATGATCAGCTCTGGCAACAGATCACACAGGATGATCAGGAAGCCTTCACGGCGGTGTATAACCGTTACTGGAAAGTGCTGTACCTGCGTGCTCAGCATATGCTGACTGACAGCGACCTCGCACAGGACATTGTACAGGAGGTGTTCATCTCTCTCTGGCATCGCCGTAAGGAAGTGGAGGTATTGCATCTGAAGGCTTACCTTTTTCAGGCGGTGCGCTTCCAGGAACTGAAAGCCCTGCGTAATCTCAAGTCAGACATTAACTTCTACGAGCGGCTGGCTCTTATTTCCAAAGACCTGCTCATTCATGAACCGCTGGCATTTAAAGAGCTGGATACCGTATTGCAGCGGGTGCTGGCCTCCTTCCCGGAAGATCAGCGGATGATCTTTGGCATGAGCCGTGAGGAAGGACTTACCTACCGTGAGATAGCCGGTAAAATGGAGATCTCTGTGAAAACAGTGGAAAAGAAGATGTCGCAGGCATTGCGGGCCCTCCGCAAAGGTATGGACAGCGCTTTCCCACTGGTATTGAGTATGATGGCATTATTGGAGAATAGCCAGAATTAATCGTTTCCCTGATAAATACCTCTTTCCATCTGAATATGCAACTGCTGGTAAAATCCGGCAGGATTAAAACCAATCCGCTTGTATTCAGCCTGCACCTGTGTTTTGGCATTGTCCAGACATTCCTGATTTTTCCAGGTGGCAACGGTAATAACGGAGTACTGTCCGTTTGGTTCCTGGTGCTGAAATACCTTATCTCCCATAAAACCTTCCAGTTTTTGAATAAAGGTTCTGTTGTAGTTCATTTTTTGAGTGAATTCACTGATAGCCGCTGACGGTACAATGAATTTATCGATGAAGTACACCTGATTACGTTTATTCGTTGACGTAATATCTGCGGGGATGGCGCCTAATTGTTGTAGAAAGCCCAGCCGGTCTGTCTGAACTTCGTGACTTATAATTTTTCCGTTTTTGAAAGTATAGATGGCGGTTCCTTCGCTGGTAACGGCTTTGTGTGTAGGTGCGATGTGCTGAAAAGTGTTTTGATGAGTGCCTTGCATGGTTTGTTTTACGAAGACTTTATCACCTTCTGCCATTACCAATGACAAGCTCCATTGGGCATCGGGAAATGACTGAAGGACTGTTTGTGCCGACTGTATAAATCCCTGTATACCGCTTCCTCCCTGGCTATTGGCATACTCCAGGGAGATGAGGCCATCCAGCTGGGCGAATTTTCGCTGGTTGAGGATATCTTCATAAAAGTGGATGATGGCGGCTTTGTTTTGTTGCTGTATTGTTTCCATATCTGATACTTTTTGCTGTGAGAAGGCAGTAGTTGCTATAAGCAACAGACCACCCAGTAATTGTTTGATCATTGTTTGTTTTTATACAGCAAAATTCAGTTTTAGGACAGCCTTATCATTGTAAAAAATCATTGATTTTACCAGAACAGCGGTGACTGGAAGAAATGAGAGGGTGTGAGGCCGGTGAAACGTTTGAAGCTTTTGTTGAAATGGGCCTGATCGAAATAACCGGCATCCAGGGCCAGATCAGTAAGGCTTTGAGAGGGTTGTTTGCGGGTGATGAGAGATTTTAACCGGATGATGGAGGCGTATTGTTTGGGCGAAGTGCCGATGGTTTTTCTGAAACGTTTTTCGAAAGCGTCCTGGCTTAGGTAGTTGGATGCAGCCAGGGTTTTTATAGGGAGATCTCCCTGTGTTGTTTGTATTTGCTGAAGGACGTTTAATATCAGATTGTCCTGTTTGTAGCCTTGCAGTAAAGAAAGTAACAGTGTTTCAATAATCGTTATTTTCTCGTGGGTAGTTTTGGCTTCGGCCAGCTGTTCTTCTATGATAGCTGTCTGCTGGCGGCTGATGAAATTATCCAATGAAATGCTGTGTTCAAACAGTTCATGTAGTGGTGTTTTAAAGAAAGCAGCTGCACCGGCAGGCTTAAACTGCACAATAATAGCTGCGGTATTTTCCTGGTAGTTGATCAGCCGCACAGAAGACCTCAATCCTGAGATGACGGCTGCCGGCACTGGACTGGCCTGCTGATCGCTGAGGTAATTGATCTGGCCTTTATAACGGAAGGCGATAGCCGGCGTAGTTTCAGGCAATACCCGGTTAACCCGTTCATCCTGGCTTTCAATGATTTTGTAAGCCTGAATGAAAGGTTGCAGTGGTGCGGAGGGTATGTAAGGCTGCATGAGCATCTTACTCAAAGATAATAAAATCAGGATTCCGGGGCTGATTCATCATATTCATCCAGGACAGTAGGTTTGAGACTGGCGAGGTGTTTATCTTCCGCGATGAGTAATACACTCTCATAACTCAGATAGGTACACGTATTTTTCATAGGGCCATGTTCCATGAATGAAAATACGGGTCTTGTTATTTCCTGGAAAACTTTATCCCGTCTTTCCTGCGGAGCTACGATATGTAGTTTCACATTCATGTTGGGTTGTAGTGCCATAAGGTCGGCCATGCGGAGAATACCGGAGTAAACAGAAGTGGTATGTTCTACTTCAAAGGCTCTGACGATCATGTTGCGGCTGATCCACAGCACATCAATGTTTTCGATGGTTTTCAGTACAGCGTTTACATAATTTAATGGTAGTGTCTCCAGCAGGCTGTTATCTGCTGTATGCCAGTGCTCCAGTACTCTTTGTCTGTCAGCCTTTGGCAACCATATGCTGAAACCCATTTTCTCCCCTATTTCAGCCAGTTTGGCCTGTATCCTGATGCTCTCCTTTGGAATGGGCTGATTGGACAGGATAACGGGGTCTTCGCGCTCCGGAATGGTGAGCTCAATAGCACCTGTTGTTTGTAATGCTGTGACGGAAGTGTCGATCTTTTTCTGATCAGCATCAGTGAGTGTATAGGTAACAGGAGCAGACTGCTGTTGCAGCAGTATTTTCTCCAGATAGGCACCATCTTCATCCTTCAGTCTGCGCAGATTGCTTCTTAAGTGTACAGTCCAGGTATTACTGCCGGCCGGCAGCGTGCTGGTAAAAGACAAATGATTAAAGCTTCTGTCGTCCGTAATCGGGATACCTTGTTCAAAAGGCAGCCAGACAGCGGGATTGATTTTAAAACGTAACGTATATGGATCATTAACCGGCAAGTATATAGGTTTATCGTTTTCAAACAGGAGACTGTTAATTTCCATGACGCCTATCCATCTCGATAGTTTGGTTACATAACAAATAAGCTTATCACCAGGGCCAAGGTTTTTAGCGATAGAACGCTTGTTCTCCATAAAACCGGAAAGGCTTTTGTCTGAGTTGGAGAAGGCTTCGTAGGTGGCTGGAGAGAAAAGATTGATATAATAGGCCATGGGTGTTACATTCAAGGATTTGGTGATGTAGACAAGTATAAGGTTTTTTGGTGATTAATTATAAAAGCGGGTCAAGATAACAAAGAGGGTAAATAACTAATTTTTTTCAAATTAAAAACCTGGACCAATTCTGATATTGATCCAGGTTCATTTTGCGAAAGCAATATTGCAGTATTTAAAATTAGTTTTTCAACATATAGAAAATCTCATTTTCAATAGCATAACCATCCTTGCCGTTTCCGAGTTCAGTAAAATCGGAAGTATAGAAATGGTCACCTTTCCCCGCATGGTTATAACGGTATACAGGGATTAAATTCGGATCACTCCCCTGAGACTTAAACACATAACCAGCAATGGCTTCGTAAGCATACCCTGCACCGCCACCACCTAATTCATTATAATTCGTGGTATAAAAGTGATCTTCGGTCCTGGCGTTAAAATATCGGTGTAAGGGAACTGATCCGGCTACCTGTGTAGTATAGATATGACCAATAATCCTTTCATAGATATAGCCTTTATCCTGCACGCCTATTTCGCACCAGTCTGCGGTATAAAGGTGATCCTGTCTGTTTCCATCCCAATATTGCATGAATGGTTTAGCGCCTGTATATATAATTGGCTTTGCTGTAAAAACACTTTTGTTGACATAATTGGAAAACTGTTTCACCAGTTGATATACTCCTAAAGTAGGATCATAGAAAGTAATGTGGCATTCAAGTCTGATTTGACCATTCAGATTTGAGAAATTGAAATTTGATATCGTTACACTATGATCGTCGTCATAGTTCGTTCCAATATAAATATAACTATTGGTAGCTTGCTGATAAAGGTACCAGTCATACTGTCCTCCAAGTCCCCAGCAGTTAGTCATTTTTATATCGATGGTATTGTTGGAACAATTGAAATTACCAAACTCAAGATTGGTATTACAACTGGCTTTTGCAGTAAGCTGGCTGTTCTTGTTATTTGATGCGACAGCAGCTTTAATTCTTGCAGAGTCTTTAATAATAAGAGTCGGATTGTCAATTGGTAAAAATATATTTTTACCAGCAGTAATTTCCTTTGGAGCAATGGCAGATTTTATGGCTACATCTATAGCTACAGTATCCGTTGATTCCTGGGCGTCTTTCTTACAGGCTACAAATGAGCACAGCAGGGCGATAGCTATCAAGCTATTTTTAAGGTTCATAGGGAAGAAAATTTGAGAAAATAAAAAGGCTAATACGGGTTACATGATAATACAGAATATTTTGCTTTCACAGATCAAATATATTTAAAAAAACAAAACTGCTTCGATTGATTTTTTGCTTGAAAACAATAGCTTCAGTACGGAACTTTTTATACTTATATGAAGTACCCCAAAAAGTGTTTGACTTTTTGAGGTACTTCATTGTGATAATTTTTTTCCTATCAATATCCATGTGCGATATATTCATTCTCCACTTGTCCATCTTCGTATAACCGCAGGATAGCATATCCCGGCGGTGTCTCGAAGTAGTATCCTTTGCCGGCAGAATCCTTATCACCGGCTCCCCACCAGAAGCCAGACATGGAACCATTGCAGCAATAATGAATACCATTGTATAGGGCATTGTCGGCAAGGTGGTTGTGACCACTGAGACATATCTTCACTTTATCCTTGTGTTTGTAGAAGAGGTTCTTCAGTTTTACATGGTCGCTATGACCACCACCTACCAGTGTGGGTGTTACACCCAGGATGGGATAATGCGACATCACTAATGTAGGTGTACCGGGAGCCAGTTGCTGCAGATCGTTTTCCAGCCATTTGAACTGCTCCTCATCCAGCGATATTTTATCATTGTTGCCATCGAGGATTACAAAATGCCAGCCTTTTTTAGTGAAGCTGTAATAACGTGCTGGGATTTTGAGCCGTTTAACTACATAAGGTTTGCCGTACATCTCATCTTGTTCTGACGGTGCTTTCCACCACATGTCATGATTACCAAGACAGCTATATACCGCATAAGGTTTTACGGTTTCTATGCATCGGTCCCATATGCTCCATAATTCAGTTACCTGCTCCCGTTTAACGTTATCATAAGAGGCATCCATGATGGAGTCGCCACCATTGAGGATAAAGTCAACGCCCTGTTTTTTTACGGCTGCAAGGCATTGGATAAAACGTTCGGGGGCATTATCTCCTGCGGCTATGTGTACATCCGTAATATGGGCAATTGTCAGTGCCGGCTTGCGTTTAGAGCCGGAGGTTGTTGCGGCCTTTATGGCCGGTGATAGTAAGGAGGCTGCTGCGAGCAGGCCACTACCCTTGATGATATCTCTTCTGTTCATATTATTGCCAGTCAAAAATTTGTTTGAGATTAGGATTTAATACCATTTGGGTATAGGGAATCGGACGGTAGTAGTATTGAGGTTCCAGGAATGTTCTGGGTGTGATCTCTGTAACCAGTGCACCGCCGGCGGTACCGTTTTTCATATATACGGTCACGTTATCACCGAAGGCACCGGCTTTGTAGTAGATGAGGTTTACGCCCAGTGAATTTTTTTCCTTCTTATCATCTGTTGGAATATCTGCACTTTTATCTATCAGGATGATATCCGGAACACCATCTCCGGTCAGGTCAAATTTGCCGAGTCCGGGGAAGTACAGGCCTTCGGGCTGTTTGGTGAGCAGCTTGCCGGCATGCCATCTCATCAGGTCATCGAAACGGTAGCCTTCCATCGCCAGTTCTACCCTTCTTTCCCGGCGTATTTCAAGGATGACACCTTTCATCGGGCCGCTTACATCAGGATACCTGGCTGCGAGTATCATATCGGGGTCTGCACCGGCCATGGCCAGGCTGACAGGTGGCATTTGCACGCGGGCCCGCAGCAGGTTAATGGATTGGTCAAGATCAGCTTGTGTAAGGCTTCCCTGTTCGGCTTTTGCTTCTGCATAAGTCAGCAATGTTTCAGCATAACGGTACATTGGTACATCTACACTACCTGCTATAATATTGTCGGTAGTATTGGTAAAACCTTTTATCTGGTGGTAACCGGAGAAGTTTTTATTCAGACGCTGGATATATGGTTTGTTATCACCAGCTTTTACAAAACCGGGCCAGGCCAGTGTTTGCTTCAATCTGGGATCGCGGTCCTGGAACTCCTGTACAAACTGCATTTGATCGTATCCGGGTTGATCGGTGTAGCGGGTACCATCTTTCATGAGGTAAGTCTGTACGAGGTCGCGGGCAGGTGACTGTTCGTAGTCTCCGAAGACAGTGCCGGTACCGCCGCTGCTGGCGGATTTGCTGGCATCATAAGGATAGGCCAGTATCACCTCCTTGTTCTGGAGCAGGTCCTGACTGCTAAAGAGCGTGGCATAATCCTGAGTAGGATTGCCGGTGTTATAGATGGTGAAACCGCCGTTTTTAATAATATCCTGTGTTACATTGATGGCGGTATCCAGAAAACGTCCGGCAGTGGCCTGCAGATTCAGTTCCGGGTGGTATTTACGGAAGGTGCCTTCGTATAGTGCAATGCGTGCAAACAGTGCTTTGGCGGCCCATACGTTGGGAGTACCGGAAGGTACGTTGCTGCGTATATGGGCGACGGCAAAACTAAGGTCTGCCATCATACTGTCTACTACGAGCGCCCGCGGGGAACAGGGTTTATACAGTTGTGCGGTATCATTGGGGTTCATTGTCTGACCATACCAGGGCACATCTGAATAACGTTTTATTTTACCGAAATAAAAGAGTGCGCGGTAATATCTGGCCATGCCTGCATAATGGTCTTTTACATCCTGGGTAGCCTGGGCTTTGTTGTAGTTCTCCAGAAAATAATTGATGTTGCGCAGACGTGCCCAGTCCCAGCCATCAGGCAGATTTTTGGAGCTGGGTGAACCGGTCATGATGTTTTTGACTTCTTTGGCAGCGGTAGTGGCCATATTGTCGCTGCTTTGGTCATCATAGTAGATCCCTGTGCCAGACATAGAGAGCAGACCATTGATATACAATGCCAGATCTTCTTCTGATTTAAAAAAGAGCTGTGGGGAGATGGCATCCTGCGGATACCGGTCGAAAAAAGATTTTTTGCAGGCAGTGCCGGCCAACAGAAGACCGGTTATTATTATGATGGAAATTTTTTTCATGTTACGGTGTTTAAAAGATTACCATATCAGGGATTACAGGTCAAGATTGATACCTACAGCATATTTGCGCTGATAAGGATATGCCCATCCGTAGCCATCTGTAATGGATTCCGGATCGAGATATTTTTTGATGGCAGAAAACTCGAAGAGGTTTTCACCGGAGACAAATACACGTAAGCGTGAGATACGGTAACGTTTTAAA
Organism: Chitinophaga flava; assembly: GCF_003308995.1. Classification (NCBI taxonomy): domain Bacteria; kingdom Pseudomonadati; phylum Bacteroidota; class Chitinophagia; order Chitinophagales; family Chitinophagaceae; genus Chitinophaga; species Chitinophaga flava. The sequence continues at coordinate 2,727,503 of NZ_QFFJ01000001.1, read as the reverse complement.
ACAGATTGCGGCAGTGTATATCCTATCGTCAGGTTTTTGACACGGAGATAGGCCGCGTTCAGCAGATATTTTGTTTGCGGGATATCCAGGCCGCTGCCATAGTTGTTGTCCGCCAGCCATGACTGTAATACAGGGAAATAGCCATTTGGATTGGCATCTGCGAGGCCGGCCTTGATATAGGACTGGGAGTGCTGTGCGCGCAGGGAAGCATCGTCAGCTGTACCGCGGTAGTAGTCGAGGTTCCATGGGTAAATGCTGGCATACGGCTGTTGATAAGGCCCCCAGAAGAGATAATGGTGCGGATAATAATCCATCTTGGCGATGCCTTGCAGGAAAACGTTTATATCAAAACCTTTCCAGCTGGCGTCCAGGTTGATGCCGAAACGGTAGCGCGGACTGCTGTTGCCAATGATAGTGAGGTCCTGAGGATCTTTGGTACTTGGACCACGATCAATTTTGCCATCACCGTTGAGATCTTTGTATTTAGGCCATCCGGGTACGATATCGAGGGCTCCCCAGGGAATGATCGCTTTTTCATCCAGGGCTTTGATTTCATCTTTGTTTTTGAAGACGCCATCATTAACAAGGCCCCAGATTTCGCCAAGGGTCTGTCCTTCCCGGTAAGTATTCAGCAGTTGCTGATCATTTTTGAAACGGGTGATCTTCGTCTTATCATCAGACACAAACACTTTTGCACCAAAGCTCAGTGGGTCACCCCCAACGTTGAAGGTATTGTGGTAGCCAAGTGTAAGCTCCCAGCCACGGGTAGAGAGGTCTGCAGAATTCTGCATGGGAGGTGCTGTGCCGAGTACTGCCGGCAACTCCACACCTTTCGACAGCATACCGATGGTATTACGTATATAATAATCAAAAGTAGCCTGTACAATGTTGCCCCACAATCCCACGTCTGTGCCTATGTTGGCTGTGGTTACCTTTTCCCAGGTATAGTTGTTGGGATCTACGAGGATATTCGGTGCGCTTTTGATGATGGTTTGATTGATATTCCCTCCGATCAGATAACCGGAAAGATCGGTAGGAAGTGTCTGGATATATCCGAAATCGCTAACGCTCTGGTTGCCCAGGTTTCCGTAAGAAGCTCTGATTTTAAGTGTTGGTAATTGTTTGGAAATACCTTTCATGAAACTTTCTTCACTGGCGATCCAGGCTCCTGAGATGGAAGGGAAGAGTCCCCAGCGTTTGTTGGAAGGGAAGCGTGAGGAGCCATCATAGCGGCCATTGGCTTCGATGATATAACGGTCTTTGTAGGTATAGTTGATCCTGCCAAAGAAACTTCTGATTGCATAGGCTGTATAATCGGTGCCCAGTTTGCTATCACCGCTGGTCAGTGCTATATAAGGCAGGGATGAAGAGATAAGTCCTTGTTTGGTAACATTTAATTTATTCCATTCATAGCTCTCCTGGTTAAAGCCGCCCAACAGCTGGATTTTGTGGTCTTTGCCGAGGGTTTTGTGATAGTTGGCATAGAGGTCATATACATCGTGGATAGCCATGGCATTGTTTTCTGCCACATATCCTGTACCACCTTCCTGACGGATATCATTGGGGCCGAAGCCGATATTGTATTTTTTGGAGTCTGTATGATATTTCCATTGTTCCCGTTTGAAGCTGGCGTCACCGGTAATCTGCAGGTCGTTGTTGAGGAAGGAGGCTACGCCTCTGATTACGTTCTGGAAGCCGAAGCGTGTTTGTGTGGTCCTGCCGCCGTCTACAAGTTGTGCTGCCAGGCGTCCGGCGCTGGTGTTGGCCCAGGTGCCATCAGGATTTACCGCCACCATAGTGGGTTGCAGGTAATAAACGTCGGTGATTTTATAGGTAGGTGCATCCGCTTTGGTCTGGTATATGCTGAGGTTATTGTCTACCTGCAGCCAGCTCAATGGTTTAATATTGATTTTATTGCGCAGCCCATAGCGGTCCCATTTGTCTTTAGCCAGTCTGTTAAGGCCGTTCTCATCGGTGAAGTCGGCTGAAAGCAGGTATGACACCGGCATTTTTTTCGCTGTTTCAGCGGAGCCGTTCAAAGAGATACTATGGTATTGGGAGAAGTTAGACTTACTGAAGAAGTAATCGTTCCAGTTATTGCTGCCCATATAAGCCCATTTGGAAGGGTCGCTGGGGTCGATGCGGGTATCCGGGAGGGAAGGATCATCCGACCTTTCTCTGGCCCATTTATAGTATTCATCGGAATAGCTCACATAGGCCCAGGGGGTATTATGCGTGGCTGTTTCCATTACACGGGAAACGATATAAGGATCGGTTACCGCATCCGGCATTACAGTTCGGCGGGATTTCGCGAAGTAGTTGTTATAGCTGACAGATTGCCGGCCGCCGGTGGTACCTTGTTTGGTGGTGATGAGGATCACGCCAAAAGCAGCACGGGCACCATAGATGGCCGCAGAGGCAGCGTCGCGCAATACAGAAATGGAAGCGATGTCGGAAGGGTTCAGCCGCAGCAGGTCGTCGGTGGCTGCGGTGATACCATCAATAATGATTAAGGGTGCATCTGTTTTGTCATTCAGGGAGGTTACACCACGGATATTGATTTTAGGAGTCTGGCCGGGAGCACCGCCTTTGTAGGTGATATTCAAGCCAGGACTCACACCTTGCAGACCCTGCATAACATTGGCTATCGGTCTTTCTGCCAGCTGTTTTCCGCTGATCTGGTCGATGGCGCCTGTAACATTGATTTTTTTCTGGGTGCCATAACCCACTACGATCACTTCTTCCATAGAGTTTTTGGAAGGCTCCATAGTGATGGTCACATTATCTCTTCCATTAAGACTAACCTCCTGTTGGTTGAACCCTATGTAAGAAACAACCAGTACGGCGTTTTCCGGCACTTTTATTTCGAAATTACCTTTAGCGTCTGTTGTAACGCCAACGGCTGTATTTTTCAGCCGTACGGTAACGCCGGGAAGTGCCTCGCCTGCAGGGGTGATGATCTTTCCCTTTACAACCACATCTTTGCTTACAATGGCTGCAGGAGCGATCACGATAAGGTTACCCGGAATGATACGGTACCCCAGTGCTGTTTTGTTCAGCAATTGCCCCATTACTTTGTCGATAGACAGCTCGTTGGCATCCAGCGATACTTTGAGATGCAACGGAAGATTATCATCATTGTACACAAAGCGATAGCTACTGGTCTTTTCCAGCATGACCAGTGCTTTTTCAAGCTGTACCTGTGATATCTTCAACGTTATCCTTGACTGGGAGCGCACTGCAGCACTCAGATGCAGGCAGGCTACCGTTATGAATAGTGTAAGAAATTTCATAAAAATTAACAGCTTATACAAGCCCCGCCGTTGCAGGGCACAATTGTCCACTGTGTTTTTTTTCATAAATTTGTTTTGTTGGTTAATTAATTTTTGTTTGTTGCGCAAAAGACAATACAAAGCCGTTAACCGATAAATGAGCGGGGAATGGTGCGAACATTTCCCGTTTTCTTTATCCGCTAAGGAAGTAAGTTGGAATCAGTGTTGTAAGATGTGAATTAAGCCATATGGTTAGTTTTATGTTAAACAGATTGGACTATTCAATCCAGATTTTTCCTCTTGTATCTTTAGTGTAAGTAAATGACCCTGTAGATGTTAATGCATCCAGGACTTCATCTAGACTATCTGTTTCAAACATACCGGTAAAGTACAGTCGTTTCTTCTCTTCGTTATGGAAGCCTATTTCCACGCCATACCATTGTTCCAGCAATGCCGTTACTTTTTCAAGTTCCAGATGTTTGAATGCCAGTTTATTTTTTACCCAGGCTGTTTCAGAAACGATGCTGTCTTTTACCTGTGTCAGTTGTTGTTTGTATATCGGGATCTGTAATTTTCCTGTTTCGTTTTCGTGTAGCCGTGCATCATCCGGATTGGCAAACAATCCGGCGGGCACCGTCAGTTTTTCATTTGGACGAAGCAGGACTTTTTGCTGGCCGACCTGGTCCAGCTGTACTTCTACGGCACCATTTACCAGAGAGGTGACGGCACTGTCTTCTTCCGGGTAAGCCCGCACATTAAAAGAGGTGCCCAATACCAGTATGGTAAAGGATTTGGTTTTTACCCGAAAGGGTCTGTTGACATCAGTGGCAATCTCAAAAAAGGCTTCTCCTTCCAGTTCCACCATTCTTGGCTGGCCGGCGGCAAATGTTGGTGGATAGTTCAGTTTACTGCCTGCATTCAGCCATACATGGGAGCCATCCGGTAATAACAGTTGAGAGCGTGTACCCTTCGACGTTACCAGTTTTTCCAGCGGCAACGGTTGGGTGGCAGGGTGGTACAACAGCTTCCATCCGGTGAAGGCTATCAGCGCGATGCTGGCTGCAACGCCAGCTACGCGCCACCAGAGGCGGCGTACCGGGGTGGTAGTGGTTACGTCATCGGTGATGGTTGCTGCTGAAGAGGTGGCTGCCTGCAGACGTTGCAGGTGTCTGGCCTGCATTTGTTGCAGCTGCTCAGGAGTGCTTCCATAGCTTGTTTCCTGCCAGGGTTTTGTAAACACTTCCCGGATATAAGAGGCATGCGGATACTGCTGCAGTAGTTGCTGCAGTTCCTCTGCCTCTGCGGGCGTGAGTTCGTTGGCGATTTCCCTGGTCAGTAGGGTATATAATCTTTCCTGATCCATGATCTTCAGATATTAAAAGGACAGTATTACGCATCGGAATTCCCTATGCGTTTTGAAAAAAAATTAGGAGTCGAGGTGGAGGTAGGATTTTGCCAGTTCGCTGGACAGGTCAAAACGTACTGCCTGGGATATTTTTTTAACGGCAGTAGCCAGTTGGGCATCAACGGTTTTTGGGGAGATATTAAGCAGATCTGCTACTTCGCGGTAACTGAGCCGGTCGTGTTTTACGAGCCGGAAGATAAGCTGGCAGCGGGCCGGCAGGCTACGTATGGCTGATTCTATCTTCTGCGACACTTCCGCGGAGATCATACTGCTCTCTGCATCCGGCGCTATTATCAGTGCAGCAGTATCCAGTAATTCCAGGTTTTCGTGTAGGTGACGACGTTGTTGCTGTAACGTGTTTAATGAAAGATTTTTGGTAATGACATACAGGTAAACAACAGGGTTTTCTACATGCGACAACTGATGGCGCTTTTGCCATAGGGTAACAAAAACATCGGAAACTACTTCTTCTGCAAGATGGAAAGACGAGACGATCGCGGCGGAAAAATGAAGCAGCTGCTGGCACAAAGCAAGATATAACTCATTGTATGCCTGCATATCATCACTGCAGACTTTTTGAAAGAGAGATCTAATCTGCTCATTGTTCCTCATAACACAAAAGTATATAAATCATGGAAAGCTTATTATTAACGATATGTTACGAATTCAGCTTCCACACGCGGAATTACTTAAAAGTAGTAAAATAAATTAAACTATAATAAACAAGATAATTAAACCGCGATACCTTTTTTAGGTGGTGGCAGGCTAATGGTTAACCTCCTAGTTTACAACAATATAGCTATTGGTTGAGTAATAAAAAAACTATATATTTACCTTGTTGTATTTTCATTCTGTAGCTTGAAAAATTGGTCGGAGTACCGGGAAGTACAAGGTTTTGCAGCCCCATCTGAATCATTTTTATTCAGGATATCCCGTAAATAATACCTGGCAGCATTTGAAAGCAGATATGTCAAAACCTTTATTATGGTTGAATCGGAGTCTGAAGTGACAAAAGAACCTTTTATTGGCAAACGATCCACAAACCCAACACTAAGCGCGGAAAAAAGTGAAGGGAAGACCTATATTTTTGCTATAGGTATTGATAATTATCGGGACAAACCGTTACCGAATTGTGTGAAAGATTGTAAAGATCTGATTGAGGTATTGACAAAGGAGTTTAATGATGTTGTAAAAGGAGAGGTATTATATAATGAAGAAGCTACAAGAGAAAATATTTTGTATGCACTGGGTGATATAATTGAGTCACCAATAAACAACCCTACTAACAATCTTATTATTTATTTTTCAGGTCATGGAGATTCTACGGATTCTGAAAAAAACGATTTCTTCTGGGTTCCTTATATAGAGGACCCTAGAAAAATCAAGGACGAATCTTTCTGGGTTGAAGCAAGTGATATTTTGCGCAAACTGGAAAAATACCGATTTGGACATATTCTGGTAATCTGTGATTGCTGTTTTTCCGGAGGTATGCTGAATGTTAGTCAGTATTTCAGGCGTAAAATGAAGGATGGTAGGGATAATGGAATACCAATGTCAAGATTTTATCTTGCTGCAACAAGGGACTATGAGTTAGCCTTGGCTGGGGAACGGAATACGAATAGTAAATTTACCGGGCAGCTTCTTGATCTTCTTAAAGACAACACAGCAGAGTCAGTATCTTGGGAAAATATTGCAAGAGAAGTACAAAGTAAATTTGTGGGTTCTTCTTCACAAGTGGAATATGGGCATTTGTTTAAGGTGGACGTACCCGGTGAATTTAAATTAGCTGGCAAAACTGATATTGTCCGAAAAAGGCAGCGTATTGAACTACTTCCGAAAGTTCTGGAGATATTAAATTATAATGAGCAAGTGGATGAGTTTTCAGACCTGGAAATGTCAGGGAAAAGCCCCTCGTTTTTTATTATTTCAGGAACACCGGATAGTGGGCTGAATAGGGTTTGTAAATTGCTTTATGATGATATTTTTAAAGAAAAGCTAATAGAGAAAATTCGTGTTCCAATCCAGCTTCTGGAGAATCCGCCTGAAGATATGGTAGATATCATTGCTGGTAGTTCTAATCAAGGGAAATCTGATAATGAAAGGTTTTTAACGATGATGAAAAATGTGCCTCATTCTGATATTGTGATAGAAATACGGATTCCCCATGATAATACTGCTGTAAAGAGAAATTCCCGGATTTATGAATCCTTAATTCGCAGTCTGGTAGAAATAGTAGAAAAGATGAATGCTTTAGCTCAACAACAGAAGGTGTACATGGTGATAATTGATGATCATAATACTGATTATTCATTTATTAATCAGTTTGTGCGAACGATCGATATTTTGCACGTTAAAACTGTAAAACCACTGACCCACGTCGGGTATAAGCGTTGGTATAAAGGCAGCAAACGAATGGAAGAAAACTTTCATTACCTCTTTGAAGAGTTATTATGGACCAATATAAAAACTGTGTTTGATCAGGAACCAGAATTGCTGCCGGGGAAAATCATTAAGAACATTTGCAATCTTTCCGGCTGCCCTGATATCGCCTCTAAATTTTTACATCATGACTAATGAAACAAGATACACCGGAGAAGCACTCAAAACAAAAGCAGATGCCGAAAAGCTAGGGGTGGAATCCGCATATATTCCTTCTAAATCTCTGGTGGCTGCTGTCAATCTGGCCTTGATCCTAAAGCGTCCTCTATTGGTAAAAGGGGAACCCGGTTGTGGAAAAAGTACTTTGGCAAAGGCAGTTGCTGCAGAGTTTTTCGGGAAAGATTATAAGGGTAATTATTTTGAATGGAATGTGAAGTCTACTTCCAAAGCACAGGAAGGACTTTATACGATCAAACACCTGGAGCGGCTAAGTGAAGCCAATCTGAATACCGGGCCGGAGAAACTGAAAATCGAATTGAAAAGCAATGGTGATGGTACCTATAAAGCGTCAGGTCAGTTTATCGAACTGGGGCCACTGGGACAGGCATTTTCCAGAAGTAATAAGGAGGGTTTGGTTGCCCCGCAAGTTATGCTGATTGATGAAATTGACAAAGCAGATATAGACTTTCCTAATGATCTGCTATGGGAACTCGACCGTATGGAGTTTCCTATCCCGGAAATCAAGGGAAATGATACCCTAATAATCACCGCAAATAAAAACCTGAGACCCTTGGTAATCATCACTAGTAATGATGAGAAACCGTTGCCCGCGGCTTTTTTGCGCAGGTGTCTTTTTCATCATATCGGTTTTGAAGATATTCAGCTGAAAGAAATACTCAAGGCACAATTCCCCTCATTGGATGAAGCTTTGTTGATAACACCCGCATTGAATATTTTCGAAAAATTAAGGAAAGAAATAAGCGACAAAGGGTTCAGTAATAAAAATGTTACCACAGCCGAACTAATGGATTGGATGAACCTGATAGCTCACTATCATGCTGGAAGTACGGACCCAATTGAGTTTCTGAAGGATGGAAGACCAATTTATCACGAAGCCTTACTCAAGGACGAAGAAAGCCTAAAGATTTCCCTGCGTCATGATAGTTAAATCAACATCGCCTTTGTTTCTGCAGCTTTTTAATAAGTTAAGCAGTATCCAGTCCATCAAGCCCGGTCTGGATGCTTATTTTCTATTATTTCGTTTGCTGGATACTCCAGGGTTTAAGTTAGAAAGTATCGACAATTTTATGTCAATACTGGAAACGATGTGGTTGAAGTCTTTGGATGACAGAGCAGCGTTCAGGCAAATAATGAAGGAACAGGTCAGTTTATTGAAGACAGTATTTGAATCAATAACGCAGCAAAAGGAAGTGCAGGAGACTACTGCAGTGTTGAGTAATGCATTGGTTAAAACGCCTTTACTACAGGCGGAGCAGAACGAAAAGCAAGCTGAAATACCTGCTGCAGCCAGGACTAATTTAGACATAAACAATCAGAATTCTCCTGTAAATACGCCTTTGCCACCAGTTCCACCTCCTGACCTGGAGAGTGACCCGGCACAGTATCACTTTGACGCTGGAAAACTGAGGAAGGACGCTAATTTCATTGATAAGAAGAAACCAAAAATTTTGCTTCCTCGCGAAAAGTCTCTTTATATGCTGAATGATGATTATTTCCCTGTTCGGCGCAGAGATTTGTTGCACGCCTGGAAAAGGTTATCTGTATATGGGGAATACGGTACTTCTGCTGAGGTAAGTATTGAAGGTACTGTTGACCTGATGATTAAAAACGGATTTTTCTCTGACCTTGTCTATAAAAAGAAAACTGTAAATGAGCGGCATCTTCTGATATTACTAGACAATTCAAAGTCTATGGTAGCGGTAGGAAAGTTTGGAAGAGCGCTTCTATCAACAGCGGCAGAAAGTGGTCTTTATATGGAGGGCGGTGAAAAATACTTTAATGGTATTCCGGTTAAAAAAGAGGGTGATTTTTTTCTTAATACGGATGATGGGATGTCACCCAAAAAGTTGAAGGAGCTACTGACGCCGTATTTCCGTGGTAATATAGTGGTACTCATATATAGTGATGCTGGTGGTTTTGCAGGAGATAACAGTGAAAATAGAAAAAATAAAACACTGGACTTTGTCGGACAATTAAAGTCTATGGTGTCCAGAGTGGCATGGATAAACCCTGTACCAGCCTATCGCTGGGAGTTTACTAATGCTGCTGATATTAGTGAGAAAGTACCTATGTTTGAGGCTACCAAAACTGGTATTGATAACGCTGTAGCTATACTTAAAGGAAAACCCGTTTTAAAACCATAATACAATGTTACCTGTTAAAGCTGGTTCCCTGATTTTGGATGAAGATGCCAACTACAGACTGAAAAGTTATTATCAGCAGTTCTGTACTGGCGAAAACAGAAGGAGATATGGCCTTGGTCATATCGTATATGCCTGTCATGCAGCACTGCCATTGGTGTTGAATGCAGACCTGGCTAATCTTATCTGGCTCAACTTCAATACTTACAGGAGCAGTGGGGAAACGCAAAGGATAGATCTTGCTACGGTATCTGATTTTCTGTTGTCGCCATTGGTCAGACGGATCTCCGATACAACATTCGAAGTAATACCGCAGATCCGGACCTTTCTGCTTTATCTGTTGAATAATGGTCAATGGTTTGAATTATTTGGAATCGAACATTTTGGACAATCCCGGTTGGATGATCTGGCCAGCTTCCTCTATTACTATGTTAAGAATGTACCGGATAGTAATCCATCTCCGGGGGTGCAATTCAATAAGCTTAACGAATGGGCTGCGTTGTCATATCTGCAGCCGGATTACCTCGGAGAGGAACTGGTGAAAGAGCTGAAACCCTTGTTGGATGAGAGAAATGAAAATGAATGGGGGCAGCTTAGAATAGACATGCTCCTTAGCCAATTTATTCAACAGGTGAATTTAAGCATCCATGAGCCCAATGCCTCAAAGGATTTGTTAACCAACCTGGTAAGGTATAGCAAAGCCAATACGGCCAGGCTTGCCGCCGATAGTGAAACTGATCTTTTTAAACTATACAATGCTATTGGTAAATCCTATCTTTCGAAAGAAGAAGATGACGCTAGTCAATCACTCAGACTCCCACTTCAGCAAGGCATGGGTGCAAAAATTGACCGGGCAAGACCTTCCGTCTCCACCATACATCCCCTACTGATAGATGCAGACTATACTGCGGTATCACAAAAGGATAATAGCGTCTTCTTAATGGAAGAGTTGTTCCATTTCCTAAATGAGCTTAATGGAAGAAACATTGGACCAGTTTTGATTTCCCGACAACAGGAAATTACAATGGGCACCTTCAGTCATTTTCTGTCGGAGCATGCTGCACAACTGAAAAAAAGGGATATCTCCTTCATTTATTTGTCCTGTGAAAGCCAGGAAAGGGACGGGAATGATAGCCTGATAATAAAAAATGACAGGAATGCGGTAAATGAGGAACCTGATACATGGCTGTCTGCAGCAGCAATGTGTGAGTTGATAAAGTCAAAAGAATTCTACAGCAAACAAACTGTATTAGTACTTAATGCGCCGATTAGCCCAAATTCAATCTTCGTTACGGCAAACAATATTCAGATTAGCTATAGTTCATTGTATCTCCAGTCAGATATAAATAGAGTATCGATAAAAGATAATTTTGCTCAATGGATTTCCGATATATTGAGACACTCCAGGGGGCAGGTTACTTACTCCCACCTGGAGTTAATACTTAGGTATTATGCAGATTTGGAGGCGTCATACATTCTTCCGGAAATTCAGGCACCTTTATCTGCCTGGCATTGTCAATTCTTAACAGTTCATCCGGTAAAATCTGCATTCCGTGGTTACCTCGCTACTTACAATAAAGAAGAAAACTCGTTTGACGTTCACCTTCCACAGTTTGTAAATCCTATTGTGAATAAAAATGCAAGGGCGGTAACATATGATATGTCCGAGCTAATAGGGGATGGAGAGGTGTTTACAAGATATGATGGCAAATTGCGTTTTTCGGGTGCAAACAGGGATAGGAATGGAAAGCCCTGGCCGTTCTTTAAAGTAATACCTGAGCGGCCATATTTAGCTTTAGTTTGGGATTTAAATGAAAAACATAGCAAACAGGTTTACCGCCAGATCTGGCACCAGGGATTTGATATTTATTCATTTTGGGAGGATGTTGATCCCCCTAATCAGCGGGAGATATTTCCATATCATAAAAACGAAGACCATCAATTACGTATAACCAGTGTTCAGAATACAGACCAGTTTTCCTGCGAATATCGAACGGGGCCACCTATATTTTGGACAGCATCCAATTGGGTAGAGTTGAGAAGGACCATCGATAAGCTTGCCCGTTATATCTACCTGCGTGATATACAAGAAATGAGGGATAACAGGTTGATCGAAGAAAATGAGATAGGATATGCGTTCTCCTGGATTCCGCGTGCGAACTTTGACCTGACTCGTAATGATAATGAACTTATGATTACTAAAGATGCTTTTGAAGTTGTTGATGGCGAGGTTAGAATTCAGATACCAATTTTAATGCTCAAGGCATCCAATGCTCCACTTTACTTCGATGTGTATCTGCTGGGTTCAGACATGTCTATTTCAAGGGTGACACCCCGTGATGCGGAGAAATTTGCAGTTGGTGATCGGGGGCGGATGGAGTTGTTTAAATTGAATGATCGGCAAAAATTCCAGAAGCTGATGGAAAAATCCAGAAAGATAGACTTGAAAATATTGTTTAGTACTACTCCTATTAGGATCAACTTTGAGCAGTCAGGAGTAAATTATGTTGAAGAATATGCAGCAATCTGAAAAAGGGAAAAAACATCAATGGGCATCTGCTACTGTTTCCATTGTATCGTCTCCAGACTTCAACTGGGACATTCCAATTGAATATTCTCCCATCATACGTGAGGTGCTGGTTGGTATTAAAGCGATAAGTGTCCTTGATACCACGGAAAAACGGCTTACATTTCCTATGTTCCAGGCATTTGTGCAATATCTTTATGAAGAAGGATATAATACCAGTAACATGCCACAGGTAACAGAATTATGGTTGAGCCGTACCGGCTTGTTCAGAGCAGTGTATAATGCGGGTGTTGTTGAAAAACTACACTTGATATATCCAGAGATACTTTTGACAGTGGAAGGGTTGGGTTACGATCATTGGAATGAAGATGCCCAGCTGGCTTTTAATAAGTTCAAATCAGACTATGTCTTACCCAGGTTGGAGAGAGATAAACAGACTGCCAGTATAATCGGTGCCGTGGCCAATAGGATCATTAAATTTCAGTCAAATAACAGCGATATAATCTCTCTGGAATCTCCATTTTTAAAGTTCAGTGATAACCATAGTGATTTTCGGGTTATAGAGAACCAGAATGAATTTACAATTACCAGGACAGGAAAGGCCGGCATTCCTATTGCCAGAGGAATCATTCCTGGCGTCTGGAAGAAAGAAGATATTGCGGAATTCAACAGTTTGGGTGCATGGTTGATGCTACTGAATATGAAGGTGAAGGTGGGCACTTTTTTTTCTCCATCTAATTTTACTCTTACGTCTGGTGATATGACCATTCCGGTTAACGAGCTTGATGCTGCAAACGAAGGCTTTAGCCAGGTTGTTAATGAAAATTTTATCTTCCCACCATCCAGAAGTTTAACATACATTCAGAATGATTTCATAACAGTCAGTGCTAGTGTCCTGGAGAAAGGCTTTGCACTTATTGTGGCTGTCTTTACTAATAATTTATCATGTCAGTTATATACTTTACCAGTTCCAGGAGGTACGCCCGATTCTAAGCTTGTTTATATTGATAATATTAAAGCGCTTTTTGGAGTAAAGCCCACTGATCCTGGAACGACGATAGTGTCATCCACAAAGGATGTATTTATGAAAATAATGGTGGTTGATGAGGATATCCTGGATACTACTTCTATGAAACAGGTAGAGCCCCTTCCTGGGATGAGCAATACGCCGTTGTTTTACAAACTGATCACTGCTCCGGAGAGCAGTATTTTCTTCGAAACAGTGATCCGTTTCCGTGGTTACACATCCCCGGTTAGTTGACACTGGGAGGAACTATTATATGCTCCGCAATGTCATCCAGCACTTCCTGCATAAAGAAATAGCTCATGTGATCGGAGGCTATTTCTTTACGAATAGGTTTTAAAGACCAGTTGTCACTGTTGCGCAATTGAGTGATACTCTCTGTAGATACAGCAATGTCGTTGGGTTTTTGAAACAGTATATTTAGTGTGTCATACATCATTTGTTTCCTGGAAAATAACTTTTTGAGTCGCTCCATTATATCACCGTGACCGGTAGTCAACAGTTTGGTATTGCCAGCAATAATCACATATGGGGTTTCAGGATCTTTACCGGTATTCAGGTTGGCATATATGCCAGAATGGGCATTCATCTGTTTCAGTGTAACCTGTGTACCTTTTACGAACCTTTTGCTGGCAGCCAGGAGCACTTGCATCCAGGGTTTTAAGGTGATGAGATTATTTAATGCATACGTCAGAAGAAGATCAATCATGTCCCGGACATCTGCCCAGGGAGTACCGTTGTTGGGTGTTCCAAGCATGATGAGTTTGGATACAACTGTCTGCCCCTTTAATTGCTCGATGAAATGCCGGCACACCAGTCCACCCATCGAGTGTGCAACAATTGTCAGCTTTTTACTATGATTGTTTGTCAAACCAACCTCATGTAGTTTACGAGCCAGTAATTCCGCATTTTCTTCTATGGTCGTATGAAGATTTTCATAGTCGTAGGTGAGTATCAGATCACATTTATTGCTTAATGTGCTGGCATCTTTCAGCGGTGTAGTGATACATTTTGCCATGTTTTCTGTATCGCCAATGATTCCATGAATAAACAATACGATGGAATCGGCTTTTTCCACTGCTGCGGCTACATCGGCGCTCTTATAATTATAGCTGACCTCATTATCTAAACTCAACTGAGGAATAGCCAGGCGTGGATAATCATACCTCATGCCGATCCTCCTGCCAATTACTTTCAGGAAGTATATCTTAATAGAGCCTGTAAAGCTGCGTTTGGTAACGGCTGCATCTGAGGTAGTAGGTGTAGGTAGTGTTGTAATATGAACCGTATGATCCTCTGTATGGAAGCCGACAGGGTAATATAAACCTGTTTCTTCATCATATCCCACCGGCAACAGATCTTTATCTTCCTCGCCTTTATGCTTTGTCAAATGTAAAATGACAGGATTTTCATGTGTAACAAGTTCAGGATTTGAAACATCAAAGAGCTCTATTATGTCAGTGATGGGTTGGGTGGTGTCGCCAGGTACCAGGTTGAATGGTATTATCCCGTTGTCTTTGCTGGCATAGGCAGGAGGTGTAATGCCGGTAGTGTTTTTGGTTACGACATTCGAAGAGGAAAGACCTATTGATCCGGTTAATCCGGTAGGAACTTCCACAGTTATGCCATTCAGCACTATTTTGCCGTTTACTGCTTCATGGATATTTTTCTCATCCCTGGGATGGATTATCCGGAATCCAAGTAGTGCCACATCCCATGAATCCGAAACAGGGGGCCCTATATATGGACCTTTTGTTATTGTATTCGTTATATCTGATTTTTCATTAGTTGCACCTAAGTTTTCTTGTGCATATCGTTCGGTGTCGATCCTGGAGGTGCCTATAAATATTTTCAGGTATTCTGTTATTTCAAAATATCCTTTAGATAACAGCTCTTTATCAATATGTAGAGGAATCTTCGTAGTGTCGCCACCGTGAGTTTTTAATATTACCTTCTTCGTGTCCCGGGGCTGTAGTTTCATATCATTGTCGAAGAAATCAGCCTTCACGCCATATTCCACATTTAAATATGCAAATGAGGCATAAAGTGGATGGGATGATAGGTTTTCCAACTCAATCTCAATACTGGGCATTTCCCAATCATCCCCTTTCCACCAAAGATCATTTATTGCAAAAGGATCAGTGATTTCTTCCCTTTCAGAAGAATGTAGTTTGAATAAACGAATTTTATAAACATTTTTTAAAGTACTGTCTGGGTTTTCCAGTTTTTTCATTTGTTCCCACTTCAGTACCTTTTCAAGATTACTCAGCAGTTCAAGCGCGGAATCCCGGTTATCAACTGTTTTTGGGGTATCTATAAGCTTGTCTTCTTGGGTGCGGACAAAGATAAGGTCGCCGTTGTTGGTTTGCTTTATTTGATATAATCCGTTGGGTTCGGAAGTTAAGTGGAAGTACGCGGAATTAAATTCATCGGCTGCATTCAGCAGGTGTTGCCGCGCTTCCGGGGTTATATCAATATGCAGTGTTATCGCTGTTGTTCTCAAATCTTTCCGTTCCACTAACGCCGGTATCTGTACTGATTTGTCCTGTATATGTGAGGGCTTGGTAATCTGGGATTGATCCGGCCGAACGGCTTTTAATACATTTAGTTTGCTATGGCTTTTATCCTGTAAAATCAGTTGATCACCTTCCATAACATTCTGCCATGGTCCTGCATTTACACACCAGTCATATGATGTATCAAAGGAAACAGTATACCTGTTTTGATTGACAATTTTATTTCGGGTGAGAAATATGTGTTGCTGATCATCTGGTGAGATGTCGCCGATGAGGTGCATTTCCGGCGTTTGGTCCTTTACGGTATTCTTTACGTTCCCTTTCACGCGGTCCATCAGTGAGCGATAGTTGATTTCTCTGTTTTCTGTTTCAAGTATTTTCAGGAGGCAATGGGTGAAAACGCCTTGTATTTTACCATCCAATAGTATCTCTGCAGAGAGCTCTGTGGGGGATGATGCGGCGAGGTGAAGGTGGGGGCCCTTTTTTACTTTTAAGCGGCCATCTCTGGTGCGGTCATAAGAATCCTCATCAAAGCCATGATAATCCTTAACGCTGTTGATGTTTTTGGGAGAAGGTGATACCCTCCGGTATTTTTTACTATCACTATCCTCGGAAGCGCCTTTGGTTACGCCTCCGGAGAAGCAGGAATCAGTAATGGCAATAAAATCTATTTTTTTATTTTGGGTAGCTTTCCGGATCAGGAAGGCCACTTCCTTATCTATCAGATCTCTTCCCTCCGCTTCTCTGCTATCGAAACATACAAATGTTTGCACATAGGGGTCTCCTTCGTTATCAAGATCCTTAGGGGCCGGCATCCGGGACCCATGACCGCTATAGTAAAACAGGCAGGTGTCTCCGTCTTTTGCATCATCAAAGAAGGAAAAAGATGCGATCAGGTTATTCCTGGTAGCTTCAGTATCTGTTAATATTTTTACTTTCAGCTCATCATCTGAAAAGCTCTTTTGTAAAAAGGATTCCATTGCTGTTGTATCATTGACACAACCATTTAAAGGAAAATCGGAGTATTTATCAATACCAACCAGCAGTACAAAAATATTAGACATATGGGGAATAAGGGTTTTGGCAATCGCTAATTTACAATTTCTATGGCAGAAGCAGGAGTTGTGTTGGGTAGAGAAGATATTAAATAAAAGAGGCTTGCAAGATGCAATCCTCTTTTATTTAACGGAGAACCCTGCTGCCAACTAATTCAGCAAAATTCATTCGCGGGAATACCGGTCATTAGTCCTTCAGGCCCAGATAATCTTTCACCGCTTTATAATTGTTCCAGTCGATCACATTCGCTTTCCTGGCTTTGGTGCCGCCTGGTATGAGAATGTATCGGTATTGCTGCATTTTCACACCAGCATTATTTTGAATTGTGCCTACGTTCGCGTTGGAATACAACTCTATAGCCTGTTTATATGCAATATATCTGATGTACATACCGGTTTTTAAATCAGTGTATGGCAGGGGCGTTATAACCGGATCAGCAGCGCCATTCAGGTTAATATATACCTTCAGCTCACCTGTGTTCAGTATGCTGGTTGTCAGCTTGGGAGCATCGATAACGGCAAAATAACCCATGGTGTCAATTCTGTTACCGGCAGTATGAACTGTATCGGCCTTAAAGGGAATATCGAGCCAATCGGAGTAGATAATATTGGCGGTGCCGGTATCACCTTTTGGTCCTTGTGGGCCGGCAGGGCCGGTATTGCCGTCTTTGCTGCAGGAGGCGGTAAACAATACTACAGCTGTTGTTATTAGCAGGAAAGGTAGAGAGTGTATTAAACGTTTCATGGATCAGATAATTTAAATTTTGGAGGTTTATTTATTAAAAGTTGGCTGAAACGATTTGAATAGGTTGAATCGGTATAGGGCTCTTGTGCTAACTGCTCTGGTATAAAGAAAAAACCCTGATGATCGGTGATCATCAGGGAATGGTTGCGGAGAAGAAGGGATTCGAACCCTTGATAGGCTTTCACCTATACACACTTTCCAGGCGTGCCAGTTCAACCACTCCTGCACTTCTCCGTAGATTATCTTTGAAACATATTTGGAAGGGTTGAGCTTCCGTTTCAGGGTTGCAAAGATAATCCTTTACTTTTAATTTCCAAGAATTTTTTATGGTTTATCATAAAGTCTCCAGATTCCACCGCCCAAAAGCCCGCCGATAATGGGTCCTACGATGAATATCCAGAGGTGTGCGAGCGCATCACCACCTACAAAAAGAGCCGGTCCGATACTACGTGCGGGGTTTACGGAAACACCGGTGATGGGAATACCTACGATGTGGATCATGGTGAGTGAGAGGCCGATGGCTACACCTGCCAGCATGCCGTTCTTATTGTTTTTGCTGGTGCTGCCATGTATTACTATCAGGAAGATGGCAGTAAATACGATCTCGAAGATGAGGCCGCTGAGTACGTTGTAATGGTCCTGATAGGCGTCGCCGATACCGTTTTGTCCGAGGCCGTTGGCTGCAAGGGTATAATCGCCTTTACCGGCAGCGATGATGTAGAGGATGGCGGAAGCAGCGATAGCGCCGGCTATCTGTGCTACAATGTAGGCGCCGGCATCTTTACCGGATATTTTGCCGGTGGCCAGCATGGAGATGGTGATGGCAGGATTGATATGGCAACCGGAAATATGTCCGATAGCATATACCATGGTCAGTACCGACAGGCCGAAGGCGAAGGCAATCCCCAGCAGGCCTACGTGACTGCCGGCTATCACGGCGCTGCCGCAACCGATTAGTACCAGTACCAGTGTGCCAAAAAATTCTGCAATAAACTTTTGCGTTAACGAAACATTCATACCTATAGATTTTGTGGTGATATAAAGAGCTGCACGGTAAGGGGTAAAATAGGGCACTCAACAATTAAATTTAATAAAAATCTGTAATAAAAAAGCGGAAAGTATACTATTACAATACTTTCCGCTTTAATTATCTTTTATATTCAAATTAGTAGACCTCTATCGGGGTCAGCTCTCCCCTCAGGGATGTCTCGATCATTTTTTTACTGTCAGCTATAGAGAGACCTTGTCCGAGTACAAACATCAGTTTGGTAACGGCTGCTTCGAAAGTCATATCATGGCCGCTTACCACGCCTATTTCCACCAGGTGTTGACTGGTTTCATATTTGCCCAGCTCTACAGAGCCACCGTCACACTGGGTGATATCTACTACCAGGGCGCCGTTGTCGATTACTTTTTTAATGCTTTCTATAAACCAGGGCTGGGTATTGGTATTGCCACTACCGAAAGTCTCCATGATCACGCCTTTCAGGCCGGGAACGCTGAGTGTCGCTTCCACTGCCCTGCGGGTAATGCCGGGAAACAGCTTCAGCACGGTGATATTCGTTTCCAGTTCTTTATGCACTTTCAGCGGAGCTGCAGGTGTAGGCAGGATAAACTGATTTTTGTATTTGATGTCGATGCCTGCTTCTGCCAGCGGAGGATAGTTCATGGTATAAAACGCTTCGAATTTTTCGGCGTTGTATTTTTTGGAACGGTTGCCTCTGAACAGGGAGAAGTCAAAGTAAATACATACTTCCGGCACCATAGATGCCTGACTGCCGTTATGCCTGCTGCAGGCTATTTCCATGGCAGTGATGATATTTTCCTTGGCATCGGTACGTATCTTACCGATAGGGAGCTGTGAGCCGGTGAGGATAACCGGTTTGGACAGATTTTCCAGCATGAAGCTCAGCGCGGATGCGGTGAATGACATGGTGTCTGATCCATGCAGGATGACAAATCCATCGTATCGGTCATAGCGGTCTTCAATGATACTGGCCAGTTCTATCCAGATCTCCGGTTGCATATCTGAGGAGTCTATAGGCGGGTTGAACGCATATACATAGAAGTCGATCCCCATCCGGTAAAGTTCCGGTAAATTGTTTCTTATTTCATTGAAGCCAATAGGGCGGAGCGCTTTGGTCTTATCGTCGTAGATCATGCCTACTGTACCGCCTGTGTAGATTATCAGAATTTTACTCATTGTCTAGCTGCCAGTTGCCTGCAAAGGTATCCACTAAACAGTTAGAGCGTTTTGAATAATTTCCGGGCATTACTGTTGGTAATAGCGGCTACCTCTTCTATTTTTAGATTTTTTATATCTGCCACCTTTTCGCCTATCAATGGGATATAGGCACTTTCATTGCGTTTGCCACGGTGTGGAACGGGGGCCAGGTAAGGCGCATCTGTCTCCAGTACAATATGTTGCAGATCTATGTTTTCAAGCAGTTTGTCGAGGCCTGATTTTTTAAAGGTGACTACCCCACCTATGCCCAGGTAGAAGCCCAGGTCGATGATCTCTTTAGCTTCTTCCAGCGTTCCTGAGAAACAATGAAATACGCCGCTGAGGTTACCATCCTGTAAGGCTTTCACTTCGTTTATACATTCCCGTGTTGCTTCCCGGCTGTGGATGGAAACAGGCAGCTTATATTGCCTCGCCAGCAGCAGCTGCTCCCGGAAAGCCTGGTATTGCTGCTCCAGCAGGGATTTGTCCCAGTAAAAGTCAAGCCCTATCTCTCCGATGCCTTTAAACGTGCGATGTATCAGCCAGTCTTTTATCAGGCGCAGCTGGTTTTCCACGTCGGGTTTTACATAGCAGGGATGCAGGCCCATCATGGCAAAACAGTTTTTGGGATACGCCGCTTCCAGTTTCAGCATGCCGGTGATAGACGACTCGTCTATATTCGGCAGCAACAGTGTGGTCACGCCTGCTTGCAGTGCACGCTCTATCATCTCCTGCTGGTCAGCCAAAAATTCATCTGAATACAAATGGGCGTGCGTATCGGTCCAAAACATGATAAAATTATTTTTTTAAATTTCTATTTTTTGTAATATTAAATAGGTATTTTTATTCCTGCAAAGGTAAAGCCTGAAAAACCTAAACCTAATTTAAAAAAACTATAACTATGAAAAGCTACTTCAGTACAAATCGTGTGCTGGCTGGTACTATCGCGGTCGTGGCCGTGGCTACCCTTTTCTTCGCCTGTAAAAAGGAAGTGACCACTGATACCGCTGCTGCCAACGAAGATGATAACAAAACCCTGCTGGCCGCCTCTCATGAAACAACTGCCCATGCTGTTTATGGCGACCTCTTCGAAACTACTGCAGTGATTGCAGCTAACCAGGGCCTTACCAACGGCCGTAAAGCCGAATACAACGACTACGCCAACGTAACAGCTTGTCCATCTATCCTGCTCAGCAGTGCAAACCCTACAGACTGGCCTAAACAGCTGGTCATCGATTATGGAGATGCCTGCCGTGATAGCTACGGCGTTACCCGCAGCGGTAAAGTATACATCACCGTTTATGGCCTGCTCTTCGGACCTAACTCCAATATTGCTATCCGCCTGGATGGTTATAAATACAATGGTATCCCCGTACAAGGCAGGGATTCTATCTATAACGTCACTTACAATGCCACTACCGGTGTTCAATACACGACAGAAATCACCGGTGGAAGAATGCTCTTCAGCGATACCCTTATCCTGGGATATACCAGCAAAAAAACTGTTAAACAAACTGCTGGTGCAGGCACGCCAACTCCTAACGACAACGTATATAACGTGGAAGGCACCGCTTCCATCAACTACGAAAAAGGTGGTCCTGCCGGTAGCGCTACTTTCACTACTCAAACTCCGCTGGTGAAAGCAACTGCCTGCCAATGGGTAAGCCAGGGCAAGCTGCAGGTAGCTTTAGGCAACCTCTCTGGTATTATCGACTATGGCAACGGCGTATGTGACAACAAAGCCACCATCACCGTTAATGGCGATAAAGTGAAAGAAATCATTTTAAAATAATCTCCAACACTCAATAACAACAATCTTAGCCCAGGGCTTCAGCCCTGGGTTTTTTATTTGATAGCAGCTACGTTGTAGCCTTGTTTTTTGCAATATTCCAGTACACGGGGTAAAGCGTAGGAAAGGCGGTCCCAGGCTTTGGTACTATCGTGAAATACAACGATAGAGCCAGGCTGCATTTTAAACACCACATTCTGTACGCAGGCTTCTCCGTTAATATCCTGGTCGAAGTCGGCGCTGAGTACATCCCACATGATGATTTTGATACCAGGAATAGTCTTTTTCAGTTGTTTGATCTGAAAAGGGGTGATCCTTCCGTAAGGCGGGCGGAAGAGGTTGGTGCTGATATATTTCCTGGCTTCGAGGATATTCTCAATATACTTGTCTGTATTGGTTTTCCAGCCATTGAGATGGTTGTGTGTATGGTTACCTGTACTATGACCCGCTTCCAGTATCTGTTGATAGATATCCGGGTGCTCCACCACATTTTTACCGATACAGAAAAAAGTGCCTTGGGCATTATATTTTTTCAGTTGTTCCAGTATAAAAGGGGTTGCTTCCGGATGAGGGCCATCATCGAAAGTCAGGTAGACGGTATTATTAGCTGGAGACAAGTCCCAGATACAGCTTTTATATAAAGCTTTCAGGATGCCGGGTGTTTTGGTAAGATAGAACAAAGCTTGAGCTTTTTAGCAGTGAGCTGATAACTGCAAGATAGTTAAAAGCACTAAAAGCTGATGGCAGAAAGCTAAAAGCTATTTCCTTACCTTTGCGATCTATGGATCACAAAAAAGTAAGAGTGCGTTTTGCTCCCAGCCCTACTGGTGGCCTACATCTTGGAGGTGTACGCACTGTATTGTTCAACTATTTGTTTGCAAAGCAGCACAAGGGGGATTTTGTACTGCGTATTGAAGATACAGACCAGACCCGTTATGTAGCGGGCGCAGAAGAATACATCAATGAATGTCTGCGCTGGTGTGGGCTCACGCCGGACGAAAGTCCTGCGGTGGGTGGTCCTTATGCACCTTACCGCCAGAGTGAACGTAAGCCGCTGTACCGTCAGTATGCTGAAAAACTGGTTGCTTCCGGTCATGCCTATTATGCATTTGATACACCGGAAGAACTGGAAAGCATGCGTGAACGGTTAAAAACACCGGAAAACCCGCACCCACAGTACAACCATAAGGTAAGAGAAAAGATGCGTAACTCCTTCTCTCTCTCCGAAGCGGAAGTACAGGAACTGCTGGCTAAAAACACTCCGCACGTTATCCGTATTAAAATGCCTGCCAATGAAGAACTGTCCTTTACCGATATGATTCGGGGAGAAGTGACTTTCAACACCGGTCAGGTAGATGATAAAGTATTACTGAAAGCAGATGGTATGCCTACCTATCACCTCGCCGTGGTAGTAGACGACTATCTGATGAAGATATCCCACGCTTTCCGTGGTGAAGAATGGCTGCCTTCTGCACCGGTACATATCCTGCTCTGGAAATATCTGGGCTGGGAAGCCGATATGCCGCAGTGGGCGCACTTGCCGTTGATCCTCAAACCGGATGGCAACGGTAAACTCAGCAAACGTGATGGCGACCGCCTCGGTTTCCCGGTATATGCCATGAACTGGACAGATCCCCGTTCCAACGAATTCACCAAAGGATTCCGTGAACTGGGCTTCCTGCCGGACGCATTTATCAACATGCTGGCCGTGCTGGGATGGAATGATGGTACCGAACAGGAGATCTTTAGCCTGGATGAACTGATTCAGAAGTTCTCCATCGACCGTGTTCATAAAGCCGGCGCTAAATTCGACTACGAAAAGGCTAAATGGTTCAATCACCAGTACCTGCATCATAAAGACAACCAGAGCCTCGCCAATCTCTTCCTGCCTGTACTGGAGGAAAAAGGTATCAAGGCAGATGTTGATTATGTAGCTACCATAGCCGGACTGGTAAAAGAACGCTGCTACTTTGTCAACGAAATATGGGACCATGGCTTTTTCTTCTTCCAGGCACCAGCTGCCTATGACGAAGCTGCCGTAAAACCCAAATGGAACGCTGACAAATCAGCCTTCTTCACTGAATGGTCTGATAAGCTGGCAGATGTTTCTGCCTTCACCGCTCCTGAGCTGGAAGCCAGCTTTAAAGCTTTTGCTGCAGAGAAAAATATCAAGATGGGCGAGTTACAGCTGCCTTTCCGTATCATGCTCACCGGTGGTAAATTTGGTCCTCCCGTATTTGATATCGCAGCAACTATCGGTCTCACGGAAACCCGTACACGAATTGCAAAAGGGTTAATAGCATATAACCAATAACATATAACATTCGCATAAAAAAGCCCGTTTGGTTCATACCAAACGGGCTTTATTTTATCATTTATATCCTTTTAATCTTCGCTTAAATCTCCGTTCATCAGGAACATAGCGGCATCAGATGAATCATTTGTTTACTTTAGCCCACGCGTCCTTCAGTGTCACTGTTCTGTTGAAGACTACTTTTTCAGCGGTGCTGTCCGGGTCTACGGTGAAGTAGCCTTTGCGCATGAACTGGAAGCGGTCTCCCGGTTGGGCTTTGAGCAGACCGGGTTCTACATAGGCTTCTTTGATGACCTGCAGGGAATCCGGGTTGATGAAGTCTTTGAAGTCGCCTTCTTCTGCATTCGGGTTCTCTGATTTAAAGAGACGGTCATATACGCGTACTTCGGCGGTGGCGGCATGTGCGGCGCTTACCCAGTGGATGGTACCTTTTACGGTCATGCCGCTGTGGTCTCCTCCGCTTTTGCTTTCTGGCAGGTAGGTGGCGTAGATGGTGGTGATGTTGCCATCGGCATCTTTTTCCACGCTTTCACCTTTGATGATGTAGGCGTTTTTAAGGCGTACATGCAGACCAGGACCGAGACGGAAGAATTTTTTAGGTGGTTCTTCCATGAAGTCTTCGCGCTCTATGTACAGTGTATTGCTGAAGTGGAGGGTACGGCTGCCGGCGGAAGCATCTTCCGGGTTGTTTTCGGCGGTCATTTCCTCTACTTGTCCTTCAGGGTAGTTGGTGATCACCAGTTTCACCGGATCGAGTACGGCCATTACACGGTTGGCTGTTCTGTTCAGTTCCTCGCGGATACAGAATTCCAGCAGACCTACGTCGATCATGTTATCGCGTTTCTGTACACCAACACGTTCGCAGAGCCCGCGGATGCTGGCTGCAGTATAGCCACGGCGACGCAGACCGCTGATAGTAGGCATACGGGGATCATCCCATCCGCTTACGTAGTTCTCTGCTACCAGCTGTTTCAGTTTTCGTTTGCTCATCACCGTATAATTGAGGTTCAGACGGGCAAACTCATACTGGTGGCTGGGGAATATTTCCAGTTCTTTGATAAACCAGTCGTACAGCGGGCGGTGAGGGATGAACTCCAGTGTACAAACGGAGTGGGTGATATTCTCGATGCTGTCACTCTGACCATGGGCGAAGTCGTACATCGGGTAGATGCACCATTTATCGCCGGTACGGTGGTGATGGGCATGTTTGATGCGGTACATGATAGGATCGCGCATGTGCATATTGGGAGAAGCCAGGTCTATCTTGGCCCGCAGGGTTTTTTCCCCGTCTTTGAATTCTCCTTTACGCATACGTTCAAACAAGTCCAGGTTTTCCTCTACTGACCTGCTTCTGGCCGGAGTCGGTGTACCTGGAGTGGTTGGAGTACCTTTGCTGGCAGCAATTTGCTCGGAAGTAGCATCTTCCACATAAGCCAGTCCTTTTTTGATCAGCTCTACAGCAAATTCGTACATCTGGTCAAAGTAGTCGGAGGCATACAGTTCCTTGTCCCACTCAAATCCCAGCCAGCGGATATCTTCCTTGATAGAATCCACGTATTCAGTGTCTTCTGTAACAGGGTTGGTATCGTCGAAGCGGAGATTGGTTTTACCGTTGTATTTCTGGGCCAGACCGAAGTTCAGTACTATAGACTTGGCATGCCCTATATGGAGATAGCCATTGGGCTCCGGCGGAAAACGTGTCAGTACACGTCCGTCATTGACGCCATTAGCAATGTCGTCTTCAATGATCTGTTCTATAAAATTGAGTGACCTTTCTTCGCTCATAAGAAAAATTAAATATGTCTGCAAAAATAGGAAAAATAGCGGTTAGCTTTTAGTTACGGCTAATCCTTATCTTTACGACCTTAATTTTTAAGCATGGTCAACCAGTTAAATCGTCCTGTTCGTGTGTTGGTAGCCAAGGTAGGTCTTGATGGCCACGACCGCGGCGCTAAAGTGATCGCTGCCGCCCTCCGGGATGCCGGCATGGAAGTTATCTATACCGGCCTCAGACAAACCCCCGAAATGGTCGTTAACGCCGCCCTCCAGGAAGACGTAGACGCCATCGGTATCAGCATCCTCTCTGGTGCTCATATGACGGTTTTTCCTAAGATAATAGCCCTCATGAAGGAAAAAGAAATGAACGACGTACTGCTCACCGGCGGCGGTATCATCCCCGATGCGGATATGCAGCAACTACAGGAAATGGGCGTCGGTAAACTGTTTCCCCCCGGTACACATACCAAGGATATTTCCGATTATATCACTACCTGGGTAGCCTCCCACAGAAATTTTTAATTTTTTTTCGGTTGGGTCGTAACATTTCATACTGGCGGTCGTCTTCTTTTTGAAAATGTCACCAAATCTAAAAAACCACAACCGCCATTTTATGAGATATAAGTTTTTCCCTGCCCTGCTGTTAGTATTGTTAAGCATAACAAGAACCTTTGCCCAGGAGACAACTGATTCCACTGCTAAAATCGATAGCAAATTCTCGATAAGTTTCGGGAAATACCCAAAAAAACGGGATAAGATATACGTAACCAGCTCTCTGTCGGGAATGTTGTCCTTTGCTGATATGAAACAGGATGGAGAACACCTGCGCAATATTCCACGCTTCAGCTTCATTTTCAATTATTCCACCACTTTTAATAAGGACTTCTCCCAACATTTCGGAGTGTTTACCGGACTGGATATCAAGAACATAGGTCTGATCTCCAAACCTACAGACTCACTCAAACTGAAACAACGTGTATACACACTCGGTATACCGGTAGGCCTTAAAATCGGGGATGTTACCGGCGGCTCTTTCTTTTTCTTTGCCGGCGCCGAAATCGATATGGCCTTCAACTACAAGGAAAAACAGTTTGTGGATGGTAAAAAAGTACACAAATTCAATGAGTGGTTCAGCGACCGTACTCCCCTGCTGATGCCTTCCTTCTTCGCAGGATTCCGTATGCATCCGGGCTTTGCGCTGAAAGTGCAGTATTATCCGCAAAACTTCTTCAACCGCGATTTCAGCTATGGAACTACCGGCAACAAAGTATACCCCTACCGCAACCTGGACGCCAACCTGGTATTTGTTACCTTCGGATATAGCTTCAAAGGGGTGAACTACTTCAAAGTGAAGAAAAAAAGAAACTACATGAGAATGAAAAGTGGTAAGGCTGAAATTGAGGTGAACTATTAATACATAAAAACGTTATTCTTTATAAGTCCCGTAGCAGACATCGTTTGCTACGGGACTTTTTTTTCGCGCTTATCAACCGTTTCAACCCCTATCAACCGTAATCCTTATGCAAAAAAACGTACTTCTTTTTGCCCCCATGCTCTTCTTTTTTCAAAGTGCACTGGCTCAGTTCGAAGTAGGCGTTACCGGTGGTTATGTGAACAATTACCTGCACACCAGTGCTGGTTACCGCGCTTTTACACAATACCATCAGCGCAGTGGTTTTATGGCCGGACTGGTATTGCAATATCATTTTAATAACTGGCTGGCTCTCCAGGCGGAGCCTTCCTACATTCAGAAAAACTATGAACAACGCCGTGATCATTTTTTTGATGGTATCTACCAGATTAACAGCAACGGCTATCTGCAATTACCGCTAATGGCCCACTTCTCCTTTGGTGGAGAAAAACTCAGCGGGTTTGTCAATACCGGTGGGTATGCTGCCCGGTGGATGACCGCCCGCGTTAAAGGCGTTATGGCCAATGTTTTTGATAATGCACCCGACCTACCGCCTAACCAGCAGGCATCGGGCTCTTTTCAGTACAACCTGCTCTATCAATACGATCAGAAATATGCCTTCGATAGCCGCCGCGATCGTCGTATGGAATTTGGTCTGGTGGCGGGTGGTGGCGTGGAGTATCTGCTGCAGGAATGTTTACGGCTGTTTGTGGAAGCGCGCTACTATTACGGTTTAAGTGACCAGCAAAAAAATTATATGATCGACCAGGTGCCCCGATACAATGATACCTACGTGATACAGGCCGGATGCCTGTTGAATCTTGGCTGCCTTTTCGGAGGATATGCTGAATAACCTGTTTTTACCTTTCATATCAGCAAGATGAAATCGCTCATACATTTTATCATACCCCTGGCTATACTGGCCACCATGGCTTCCTGCCGGAAGGAGCTGCCCCAGCTTAACGATCCGCAGAATTATGTTAGCGCCAATTTCAATGAAGTGTTTGATGCTTTCTGGACGGGCATGAATAATAACTATGTTTTCTGGGATATCGATACCGTCAACTGGGACGGGGTATACGGAACTTACAAGCCCTTGTTTGCACAGCTGAATGTCAACGATTCCAATGATGTACGTAAAGCCTATACGTACTTTAAGCAGATGACCGCCGGATTGGTAGACTCACACTATACCCTGACTTTTGCAGATACCTGGCTGGCCGATTCCGCCGCCGTGAACCCGGCTTTCCTCCGGAAACGCGGTAGTCCCGGCTTTCATGCCCCTATCGACATACGGTATTTTTATTATACCCTTCCTGCCAATTACCTGAATGCCGGCCAGCGGGGATTCACCAATACCGCTGATGGCAAGCAGTACGTGGCCGTTTCCGGGACTATCAACCAGAACATACTGTACTTTTTCTTCAGTGATTTTCAGCTGAAAACCTTGTTCAACACAGATACTGCCAATGGCTTCAAAACGGTGGAACAGTATTTCTTCAAGAACCTGGCCTCCCGTACGGATTTGAAGGGAATTATCATTGATGTGAGAGGAAACAAAGGTGGGGAACTGGAAGACCTGGATTTTTTGCTGGGGAAGATGATCACCCGGCCACTGTTTTTTGGATACACCCGTTCAAAAATGGGCAACGGCCGGCTGGACTATTCGCCCTGGGCGCCGGCCTATGTAAAACCACAGACGGATAGTAAAGCCATCACGATCCCTATCGTGGTACTGGCAGATGCATGGTCGGTGAGTATGGCGGAAATAACCACTATGGCAGTGAAAGCCTTGCCCAACGGGCATTTTGTAGGGGAACGCACCTGGGGGGCCAATGGTCCGCTGACCGGCAATGTTTTTTTTAATGGCGGACAGTTTACTACCGGCTGGCTTACACAGGTGTATACTTCTTCCCTGATGTTTAAATATAAAGACGGTAATATCTACGAGGGTAAAGGATTTCCGCCAGACCTGACCGTACCTTACGATTCAACCAGTCTGAATGCCGGCCGTGATCCGCAACTCGAGGCTGCTGTAAGCCTGATTCATTAGTTTTCAGATATTGCTTAATATTGATAAAACAAAAAAGAAGGCCCATGTATCAGACATTAAGCACACAATTAGAGAAAAATATCCAGATCATCACGATCAACCGCCCGGAAAAGATGAACGCTCTCAATCAGCTGATGATGGGAGAACTGGGTCTTGCCATTGACGAGGTTTACCGTAATAAAGACATAAAAGGTGCGATCATTACTGGTGCAGGAGAAAAGGCTTTTGTGGCCGGCGCCGATATCAGCGAGTTTCTGACCCTTAGCCCCAAGCAGGGCGAAGAGCTGGCAAAAAGCGGGCATGTGGTATTTCAGCGGATTGAATATTCTCCCAAACCTATCATCGCTGCAGTAAATGGTTTTGCACTGGGTGGCGGTTGTGAGCTGGCGATGGCTTGTCATTTCCGTATCGCCAGTGAAAACGCCAGGTTCGGCCAGCCGGAAGTGAATCTGGGGCTTATCCCCGGATATGGCGGTACCCAGCGGCTTACCCAGCTGATCGGTAAAGGAAAAGCTACCGAACTGATGATGACCGGTGACATGATCACTGCTGATGAAGCGCTGGCCTGGGGACTGGTCAACCATGTGGTGAAACTGGAAGAACTGATGCCCAAGGCTATTTCCATCCTCGAAAAAATCCAGACAAAAGCTCCACTGGCCGTTGCCCGCGTGGTAAAATGCGTGAACGCCGCTATAGACAAAGAACTCGACGGCTGGGAAACAGAAATCAAAGAATTTGCTGCCTGCTTTGCCACCGCTGACTTACAGGAAGGTGCAGAAGCTTTTATCCAGAAAAGAAAGGCGAATTTTAAAGGAGAATAACGCAAAGGCGTGAGAATCCTTACTTTTGTCTCCTAATTCATAAAAGCTTAAGCCATGGAATTTAGAATAGAGAAAGACACGATGGGTGAAGTACAGGTACCTGTAAATGCCTATTATGGTGCTCAAACACAGCGCTCCATTGAAAATTTCAAGATCGCCCAGGACATCAACAAAATGCCGAAAGAAATCATCAAGGCATTTGCTTACCTGAAGAAAGCGGCGGCCCTGACCAACCTGGAAGCCGGCGTGCTCCCGAAAGAAAAATGTGATCTCATCGCACAGGTATGTGATGAAATACTGGAAGGTAAACTGGATAACGAGTTTCCGCTGGTAGTATGGCAAACAGGCTCCGGTACTCAGTCCAACATGAACGTGAATGAAGTTGTCGCCTACCGCGCCCACGTTATTCACGGTGGCAAGCTCACCGATAAAGACAAGTTCGTTCACCCGAACGACGACGTAAATAAATCTCAGTCTTCCAACGACACCTTCCCTACTGCCATGCACATCGCGGCGTATAAAATGCTGGTGGAAACAACTATCCCCGGTGTTAAAAAACTCCGTGATACCCTGGCTAAAAAAGCGGAAGCCTTCAAACACGTGGTGAAAATCGGCCGTACCCACTTCATGGACGCCACACCACTCACCCTCGGACAAGAAATCAGCGGCTACGTAGCCCAGCTGGACCACGGTCTGAGAGCTATCAACAACTCCCTCGCCCACCTGAGCGAACTGGCTCTGGGCGGTACTGCTGTTGGTACCGGTATTAACACACCAAAAGGTTACTCCGAAAGTGTGGCTGGTAACATCGCCAAACTGACCGGACTGCCTTTTATCACCGCTCCCAACAAGTTCGAAGCACTGGCTGCCCACGATGCTATCGTAGAAGCTCACGGCGCCCTGAAAACAGTAGCTGTTAGCCTGATGAAAATCGCTAACGACGTACGTATGCTCAGCTCCGGCCCTCGCGCTGGTATCGGTGAAATCCATATCCCGGATAACGAGCCAGGTTCTTCTATCATGCCAGGTAAAGTAAACCCCACCCAGTGTGAGGCCCTGACCATGATCGCTGCACAGGTAATGGGTAACGATGTAGCTATCTCCATAGGCGGATCCAACGGCCACTTTGAGCTCAACGTATTCAAACCGGTGATGATCTACAACTTCCTGCACTCTGCACGCCTGATCGGTGAAGGTTGTGTTAGCTTCAACGATAAATGTGCTGAAGGTATCGAACCTATTGAAGCTAATATCCGCAAACACGTGGAAAACTCCCTGATGCTGGTGACTGCACTCAATACCAAAATTGGTTATTACAAAGCCGCAGAAATCGCACAGAAAGCACACAAGGAAGGTACCACACTGAAAGAAATGGCCGTGAAACTGGGTTACGTAACACCAGAACAATTTGACGAATGGGTAGTGCCCGGCAACATGGTAGGCGAGATTAAATAAAGCATACCGATTTTATTATATTACGGATTTGTGTGGTGTCAAAAGCCCGCAAATCCGTATTTTTTTTAACCCAACTCCTAACTAACGCTGATGGATATACTTTTTTTTAGTGCGCAGCCATACGATATCACCTATTTTAACCAGGCTAATCAACAGAATACGCATCGTTTCCGGTTTCTGGAATATCCCCTGAATGAAGATAATACTGCCCTCATCAAGGATGAAAAGGCCGTATGTGTTTTTGTAAATGATAAAGTAGATGCTGCTGTTGTACACAAGTTGAAGGAAAAGGGAATAACGCTGATTGCCCTGCGTTGTGCAGGCTTTAATAACGTAGACCTGAAAGCGGCTGCTGAAGCAGGTATCAGCGTGGTGCGCGTGCCGGCATATTCTCCTCATGCGGTGGCAGAACATGCGGTCACTCTCCTGCTGGCACTCAACAGAAAAATATATAAATCGTATAACCGTGTACGTGATAACAACTTTACACTCGCCGGACTGGAAGGATTTGATGTATATGGAAAAACAGTCGGTGTAATTGGTACCGGCAATATCGGAGCAGTATTTTGTCGTATCATGCTGGGCTTTGGCTGTAAAGTGCTGGCCCACGACGTTGTAGAGGATGCATCGTTGGTGCAGGCTGGTGTTACCTATGTTTCCCAGGAGAGTGTCCTGACAGAATCAGATATCATCTCCCTGCATTGTCCGCTTACACCTGATACCAAACATCTGATCAACGGGCATAGTATCAACAGTATGAAACGAGGTGTAACGCTCATCAATACCAGCCGTGGTGGCCTGGTTGATACCAAGGCAGTAGTGGAAGCCCTGAAGAATGGCCATATCGGCGCTTTGGGGATAGATGTTTATGAGCAGGAAGAACAACTGTTCTTTCAGAATTTATCCGGCATTATCATCCAGGATGATGTATTGTCCAGGCTTACGACTTTCCCTAACGTGCTGGTAACAGCTCATCAGGGATTTTTTACCAGAGAAGCATTAACACAGATTGCTGAAACAACCCTGGCCAATATTTCGAGCTTCGAAAAAAATGAACCACTGAAAAATGCACTTAAGTAATAACCTTCTTCATAAAGGAGGGCTGACCAGAACAAACTGGTCAGCCCTCTTTTGTTTTATGGCAGATGATTATTTTCTAAACACATTGTCGTAGGTGATGGCGAAGTAGTACAACCCACGGATGGTAGGGCCGCCCACATACTGGAAATAAGGAGTATTCAGCAGATTGGAAGCACCCAGTTTAAAGGATGTTTTGATTTTGGGAACACGGTAGGTCACCTGTGCATCAACAGTGCTATAGGCCGGCACGTCTGCATTGCCGAAGAGGTTCTGCCAGTAGAAAGTATCCTGCCAGTGCCATACAACGTTGAAGCCTATATTTTTATACAGGTTACGGTTACCGATGCTGATGTTGGTAAACCATTCCGGTGTGTTGAAACCCGGTACCAGTGCGTCGTCTTTGGTCTTATCCTGTGCCAGCTTGTTGAAGTTGGCATTGCCGCTCACTGTATAGTTTTTGTAGATATCATAAGTAACTGCCAGTGCAAATCCGTAGTTGTTAACAGTGGATTTACTGTTGGTCCATACACGGTATCTGTTTTGCAGATTTTTATCCAGCATTTGTTTTAAAACAGCAGCATCCGGACTATTCACGTTGCCGGTTTGTGGTACTACTGCTTCAATCTGCCCGATAAAATGTTTATACGAGCTGTAGTAGCCATCCACATCAACGAACAGTTTGTTGTCAAGTAATACTGCTTTGTAACCTGCTTCAAAAGAAGTGATCTGCTCCGGTACGATTGGGTCCAGGTTGGCTACTTTCAGGATGCCCGCATTTTTAGCAGCGGCCACATCTTTGGTAACATGGTCGGCGTTTACGGTTTTGTTTACTGCTACGTTGAAGGCATCAACGGAGCTGGTAAGGAAAGAGTTTTTAAAATAACCCAGTCCATCTTCAATGAAAGCAAGGCCGCCCACGCGCCGTACCTGTCCGTTGTTCACAAAGGAGTAAGCTTCAAACAGAGAAGGGAAGCGGAATCCATTCTGCCAGGAAATACGGAAGTTGTGTTTATCTTTTATCGTATATACGGCAGCGATACGGGGATTGACTTTACCAGCAAACTCCTGGTTTTTATCATAACGTAGGGAGCCGGTCAGTTTTAAGGCGTCGTTGAAGAACGATTTACTGATCTGGGCGAAGCCTCCTATTTTACCATACCAGATATGTTTGCCGCCCTCCTGGTTACGTTTGTCCAGTGGCCGGGTGAAGTCTACGAAGTTGTTGCCATCCGGTATGATTTCGTAGGTACGGTAGTCAGCACCTACCAGTACATCGGCAAACTTGACATATTTACGCAGGTTCCAGGTACCTTCTGTATGATAAAAACGGCTCTTTTGCAGCAAAGCAGCACCACCGGTAGTGTTGGCGGGGTTCCTGGAGGTAGGGTAAATATCCCAGTCGTTGATGGTTTTGATTTTATCGCGCTGGGCTTCAAATTCGGGCGTTCCCGGAACAAAGCGGCCGGCGTCAGCAAAGGCGCGGGCAGCCTGATGTGCAGCCACGAGGTCTTTTCCTTCGGTGAGAGCTTTGTTGAGGCCGGTGGTATAATCTGTCCCCCAGGCTTTATCTGTTTTGAAAGATTTTTCCAGATTGTCGGCCAGCGGGTTCATGTTGTAGGAATTGCCGGTGTTTTCTATGGAGATATAAGATCTTACAGTAAAGTCGGGGTGTACCAGTTCCAGCTTGTGGTTGCTGACGGTTACCCCTTTAAGGCCGATACGGTTGCCGCGTTGGAAGAAGCCGTCCATTTGTCCCCAGCGGGAAGACCAGGATATTTCCATTTTGTGTGGCAGCCGGAAGTTGAGTGATCCATCTATTTTAGTATTGCGTACGGTATAGTCTCCTACGAGGTCTTTCTCCCAGTAGCCGGTGCGGTGTACGGTGTAGGCGCGGCCGTCTTTGTCGGTGATGGGAATATTGCCCTGATCGGCATATTTGTTCCAGTTGTCAGCAGCGATATTGTTTGGGCCGCTCAGCTGGGGAAAGTCAGGATTGATCTTGCTTTGCGGGGTGAAGTCATCATGACTGTCTGCATACCAATCGGTACCCTGCATGTAGCTGGCATTGATTTTCCAGGCAAACCATTTGGTATAGGCCTGCGCATAGCGTACAGCCGTTTCAGTGAGTGGCTTGGGACTGCTGCCGCTGCCGTCAAAGTGATTGAACGCGATTTTCTGATAAACGCTGACACCCTGGTAGTCGAAAGGGTTTTTGGTGACCAGGTTAGACATACCATTGATGGCATTCATGCCATATAAGGCAGAAGACGCGCCTGGCGTTACTTCCACGCTCTGGATGTCCAGCTCCGTAGGTCCGATGGCGTTACCCAGCGGAACGCCGAGGGTGGCGGCCTGGTTGTCTACCCCATCTACCAGCTGCATAAAGCGGAAGTTGTTGGGGACGTTAAATCCGCGGGTATTAAATACTTTGAAGGTGAGGCCGGCAGTGGTCATCTGTACGCCTTTCAAGTTACCAAGTGCATCATAAAAGGTGGGTGATGGTGTTTCCTTTAGGGCCCGTATGTCCAGCTTTTCGATGGCTACGGGAGAGCGCAGCATTTTCTCCTGCTGACGCGAAGCGGATACCACTACCTCGTTTACCAGTAACGACTGGGTATATAGCTGTATGGCTACTTTACTGTTGCTGTTTTTTACTTCAAATTCCTGTGGCTGGTAACCGATCAGGCGAATGACCAGTTTGAGCGGAAACCGGGTATTGGTTGTTAGCTGAAAACGGCCGGAAGTGTCTGTGGTGGTGCCAAAAGAGGTGCCTTTTATCTGGACAGATGCGCCGGGCAAGCCACTGCTATGGTCGTCAGTGATTTTGCCCTCAATAACGTAGGAGCCGTTCAGCTGTGCATAGGTTAGGGCCGGGCTGAATACCAGCAATAAAAGCAGGTATTTTGCCAGTATAGGTAAGAACTTTTGCATGATGTGGTAGATATTATATCATTATAGATTCTGGAATTGGTGATACTGTAATAGGGGCTGAATGCCGGTGCTGAGCCTCAACATCGGTGTAAGAACATGCTATGTGTGAATCGAAAAGCCATATAGTCTATAGAATTGGTAGACAAATATAGGCCGGGTATTTCTGATTTCAAAATGCTGCAGTGAAAATAAATTGTAAGTGGTTGAGAATGAAACGTAAAAAAATCCGGAAAGTAGTGATGAAGTATGATGATCTTACGGAACAGGTTATACTCCGGAGGTTTCAGGATAAGCTAGTCATAAGAGACAGTGGATAATACACTCGCAAGGGTTCTCAAATGATTGCTAATACTATGGCCGAAGAGATGACATGCTAAAAACCAGACACCAACAGTGGGTAATATAATGGGTATAATATAGCCGTGAAAAATGATGAAGACCGGAAAATGTGGCGGCGTATATGGTTGGATGGCCTGGCCGGAAATGCCGTGTCCAGGCAGTAATCGAAAGCGGCCTGGGTACTTCATCCAATAAAAAAGGTTGCCTTTTAAAAGGCAACCTCATTAATATGTTTATCATCTGCCGAAGGCAGTATCGTTTAAAATCAGGCAGTCTGATCAGCCTTGATCGTGCTTCCCTGTTGCGGGGCCATATGTTTGCCAATGAAACGTTTCTGGAACAGCAGGATCGTGATCACGCCAATGGAGATGGCTGCATCGGCGACATTGAACACCGGCCGGAAGAATACGAAGTAGTCACCTCCTTTAAAAGGTATCCAGCTGGGCAGATAACCTTCATAGATGGGGAAATAGAGCATATCTACCACACGGCCGTGGAGAAAGCTGCCATAACCGCCACCGGGAGGCATGAACTTAGCCACTTCATAACCGATGCTATCGTTGAAAATAAGGCCGTAGAACATACTGTCTATCAGGTTGCCTGCAGCACCGGCAAGTATCAGGGAAACGCAGACCAGCAGACCGGTACTGTATTTTTCGCGGATAAGCTTTTTTATGTATACGAAACCGGCTACCACTGCTACCAGACGGAACGTGGTAAGCAGGATCTTACCGAAGTCGCCACCGAACTTGAGTCCATACGCCATCCCTTCATTTTCAATGAAATGGATGCGGAACCAGTTGGGGAAAATGATGAACTCCTGCTGCATAAACATGTGCGTCTTGATCCAGAACTTCAGGGTCTGATCAACAATCAGGATAAGGATAACGATAAGTACTACGTGACGATATTTCAACTGATATTAAAATTTTGTCAAAAATAACAGATTATTTCAAAGTCCGAAGCCTGCAATATCATTATTCCTGGAAATATACCCTTTTCACCCGCTGTGAAATTCCTGTTAATATTTCATAGGCAATGGTGTCAGCCCAGTCTGCTAATTGCTGTACAGACAGATCTTCGCCGAATACAATCACTTCATCGCCCTCCATAATATCAGGAATATGGGTTACATCTAGCATGAGCATGTCCATGGCTACTACGCCTATAACCGGTGCAAATTTGCCGCGGATGAGCATCTTACCTACCCCATTGCCCAGCCGGCGTGGGTAACCGTCAGCATATCCGATACGGACAGTGGCGGTAACAGCCGGGGCCTCAGCAGTCCATTTAGCGCCATAACCTACGGTTTCACCCGGATCCAGGTTTTTAAGCTGTGCCACAGTTGTTTTCAGCGTGCTGACACTACGCAGCTGGTCCTGCATACCATTGCCGGAATCAAAGCCATACATACCAATACCCAGCCGCACCATATCCAGCTGTAGGTCCGGATGACGGGTGATACCCGCACTGTTCGAAATATGGCGGATTACTGTATAACCCAGCGCTTTCTGCAGTTCATGGCTCATTTCGTAGAACAGGCGTCCCTGCTGCTGTGTGAGTGCATCTTTCTCAGGGTCTTCGCTGGCTGCCAGATGGCTGAAAATAGACTGTACCTTCAGCAGGTGGCTGGCGGTGAGGGCCTGAGACAGTTCCGGAATATCTTTTTTCACAAAACCAAGACGGTGCATACCGGTGTCCAGCTTGATATGTATCGGAAACTCCGTTTTACCGGCTGTGTTTACTTCTTCCATAAACTGCAGCAGGATGTGCATGGAATAAATTTCCGGTTCCAGGTTCCAGTGCAGGATAGCATCAAAGCTGGCGGGTTCGGGGTTCATCACCATAATAGGCATGGTAATGCCGGCTCTGCGCAGCTCCACGCCTTCATCGGCATAGGCTACCGCCAGATAATCCACTCCATGGAATTGCAGCAGATTGGCAATTTCGAAACTGCCGCTGCCATAGGAGAAGGCTTTCACCATAGCCATCAGCTTGGTGTCCGGCTTCAGCATAGACTGATACAATTTCACATTGTGTGCAATCGCTGAAAGATTGATCTCCAGGATGGTCTGATGGGCTTTCTGCTCCAGCACCTTACCAATACGTTCAAACTGAAAAATGCGGGAACCTTTTACCAGAATGGTTTCGTTCTCGAAATCGTCTGAGTTGAACTGCTGGATATATTCATCGGTGGTATTAAAGAACTGTGTTTTTAATCCTTCTACCTGCTGAAAGCTTTTTTTCTCCCTGCCGATGTTTTTACCGATGGCGATCAGTTTGTTGATGTTCTTTTTGTGCAACAGGTCTGCTACTTCTTCATACAGGGAGGCATCGCTTTTCCCGCTTTGCAGGATATCGCTGAGTATCACGGTACGGGTAGCATGCTGTTGTTGTTGCTGCAGGAAGTCGAGTGCAATGGTCAGTGAACCCAGGTCGAGGTTGTAGCTGTCATTGATCACAGAGCTGTTGTTGATACCCTGTTTCAGCTCCAGGCGCATGGCGATGTTGCTGAGCAGGTCCATACGTTGCTGGATCACTTCCTGTTCTTTGCCCAGATACAGCATAAGGGCCCAGCAATGGATCGCATTTTCGATAGATCCTTCATCCACAAAAGGGATGGAGATATGTAGCGTTTCCTGTTTGTACAGGGCTTCGATGCGGGTATGATTATCGTTTTTGTCAACGCTCACGATACGGAGGTCGGCATCTGTTTTTCTGGACCAGGAGAATAGTTCCGGACCACCGCCGCCGCCTTCCTGTGTTTCCTTTTTGCCTACCTGGCTGTGGAAGGACAGTACACACTCATTGAGAGCGAGATAGTCCTTGCTATAGATCAGGATGTCGCTTTTCGCGAAAAGGACCAGTTTTTCGTTGATCTTTTGCCGGATGTTGAGGAAGCCTTCACTATGTGCTTCGCCTATATTGGTGAAGATACCGATGGTAGGGCGGATAATCTTCTCCAGGTTAACCATTTCTCCGGGCTGGGAAATCCCTGCTTCAAAAATGGCCAGCTGGTGTTCGGGTTTCATCTGCCATACAGAGAGCGGCACACCAATCTGTGAGTTATAGCTTTTCGGGCTGCGGACAATGTTGTAGTCCTTTTCCAGCAACTGGTACAACCATTCTTTGACGATGGTTTTTCCGTTGCTGCCGGTAATACCGATAACAGGAACATGAAACTGATGGCGATGAAATGCGACCAGTGTATGTAATGCCTGTAAGGTATCTTTTACCAGGATAAAGTTGGCTTTAGGATATTTTTCCAATGGCACGGGCTCACTCACAATAAAGTTGCTTACCCCTTTGCGGTACAGCTCTTCAATGTACTGATGAGCATTCCGCCTGGGGCTTACCAATGGTATGAACAGCGATGTTTCGGGGAAGCTCAGCTTCCGGCTGTCCAATAAGAGATGTTCAATTTCAGAAAATCCGGTCTCCTGCAACAATTCTCCTTTGAGCGTTTTGTTGATGCTTGCTGCGTTATACACTTTTATCAGATTTGAATAATCAGTTGACAACCTGTTACGACTCCAATAACAGTTGTTTTTTATTAGGCTTTTCCTTCCGGCAATTCTTTTTTCTGATGATGGAGCGAGTACCAGATTGCTCCTCCAAGACAAAGAATAATCACTATTAGCGATACATATACCGGTATATGGATAAAGTATTCTGCCAGCATTTTTAGTCCAATGAATATAAGTACAATGGCGATACCCTGGGGCAGATAATCAAATTTATCTACCGCTCCTCTCAACAGAAAAAACAGGGATCTTAATCCCAGTACGGCGAAAATGTTGGAGGTATATACCACGACTGGTTGCTGTGAGATAGCAAATACCGCCGGTATGGAATCCAGGGCAAAAATAACATCGGTAACAGCGAGCATCGCGACTACTAAAGATAACGTAGTCAGATACACCTTATTATTTTTGCGGATCACAAATTTTCCATTGGCTTCCTCATGTGTTACCCGCAGGTATTTGTTCATAAACCGGTAAACGATGTTTTCTTCCGGGTTGAACTCATCACTGACCTTGGCCGTAAACATTTTAATTCCTGTATACAGCAGAAACACGCCGAAGATATATAATATCCAGTGAAACCGACTGATGAGCACCACGCCCACACTGATAAAAACAGCCCGGAACACAAGTGCCATCAGGATGCCTATCAATAATACACGCGAGTAGTGCTCTTCCCCTATTTTAAAAAAACTAAAAATGAGAATAAATACAAAGATGTTGTCCATGGAGAGCGATTTCTCCATGAGATAAGCGCTCATAAAATTAATCGCTGTTTCAGATCCATCTTCAAACCACATAAAGCCAAAGAACAATACAGCCAGCCCAATCCAGAAAATACTTTGCCAGAAGGCGGTTTTAAGCGTTGTTTTTGTATTTTTTTTGCTGAATAAACCCAGATCAAAAACTAAAGCCAGAACTATCACAATACCAAATATGAGATATGTCCACTGGATCGGTGTCATGAATCGCTCGCTTTTTATGAGCAGCAAAGATAGGCAATTCTGCTCACGCAAAGCTTTAAAGAAGGCAAAGGAACAAAAGAGAATGTTAAAAATTACAGACGTAAAGGCGTAAAATTCACACTAAGGCATTAAAAAAAGCAAAG
Organism: Chitinophaga flava; assembly: GCF_003308995.1. Taxonomy (NCBI): domain Bacteria; kingdom Pseudomonadati; phylum Bacteroidota; class Chitinophagia; order Chitinophagales; family Chitinophagaceae; genus Chitinophaga; species Chitinophaga flava. Next base: position 2,687,374 of record NZ_QFFJ01000001.1, on the reverse strand, counting down.
CAACGAAAGATAGTTGAATGTACTTTGTCGCTTTGCTCTCTTCAATTTCTTTACGTCATCTATTCAGCAAATTTACGCTGGCGCACAAACTGGAACACCATCGCAAAAAGCAGTACCAACCCTATTGGTATCACAAAACAGATAATCTGCCATTTTGTTTTTTCCCGCTGGATTTTTTCGTTGTCCAGCAGTCGAAGGGTCAGTTCTTTGTTGCGGCTTTCCATAATGCCGTTATGACCACTGAGATATTCCAGACAGTTGAGGAAAAATTCCTTATTGGCGAAGGCAAAGCCGGGGTTAAATTCATTGATGCCCATCTGTAAGGGGCCTTCTTTACGAGACACCGCATTGGCGATCAAATCACCATCACTGACGATGATCATCTTATTAACTGTATCCGCCTTTTCCCGGAAAGGCTTACCTGTAGCCTGCCGGAAACTACCTTTGGTAGCTTCGTCCAGGCGGTCGCGGAACAGAGAGGTGAAATGACCTTCCAGCAATACGGCGGCAGGTATGTATTGCTGCCGGTATTCCCGGACATTGGGTTTTGTTTTCACGATATCCCAGCTTATCTGCGAAGGTATACGGACACGGCGACTGCTCCTGGAAGTGGTCAGCAGCACGGTTTTCTGTACCCCATCGGCTCTTACTGTATCAAGAGAGCTGACAAAGCGACTCAGCACCATATCCATATTTTTTACAATGGGATGTGCTCCGGTAGGGGCCAGCATCGGGAAATAAGGAAAGGGTACGGGCTGTATCTGTGGCCGGTTGCCCACACTGCCTACTACCAATGGCACAATATCACATTGCAGATCCTGTACCAGGTCCTGGTTGATACGCACACCATAGCGGAACAACAGATCTTCCAGGTTAAGGCCCTTGTCAAAAGCCAGGAACTCCTGCCGCTGATGCAGGCTGTCCATAGATGCATTGGTTTCATCAATAAACCAAAGCACTTTACCGCCATTCATCACATACTGGTCTATCTTCAGTTTGTCCTGATCGCTGAAAGCCGATGCAGGCTTGGCAAACAGGATGATGTCGAAATCCTGCGGGACAGCAGGAACAGACTGTAAAGTAAGTGTATCGAGATTGTAGCCGGACTGTAGCGTAGTCAGTGCATCATATACTTCGGCACCCAGTGATTCACCATGTCCAAGCATATATCCTACCAACGGCTTTTTCTCCTCTTTCAGTTTGCTGATGGCATTGGCAAACTGGTATTCCAGCAGTGCTTCCGAATTATTCATCGTCTGCATCGGGTCTTGTCCTCCCTGGTTTTTAAGCAGGTTTACGCCCAGTTTTTTTCCCTTGTAATGTACCAGAGCACCGGGAAAAATAAGCTGCTGACTCTCGTTGGCATCTCCCTGTACTTTCATGTTAAAGGGCATGATACCCTGTGCCGTGAGTTCGCCCATGAATTTCATCCGGGCCGAATCGGAAAGGCCCTGCTGATTGGGATTGACGAAGACAAAGCGTATATTTTGTTTACCGTATTCGCGGAACTCTTCCAGCAGCTCACGGGTGGATTGTGCCAGCTGTTTGAAGCTGGCGGGATAATCGCCTTTCAGAAACACTTCTATTTCCACCGGGCTGTTGAGCTGACGCAGCATCTGTTTGGTGCTGCTGGTGAGGGTATATCTTTTTTCGGCTGTCAGGTCCCATCTGCCATGAAAATAGGCGGCGGCAATATTGAGGCCCATGAGCACTGCTATGACTGCCAGCGCACGCTGTATATATTTTTTTCGTTTAGCCATACTGTTTATATTAACCGTTCTGCCAGAGTTTTCTTTGGAGGGATAGTTTGGTAAGATAAAGCATCAGGCCGATGAGGCTGATGAAATAGATGATATCACGGCTGTCGATCACGCCACGGCTTACAGAGGCATAGTGAAATTTAATGCCGGCCATCTGAAGATAGTAATCAGCTCCTCCGCTGAAAGCCGGTATTTTACTGAGCGCATCAAAACCATTGTAGAAGATGTAGCAGGTAAAAACGGCTATCAGAAAAGCAATCATAGCATTGGAGGTAAGAGAGGATGACCACAGGCCGATGGCGGTAAACACGGCGCCCAGCAGAAACAGGCCGGTATAGGCGCCGAGGATGCCGCCATTGTCCAGCTGTTGCGGAGCAATACTCAGTTGCCGGATAGCGATATAATACACAAAGGTGGGTATCAGGGAGATGACCACAATCAGCAGGCTGCCCCAGAATTTTCCCATCACAATCTGCCACCAGCTGAGAGGCTTGGTGCTGAGGAGCTCCATGGTGCCGGTTTTAAACTCATCGGCAAAACAGCGCATCGTGATGGCGGGGATGAGCAGCAGGTAAATCAGCGGCGCCAGATCGAACAACGGATCGAGATTGGCGTAGCCGGTGTCCAGCAAGCTGGTATCAGGGAATACGAAGAGAAACAGGCCATTTGCCACTAAAAAAAGAATAATGGCCACATAGCCGGTGACGCTGTTGAAAAACTGGTTTATCTCTTTTTTAAAGATGGCAAGCATGGACAGTTGTGTAAGGATTAGGATACATAAAAATACAAATATATAAGATTATGGTTGCCGGCAAGAAAATCATCCCTGCTCCTGATGGTGTGCCCAGGAACCGGTATCCTGGAGATGCCCGTCTTTGTACATTTCCCAGAGCGGACTTTCAGCCCGTAACCGGTTGACGGTATCAGTCACCATACGGATCGTATAGTCTATCTGTTCATCTGTGGTAAAGCGCCCCAGCGCGAAACGCAGGGATGCATGGGCCAGGTTGTCGCCCAGACCCAGGGCTTTGAGCACGTAGCTGGGCTCCATAGAGGCCGAAGTACAGGCCGATCCGGAGGAGAGTGCTATTGTTTTGTTGAATCCCATCAGTAACGTTGATCCTTCTATGTATTGAAAGGAAATATTCATCACATGCGGCAGGCGGTGTATCACCGAACCATTCACATAAGTATGTTCTATTTGTAATAACGCTTCCTGAAGGCGGTTTCGCATGGCAGACAATCTTTTTGCTTCGGCTTCCATTTCCTGCTGGCAGATTTCGCAGGCCATGCCGAGTCCTACGATGCCGGGCACGTTGAGCGTACCGGAGCGCATGCCGCGTTCATGGCCGCCGCCGTCCATTTGTGCGGTGAGTTTCACCCGGGGCGACCGCCGTCTGACATAAAGGGCACCAACACCTTTGGGGCCGTACATTTTATGGGCGCTGAGGGTGAGCAGGTCAATGCCGTCATGGTCTACATGGACAGGTATCTTACCCACGGCCTGTGTAGCGTCTGACATATAAATGATGCCATGTTTTTTGGCGATGGCGCCAATGGCCGGCACCGGATTAATGACGCCTGTTTCATTGTTGGCGTACATAATGGCAATCAGTATCGTTTGCGGTGTGATGGCGGCTTCTACGGCAGCCGGGTCTGGAAGTCCGTCTTCATCTACAGGCAACCAGGTAATGACAGCACCTTTTTTCTCCAGATGTTTGCAGGTATCCAGTACCGCTTTGTGTTCTGTAACACAGGTGATGATATGGTTGCCTTTGGTGGCATAGGTTTCAAAGACGCCTTTGATGGCGAGGTTGACAGCTTCTGTGGCGCCGGAGGTAAACACGATTTCCTGTGGCTGCGCTCCTATCAGCCTGGCCACCTGTTCACGGGCATGATCCACAGCTGCTTCTGCTGTCCATCCAAAAGGATGGCTGCGGCTGGCAGCGTTGCCAAACATCTCTGTAAAATAGGGCAGCATTACTTCCAGTACCCTGGGATCACAGGGCGTGGTGGCGTTGTTGTCCAGGTAAACAGGCAGGCTCAATATATTTATTTTATTTTCTATATTATTTCCCAAACAATCCAAATCTACGACATAAGTTCTATTTTTACCCGGTTAAGCAAGACTGCATTTTATTATACCAGTAAATGATTTTCCATGTTAAAAGTAGAACACATCGGGATCGCTGTAGAGTCGCTGGCAGTATCCGTGCCGCTATTTGAGAAATTATTGAACACGCCTTGTTACAAGCAGGAAGAGGTGAGCTCTGAGCAAGTGCAGACAGCCTTTTTTCAACAGGGGGAAACAAAAATAGAGCTGTTGGAGGCAACGGGCTCTGACAGTGCGATTGCTAAATTTCTGGCTAAAAAGGGAGCTGGTATGCATCACATCGCTTTTGAAGTGGCAGACATACATGCGGAGATGGCAAGGTTAAAGGAAGAAGGCTTTGTATTACTGCATGAGACCCCAAAAAAAGGAGCTGATAATAAGCTGATTTGTTTTTTGCACCCTAAGAATACCAATGGTGTTTTAATAGAGATTTGTCAGGAGATCAGGTAGTGAGTTGTTTATGTATGAATGATTTTAATAATTAAAATTATTTTTATTTTTTTTCCATTTTAGCAATCCAAACAGATCCTGTGATACGTAGATTAATATGAACGGCCTCCAAAAGGGATGTACAAACAACATCAGACATAACCAAAATCAGAAATAAATATCTGCCCAAAACTTTTTTTAATTCTTTTTGAACAAATATATTTTCTGATACGTTATCTCTATAAATAACAATTCAAAAGATCACTTTACACTCAAGATATTATAAAGCTTGAATTTTATAGTTAATATAATTTTTAAGTTTTCACGATTACTCTAAAGTTGGCATAGGTTATGAACACCTGCGGGTTTTTTAGCTTGCAGGTCTTTTTTTTAAAGCAGCCAGCGAACAGTTATAACAGACAACCTTTTACTGGTATCATTTAATGGAGTTCTCCTGAGTGGGATAGTACAGAAGTTATACGCAACCGCGTATAATATATTAAACGCATCAGCTCCCCATTTTATTGCTCCTCTCTCAAAAAAGTATAGTTTTTCCCGCTATTATCATTCTACTTCTTTTACTGCTTCTGACTTATCGTTTATTCGGTATTAAAAATATTCGTTTATATCTCCGCTTTAATCTCCACCCATCATAATCATCAGCAGTATCATCCCTTATCACAGTCAAAAATGCCCCCAGAAGCTTTTGACGCTTCCGGAGGCATTGGTATAATTGATTCGGGCAATGTGTGTTTAGTTAAAAATATAACGTACGCCGATCTGACCCTGCCAGCGGGAGATAATGTTGGTATTATCTCTCCAGGAGTTGGTTGCAGGAATCTGGTTATCCTTGTCGAGGTAAGGGAAAGAGAACGCAGGAGCGCTGGTTGCTTTACCATTGGCATCACGGAGCTGGCCTTCATACTTCAGGAAAGAAGGTACGTTGGCAATCTGGTAAGTACCCCATTTTCTGTTGAGGAGATTACCGAAGTTGATGATGTCGAAAGTAAGGCGCAGCGTGTGTTTGTTTTTCTGCTTGCCACTGAATACATAGATATCCTGTGTGATGTTGATATCCATGCGTTTGAAGAAAGGTGCCACTACTGCATTGCGTTCTGCATACTGGCCACGGTGGCGGCTCAGATAATCATCCTGTTTGATGAAGTTGTCCAGCTGATTCCAGATAACTGCTTCGCTGCGTTTGTCAGCGGGGTTAGCGGGATCAAAGGTTTTGTCGCCGTAACCTACCGGTACCAGTTTGATATCGCTTTTGCTGGCTGGAATATAGATCAGGTCATTGTTTCCGCCGGAGCCATCATTGTTGAGATCGCCGTTGTAGGTATAAGAAGCAACACCATTAGGAGCAGCTTCGAAGATCATACCGATAGAGGTGGCGAAATTTTTAGCCCAGTTGAATTTATAGGTAGCGGCAGCAATCACACGGTGAGGGATATAATAGTTGGAGTATCCCAATGTGGGATCGTTAGGATCGCCACTTACGGGGCGGTCGCGCCAGTTGCCTTGTGCAATGGTACCACCGTCGTTTACAGAGCGGGACTTGCTGTAGGTATAGGCCGCACTGAGGTACAGGTTTGGCAGATTTTTCTGCACCTGTAAAGTTACAAAGTAAGAGTAACCTTTGTTGGTATTACGCATCAGGATAGCATCGCTGATATTGGGATTACCCAGGCTGGTACCGGCGCCATACATTTTGGGAGAGCTGTAACGCAGACGGTGATCCGGTGTGCTGTCCAGCTGAATACCGGTTGTTGGCAGGTTGATGTTCTGGAAATATACCGCATTGATGTCTTTGGAGTAGTTACCTTCCAGTGTGGCTATAATACCGCCAGGCAGCTGGCGATCTACTGCCAGTGTCATTTTCAGCACCTGGGGATATTTAAAGTTTCTATCGGTAACGGCTATATTATATTGTTTGGACGGTTCTGTTGTCACAACCCGGTATTTGTTAGGATCCGGATTGAAGGCGTATGGAATAGAAGGTATATTTTCATTGGTTTGACCCACGAATGAACCAAACTGTACACCGTTGTTACCTGCCTGGTTGCTCAGCCATACTGCCGGCGGAGGACCGGAGAACAGACCGATACCACCACGTACCTGTGTTTTACCGTCATGAGTGGCATCCCAGTTGAAGCCGATACGGGGAGAAAACATGGGCTTTGTTTTAGGCGCACGGCTTACATCCACCTGGATACCATCGCGGAAGGTCAGTGCTGCGAGGGAGTCATTTTTGTCGAAGGTGCTGCCTATAACAGGAACGTCTATACGTAAACCGTAAGTCAGTGTGAAGTGATTGTTGATGCTCCATTTGTCCTGGATAAAGGCACCCAGTTCCAGCATATTAATTTTAGCATAAGGGAAAGAACCATCTTTAGTAGTGGTATAAGACAGCGCATAACGGGATGCGTTGGTCAGACCGTTTTTGGCACTGGCATAAAAATCAGTGAGTGTGTTGAAACGGTAGTTGCCAATATAGTTAGGAGCAAATCCGTTTACAAACGTTTTGTAATAGTTCTGTGTACCGATGGTGATTTCGTGTTTGCCTTTGTAGAGGTTGAAGATATCAGACAGCTGGTATACGTTGGTGTTTAATTTATTGTTGTAGGTAAAAGGCTCATAACCGAAGGCGGTGTAGCTGTTGCCTTGTCCGTCGAGGATGTCTACCAGCGGGAATTCTTTCTCAGACAGTGCTGTTCTGAAGTCTCTCATCGCAGAGAAACCTACCTGTAATTTGTTGGAAGCACGGTTGCCGATGCGGGTGTTCAGTTCGGCGATGAAGATATTAAAGTTGTTGTTGATGGTGTAACCACTTCCGCTGAAGGGTAAGCCTGTATTGCTGGGCTGACGGCCTGCTCCGGGCGCGCCGCTGTTGCTGGCTGAGATATCCTTGTAGGATTTGAGGTAGTTGTATTTGAAAGTAAACGTGTTGCTTTCATTTACGTTCCAGTCAATTTTAGCGGTGATTTTATCGCTGGAAGTGCGATAGGCATAGCCTTGATATTCGCCGGGGTTGTACTGATAGTTGTCGATCAGGAACTGACGGAGTTGATTAAGTGTATCAGCTACAGCTCTGGAAACGTTACCAGTAGCGGGTGCGCCGGCTTTGGTATTCGCTACCATACTGGTGGCAGATGCGGTAATTCTTTCCTGTTCTGCGCTGATAAAGAAGAACACCTTGTTGGGTACTATAGCACCGCCGGCGGAGAAGCCGCGCAGGTTATAGTCAAACACAGGTTTGGCTACCTGTGCAGTGCCTACTTTCAGGCCCTGCAGGCCGGGTGACTGGATGTAAGTGTATACAGTACCTTTAAACTGGTTGGTACCGCTTTTGGTAACACTGTTGATACCGGCACCGGAGAAGCCGCCCTGTTTCACGTCGTAGGGAGAAACGTTCACCTGGATTTGTTCGAGGGCTTCGAGGCTGATAGGCTGTGAAGCTGTCTGGGAGCCGAGTGTAGGCTGCAGACCGAATGAGTTGTTGAAGTTGGCACCATCCACAGTGATGTTGTTGAGCTGGTTGCTTCTGCCACCGATGTTGAGGCCGTTGGCGGATGGGGTAAGTTTGGTGAAGTCCTGCATGGAACGTGTTACGGTTGGCAGGCGGTCCATTTGAGCACGGGTAATGATTTCCTGGCTGCCGGTGCGGGCTTGGTTGATAACCTTGCTCTGGCTGGCAGTTTTCACTACTATCTCGTTGAGGTTGCTGGTACTTTGCTGCAGGCGTATATCAGCCTTGTATTCCTGACCCAGCTGCAGGAAGATGTTTTCGCGTTTTTCATCCTTAAAGCCGATGTAGGAAACAGTGAGCACATAAGGTCCACCTACGCGCAGGTTGGGGAGGTTGAAACGTCCATCCTTACGGGACACGGTCACATAACGGGTGCCTGTAGGCTGATGGAGGGCAATAATACTTGCTCCTGGCACAGGACCCTGTTCACTGCCGATGATACCGGCGATGTCAGATGTGGTTTCCTGGGCAAAAAGCAAAAAGGGGATTACGAGTATGCAGCATAGCATACATAGGGTTTTACACCATTTGTTCTTGGGCATTACAATTCAGATTTTGGGCAAATATCAAATGAGAAATAATAGCATTAAAAATAATACAATTATGAAATCATTAACATTTGTTTGCCAAAATATCTAAAAATAATTTTATGCAATTACCTTTTCCATGCCGGTACTGCGAGAACCCTTGATAAGTATGTAGGTGTCCTGAAACTGTTGCTGCTGCAGCCATTGTGCAGCTTCTGCTGAATTTTCCAGGAAGATGTAGGGATGGTTTACCTTTTTAAAATCCCCGCCTACGAGTACCACTGCTTCCCAATGATGGCGTTGTAACTGCTCCACCAAAGCTTCATGTTCGCGGATACTGTCGGTGCCCAGCTCCATCATAGCGCCGAGCATCAGCACTTTGCGGGTAGCATCGATACCTACGAAGTTATCAATAGCCGCTTTCATGCTGGATGGATTGGCATTGTATGCGTCCATGATGATAGTATTGGTACCCTGTTGGATAACCTGGGAGCGGTTGTTGGAAGGCGTATAGTTGGCGATAGCGGGACCGATCTTTTCAACAGGCACATTGAAGTGGCTGGCCACGGCCACGGCGGCCATTACATTCGGGAAGTTATAGGAACCGGTGAGTTTAGTTTGTATAAATCCGATCGTACTGTTGCTGGTTATCTGCACACCGATGAGTGCCTTGTCTGCTGCGGGGGTGCCGGTGTAGTCAGCATCTTTGCTGCCATAGGTGATTACTTTGCTGATGCCTTTGCTCATCTCCATCAGATAGGGATAGTCGTTGCATACGAATACAGTACCGTTGTTGGCCCTGAGATAATCGTACAGTTCTCCTTTGGCTTTTTTTACCCCTTCTTCGCTGCCGAAGCCTTCCAGGTGGGCTTTCCCGATATTGGTGATGATGCCATGGGTAGGCAGGGCGATGGTGCAGTAGCTGGCTATTTCCTGCTGATGGCTGGCGCCCATTTCGATCACGGCTATTTCCACATCGGAGGATATGCCCAGGATGGTGAGCGGAACACCGATATGGTTGTTGAGATTGCCGATGGTGGCATATGTTTTAAAGCCGGCAGATAAAGAGGCGTTAATCAGTTCTTTCGTAGTGGTTTTACCGTTAGTGCCGGTAATGGCCAGAAAGGGGATATTCAGCTGTTTCCGGTGCCATAGTGCCAGTGCCTGTAATGTCTCCAGTACATTGTCTACCAGCATCATTCTGTCGGGGTGGGTAAAGTAGGCGGCTTCATCTACTACAGCAAAGGCAGCTCCCATTTCGAGTGCTTTCGCTGCAAACGTATTGCCGTTGAAGTTATCTCCTTTAAGTGCGAAGAAAATGTCATTAGCCTTCAGTTTGCGGGTATCTGTCTGAACACTGCGATGCTGCAGGTAGATATTATACAGTTGTTCTATGGTCACGGGCGGAAATATTTCATGCAAAATAATAACTAAATATTCAAATAGCTACATTCTCCGGCAACCTATTCTTTGCTAGTTCCGTATCAAGGCATGAATTAAAAAGCTACTATGAAACTTAGAACCTATCTTTTTTTGTCGGGGTTTGTACTGGCAGCTGCCTGTAAGAATGAGCAGGCAGTGGCCCCCGCCAGTGTCGATGGGAAATTTGACTGTAATGTCGCCCTAGTCACTACCAGTTATGTGTATAACGTCGTCACGGCCAACTGTACCTCCCGCGGCTGTCACCGCGCTGGTGGTTCCGATTTCTCTACCGCGGACAAACTGAAATCCTATATCAGTGCGTCCAGGGCTGTTTTTACACAGAGGGTTACCAGCGCCCAGGCCACTATGCCGCCGTCCCGCTTCCCTGCATTGTCTCAGGGAACAAAAGACTCTATCGCCTGCTGGATTGAAAAGGGTATGCCCGATAAGTAAACTTAATCTTTGCCATCATGAAAAGCCTTATCTGTTTATTATTCCTGGCCCTATTGTCCTCACCGCTGCTGGCGCAGGATATTTTCTCCTCTAAAAACACTCACTTTTCTTTCTTTTCCTCTTCCCCGCTGGAAGATATCGAAGCAAAGACTGAAAAAGGAGTGTCTGCCATCAACATCAAAACCAAGGCTATCTATTTCAAGGTGCCAATTGCTTCTTTCCAGTTCAGACAGAAGCTGATGCAGGAACATTTCAACCAAAACTATCTGGAAAGTGACAAGTATCCTTATGCCGAATTCAAAGGAAAAGTGCTGGACGATGCAGACCTCAGCAAAGACGGCACTTATCAGGTAACGGTAGAGGGTATACTAAATCTGCATGGCGTAGACAAAACCTACAAGGAAAAAGGTACTATCACCGTAAAGGGCGGTAATATCACTGCCGGTGCCACTTTTAACATCCGCATTGCAGATCATCGTATCGATATCCCTACGATTGTGGTGAAAAATATCGCGGAGGTAGTAGCCGTCACAGTGAATGCACTGTATACAGTTGTCAACCGGTAAAAAATCCATCATTCATTTTTAAATCAACACATGAAAATTATTGTTTCCCTGATGCTGCTGGCCGGTATCAGCTTCTATGCCCAGGCACAGGATGACCTGAGCAAACTCTTCGATTCTACCGGTGTCCGGCATCCCAAAGTATTATATACCTATAAGGGCACCCGTATTATTATGGGGCATTCTACGGAAACACTCCGTAAACATGAACTGGACTTCCGCGTGGATCACCGCTTTGGTGACATGGCCGGAGAATTCGGTGGTGTAAAGACATTTTATGGCATGGACAATTCTACGGATATCCGTATTGGCCTGGAGTATGGTATTACAGACAGACTGATGGTGGGACTGGGACGTTCCAAAGGCTCCGGCGCACAACGCCAGCTGGTGGACGTACTGGCGAAATACCGTTTGCTGGAACAAACACAGGATGATCATATGCCAGTATCAGTGTCACTGCTGGGCACCACAGTGATATCCTGTATGACTTCGGAAGCGGACCCGCATCAGGCCGCGTATTTCAAGGATGCAGCAGACCGGATGAGTTATGTGGCCCAGGCTATTGTCTCCCGGAAATTTGGCATCTTGTCTTTAACGCTGTCTCCTACTTTCGTCCATCGCAACCGGGTAGGTTATATGGATATGAACAATCTGTTTGCCATGGGCGTTGGTGGCCGGCTGAAGCTGTCGAAGCGTGTGGGACTGATTGCTGAATATTATTATCCTTTCCGGTCTAATGACAGCAAGGATTACTACAAGAAGAGCACTTCGCTCTATAATCCACTGGCAGTAGGTGTTGAGATAGAAACCGGCGGACACGTGTTTCATATCAACTTCACCAATGCCACTGCTATCCAGGAAACCCAGTTCATACCAGAGACCACTTCCTCCTGGTTGCAGGGACAATACCGCTGGGGTTTTAATATTTCCCGTAGATTTACATTATTCGGGAAAAAGGATTGGAAAAAATAAGATGTCGTATACACGTTGATTCAGGGCTTGCCCGCATTGCCGCTATGGTAATGGGAGTAGAACAGGTAGCCATGGTATTGGGACGCACTATACATCTGTATGGGGCGTCCCGTTTGGAGTTTCTGGCCGATACTGCCTGGCTCCGTCATGAAGCCTGTCATGTAAAGCAGTACCAGCAATATGGTATGATGGGTTTCCTGAGAAGATATCTGTATGAATGTGCCCGTAAGGGATATTATCACAACAGGCTGGAAATAGCAGCCAGAATGGCGGAGACTGATCCGCTCGTGCTGGAAGGAATAGAAATTATCTAAAAAATCGTTAAAGTGTTTCCCGGGGTAGAAAAAATCTGCCCACTGGCTTTATTTTTCTTATTTTTACGTCAAAGGTTGATTTTATGGTTAAGAAGGTAACAGAGGGCATCACCATCAGCGTAGAAACATTCTACCAGCCGGATTATTCCAATCCGATTGGAGGCGAATTTATGTTTGCTTACCGTATCACCATTGAAAACAACAATACATTCCCCATCAAGTTACTGCGCCGTCACTGGTTTATTATTGATTCCAACGGTTCCCACCGTGAAGTGGAAGGAGAAGGTGTAGTTGGTGTTCAGCCACTGCTGGCCCCCGGCGAAACCTATCAATATGTCTCGGGCTCCAACCTCCGCACCGAGATCGGAAAGATGTACGGTACTTATCAAATGGAAAATCAGCTTGATAAGAAAATCCTGGATGTCAGGATTCCTGAGTTCCAGATGGTTGTTCCATTTAAACTGAACTAAAGCGCAAAAAAAAGAGCAAAGCTCTTGTGAACTTTGCTCCCGTTTCAGCATCAGGGTCTGTACTTCGACTCCTTGAATATTTCCAGTAAATTTTTTGATTCCATCAGTTGCTGCAAGGTAACATCAGTGTGCTTTTCCATGTATTTGCTCACGATGGCGTACCCTACGAAGTAGCCTATTTTTCCGGGAGAGCCTTCAGGCATGCCCTGGGTTGAGGGCGCATCAGTCATGAAGTGGTTGATCTGCTGCCAGTCGGTGGAATAGAGAAGGTTATTCTGAACAAAAAACTGCCAGATCATCTTTTCATTTTCGTGACACCATTGCAGCTGATCTTTCGTATAGCCGAAACGGATAGAGTCGGCCGTTTGAGGTAATACTTTAGAAAGGAAATATTGTTGTTTGCCGGCTTCGATCATTTGTTCGAGCAGGCCGCCACCATTACGGGGTGCGGGATACAGTTGTTGCTGGATCACCTGCATACAGTTGGTGGTAATATATTCAGGGGCAAAGCGCTGAATCATGTAATCAGGATAATCCGGGATACGGGCATATGGCGGGAAATCGGCGCCCATGTACATATCCAGCCCAATTCCCAGGATAGAGTCGATAGTAATGGCACCATAATTGGCAATACCCGAGATAAAAGTGACTACTTTAGGCGGATGAAAAGCGGGGATGTAATATTTTGTATAACGGAAAGCCTGAGCGAGCTGCGTTTGCAATGATGTGGTATTCCCGAATTTCGCAGTCACGGCCTTCTCCAGCTGACGGAAGTCGGGGTTGGTCAGGAAAAGCCGCACCTGCTGTTGTATTTCCCTGCTGCTGTCTGTATACGCACCCATATTCATGATTTCAGATATGTATATGGGCATAAAAACAGGGTAGCTGGCATGGAGGGCGGTCAGGCCGGGTTGCAGGTTGTTGGTATCGAGGGTGAAAAGGGCCGAATCGAACCGCTGGATACTAACGTCCATGGGTATATGGCTTACATCCGGTGCTTTGCTGCCGGGCTTGCAGGCGTGGAACAGCAGTACCATCAGGCAGCCGGCAAGCAGGGAGTATGTAGGATAATGTCGCATCACAGTAATTAGATTAGAAAAATGCAAATTACGAATTATGACAGTGAATAATGTAATTCGTAATTTCATCGTTAAAATGAATCATATGAAGAGGATTTTCCTTTTAGCATTGACAATAGGTATGGTGCAGATGGGGATGGCGCAGAGCGGGTACCGTACTTTCCGGGAGAAAGTAAGGCTGGGTTTTAAATTAGACCCGATGATATCCATACTGAAACCGCAGGAGTCGGGAGTGAACCGCAACAGTTCCAAAGCGGGACTTGCTTTTGGTGTGATGGCCGATTTTAACCTGAACGAAACCGGTAACTATGCGCTGGCTTCGGGCTTCAACGTGGTGCTGGGCGGTAGTAAGCTGAAATATGATGCTGGTAAAGGATTGGGCGATTTTAAGGCCAGTCCGGCAGAATATAATATGAAACTCACCTACATTGAGATACCATTGGCGCTGAAGTTAAAAACAACCTCGCATAATGATATCGACTGGTGGGGACAATTCGGTACCTATCTCGCATTCCCTGTCAGCGGAAGGGCGGATATCATCTCCCTGAATCAAACCTTTGACAGAGTGAACATACTGCCCGAAATGAACCGTATCAACATCGGCATGCTCATCGGGGCCGGTATTGAATATCCCTTGGGCGAAACCCTTAAAGGCGTAGTAGGTGTCACCTATCAGAATGGTTTTGTGGACGTGACCCGCAATGCGAAATGGAATGATGGTAAAGTAAATATGAATAGCTTTGCACTTCGGCTGGGCGTATATTTCTAGGCAACAGCTGATTTTTTAAATTTTTTCAGGGTATGAAAATTATACTGGCACAACAGAACTACCATATAGGCAATTTTGAACACAACACACAGAAGATCATTGATGGCATTCATGCTGCAAAGGTGCAGGGCGCCGATCTGGTGGTGTTTTCCGAGTTGTGCGTTTGCGGGTATCCTCCCCGTGACTTCCTTGAGTTTGAAGACTTTATCGGGCAATGTTATCATGCTATTGATGTGATTAAAGCCCATACCAAAGATATCGCCGTGCTGGTGGGCAGCCCGGCACGCAATCCTCAGCGTGAAGGTAAAGACCTCTTTAATGCGGCCTGGTTCCTTCATGAAGGAGAAGTGAAACAGGTAGTGCACAAAACACTACTGCCTACCTATGATGTTTTTGATGAATACCGCTATTTTGAACCATCCTACGAATGGAACATTATTCCTTTCAAAGGGAAAAAACTGGCGGTAACCATCTGTGAAGATATCTGGAACCTGGGCAACAATCCACTGTACCGGGTATGTCCGATGGATGTGCTGATGGCGCAGGAACCTGATGTGATGATCAACCTCTCTGCTTCCCCTTTTGATTATGATCATGATGAAGACAGAAAAGAGATCATCCGGGCTAATGTGCTCAAATACAAGCTGCCTATGTATTACTGTAATACAGTAGGCTCTCAGACAGAGATCGTATTTGATGGTGGTTCCCTGATTTTTGATGCAGCCGGTAATGTGGCGAAGGTATTGCCTTACTTCACGGAAGCTTTGGATGGCATGGACCTGGAAGACCTGCTTAGCAAAGGAACAGCAGTGGCAGCCACACCAACATTCACTCCGCTGACTGAACTGGTTTTTGACCACAACATACATCGCATCTATGATGCGCTGGTATTGGGCATCCGCGACTATTTCAGCAAGATGGGCTTCAAAAAGGCCATCCTGGGCTCTTCCGGCGGGATAGACAGCGCTGTGGTGCTCGCCATCGCCTGTGATGCCCTGGGCAGCGAAAATGTAAGGGCTGTGCTGATGCCTTCCCCCTACTCTACTGATCATTCTGTAAATGATGCGGTGGCCTTGTCCAAAAATCTGAACAATCCTTATGATATCATCCGTATCAATGATATCTACGAAAATTTCCTGACCACGCTGGAGCCCTATTTCAAAGGGCTGCCCTTCAATGTGGCAGAAGAAAATACGCAGTCCCGTATCCGCGGTAACCTGCTGATGGGGCTGTCCAACAAATTTGGGTATATTCTGTTGAATACATCCAATAAGAGTGAGCTGTCTACCGGTTATGGCACGCTTTACGGCGATATGGCCGGTGGCCTGTCTGTGCTGGGAGATGTGTACAAAATGCAGGTATATGCGCTGGCCCGTTATATCAACCGGGAGCGGGAGATTATACCGGTAAACATCATTGAAAAGGCCCCTTCTGCAGAGCTGCGCCCTAATCAGAAAGACAGCGACAGCCTGCCGGATTACACCGTGCTCGACAAACTGCTGTATCAGTACATTGAGCGCCGTCAGGGTCCTAAAGAAATTATCGCTCAGGGCTTCGACTCCGCTTTGGTTTCGCGGGCCTTAAAGATGGTTAACACCAATGAATATAAAAGAAATCAATTCTGCCCTATTATCCGTGTCTCTTCCAAAGCCTTTGGTGTAGGCCGCAGGATGCCGATAGTAGGTAAATATCTCAGCTAAATTCTATCTTTGAGCAAAATTTTTTAATACAACATGTTACAAGTACCGTTTATACGTCAAAATAAAGATCTGGTGTTGGAACGCCTGGCCCTGAAAAACTTCAAGGAAGTGGCTTTGGTAGATGAAGTGCTGGCACTGGACGACAAGCGTAAGAAATTAACCCTGGAGTACGATGAAACACAAGCGCAGGTGAACAGTCTCTCCAAAGAGATCGGTAAACTGATGGCGCAGGGCAAAAAAGAAGAAGGAGAACAGCAAAGGGCTGCCGTAAACGCCCTGAAAGAGAAACTGGGCCCGGTAAATGATGAATTGAATGCTACTGAAAAAGCATTGCATGATACCCTGGTGAAACTGCCTAACCTGCCTGCAGCGATCGTTCCTCCTGGCAAAACCCCGGAAGAAAACGTGGAAGTGCGCAGAGGTGGTACCACGCCTGTTTTACCAGCTGATGCCGTACCTCACTGGGACCTGGCCAAAAAATATCAGCTGATCGATTTTGAGCTGGGCAATAAAATCACCGGTAGCGGTTTCCCTGTTTTCAAAAACAAAGGTGCCCGTCTGCAACGTGCCCTGGTTCAGTATTTCCTGGATTATAACCTGGAAAACGGTTATACAGAATATGCTCCTCCTTACCTGGTAAACGAAGCCTCTGCCTTCGGCACCGGTCAGCTGCCCGACAAAGAAGGACAGATGTACCACGCTAAGGACGACAACTACTTCCTGATCCCGACTGCAGAAGTACCGCTGACTAATATCTACCGCGACGAGATCGTAAAAGATACAGACCTGCCGATCAAAATGACCGGTTATACTCCTTGTTTCCGCCGGGAAGCCGGTTCCTACGGTAAAGACGTACGCGGCCTCAACCGGGTGCATCAGTTCGACAAAGTAGAGATCGTACAGATCGTACATCCCGAAAAGTCTTACGAAGCGCTGGATCAAATGGTAGCACATGTAGAACAGCTGCTGAACAACCTGGGACTGGAATACCGCATTCTGCGTTTATGCGGTGGTGATATGAGCTTCACAGCTGCCATCACCTACGACTTTGAAGTGTATAGCGCAGCTCAGCAGAAATGGCTGGAAGTGAGCTCTGTATCTAACTTCGAAGCATTCCAGACCAACCGTATGAAGATCCGCTTCAAAGAACAAAACGGCAAGCCTCAGCTGGCGCATTCCCTGAATGGCAGCTCCCTGGCGCTGCCCCGCATTATGGCCTGCCTGCTGGAAAACAACCAGACAGCAGATGGTATTCAACTGCCAGCCGTACTGCATGATTACTTCGGAGCAGACAAGATCAATTAATTATCTGACTGTTATTTGATGATAAAGAGCAGCCGTAAACCGGCTGCTTTTTTTTATTTTCGTACTATGCGACATTTTTTGCCAAACGGAGCTGAACTCATCATCCGGCAGCCAACTACCGCGGACGCTACCGGCCTGCTGGATAATTTTCAGCGGATGACACAGGAAACAGACTTCCTGTTGTTTACATATGCGGAGTCGCTGGAATTGAGCCAACGAACAGAAGAAGATTATATCAAAACCTACCTGGGTAATTCAGACCAGCTGATGCTGCTGGCCGTAGTGGAAGATAAGGTGGTAGGCTCTATCACTATCAATCACAGCGGGTATCACAAAAAAGGGCATACTGCTGAAATGGGTATTGCCGTAGAACATGCCTGGAGTGGCCTGGGTATAGGCCGTCGCCTGATGACCGCCATGTTGCGCTGGGCAGAACAGCATAAAAAAATACAGCTGCTCTATCTGCAGGTATTTGCTACCAATGACAGGGCTATGCACCTCTATCGTAATTTCGGCTTTCAGGAATGTGGCCGCCTGCCCAACGGGATAGAGTTGCGTGATGGCCAATATGTAGATCTGGTGACCATGTACCGCCAGGTATAACCTGTAAGCTTCCTTAAGACTTTTTGTATGCAACGATACGACCGACAGACAAGACTGGAAGGCTTCGGCCTGGAAAAACAACGTTTATTGCAACAGGCTTCAGTGCTGGTGATCGGCGCCGGCGGCCTGGGAGTGCCGGTATTACAATACCTGACAGCAATGGGCATCGGTAAAATCGGTATCGTAGAACATGATACCGTATCCGTCACTAACCTGCAAAGACAGGTATTATATACCACTGCCGACCAGAACAAACCTAAAATACAACTGGCCGCCGACCGGCTGGGGCAGCTGAATCCTGAAGTGCAGCTGGTACAATACGACACCTGGCTCACCACTGATAATGCCCTGGAAATCATACAGCCTTATGATGTAGTGGTCGATTGTTCCGATAACTTCGGTACCCGTTACCTTGTCAACGATGCCTGCGTAATTGCCGGTAAACCGCTGGTATATGGAGCTATCTATAAATATGAAGGACAACTGAGTGTTTTCAACTATCAGGGAGGAGCTACCTATCGTTGTATATTTCCTGAACCACCGGAAGCCGGTGAAATGTTGAACTGCAGCGAGATAGGCGTGCTGGGCGTGTTGCCAGGTATCATTGGGTGTTATCAGGCCAATGAAGTGGTGAAAGTGATCACTGGTATCGGTACACCCCTCAAAAACCAGCTGATGACGATCGATACGCTGCATAATACCCACCTTATTTTTAATATTACTCCGGTAGCGGCCAACAGGCAGATGCAGCGCCTGGCGGGCAACTACCAGCAAACCGTATGTGAAGTGAATAATTTACAGTCCTTGTCTGTTCAGCAGCTGCATAGCTGGCTGCAACAGGGCAACGCCTTGCAGTTGCTTGATGTGAGAGAAGATGATGAATGGGAGATCTGCCATATCCCGCAAGCCATCCATATTCCGATGGGGCAGGTATTGGGCCGTGTGGCTGCACTGCAGCCGGAAGCACCGGTGGCGGTATTGTGTCATCATGGGATGCGTAGCCGTGCTGTCGGACAACGGCTGGTAGAACTGGGCTTCAAACAGGTGTATAATGTGGAAGGTGGTATCCATGCATGGGCCTGTAGTATAGATGATCAGATGCAAACTTATTAACAGTGGTCATAGAACTCTGTATCCTTTTTTTCCTGGTAGCATTGCTTTATTCAGCTGCCGGTTTTGGTGGCGGTTCCAGTTATCTGGCTATCCTGGCTTTGTGGAGCGTGGATTTTCAGTTGATGAAATCCACCGCATTGTTGTGTAATGTGGCCGTGGTGGCGGGCGGGGTATATCATTTTTATAAAAGTGGTCATCTGCCGCTTAAAAAGGCCTGGCAGCTGTCACTGGTGAGTGTGCCGCTGGCTTTTGCGGGCAGCTACCTGCCGTTGAAACAGGAAACTTTTTTTCTGTTGCTGGGCTTTGCATTGACACTGGCGGCGGTATTTATGTGTTACCGTCTTTTTTTTGAGCGTAGCCAGGAGCCGGAGACGCTGCGGGAAAGCAATGGTACGCTCTATGGTCTTATCGGTGGAGGCATAGGTCTGTTGTCGGGTATGACCGGTATCGGCGGAGGTATTTATCTGGCCCCTGTTTTACGATTGGGTAAATATGATACCGCCAAAAATGTGGCTGGTCTCAGTAGTTTTTTTATTCTTGTTAATTCCATTGCCGGCCTTTTGGGGCAGGCGGCCAAACAGGCGATTGTATTTGATGTTACGTTTGCCGGTCCTCTTCTGCTGGCAGTTATTGTTGGCGGACAGATAGGTGCAAGGCTAAGTGCCCGTGTGCTGAAACCCCGGTGGGTAGCGGGTGCTACGGCTGTATTGATTTTATATGCCGGTGTAAGAATGCTGATCAAATAGATTGTTTTCTACCCTCCTATTACAGACATGCTTTCTGGAATACGGGGATGCTGTTTTTCCGCTTCAAAGCCGTTGGCGGCGCGGTGGTGTAATACCTGCTGCAAGGCTGGTAGCAGGGGTGCTCCTGATCTTAACAGGTCTTTTACGTTGATGGTATCTGCGCCATACAGGCATGTTTTGATACTACCGGTGGCGGATATACGTAATCTGTTGCAGGTACCACAGAAAGTACGGCTATAGGCAGGTATGACGCCTATATTTCCCTGATGGCCGGGTATGCTGTAAAGTAATGCGGTGGCATGCGGAGGATCGGGCAGTTTATGCAGGGGATATGTTTCACGGATGGCATCGAGTATAGTCCGGTAGTTCCAGGCGATGCCGGAAAACGTATGTCCTTGACCGTTAAAGGGCATTTCTTCAATGAACCGTACTGACAGTGCATGGTCGCGGGTGAGGGACGTAAAATGAACCAGCTCGTCGGTATTCACATCTTCCATCACTACTACATTGATCTTAACTTTCATCTGATGGGCCAACAGACTATGGAGTGTTTGCATGACCGCATCAAATTGGTTGCGACGGGTGATCTGTAGAAAACGTGCCGGTTGCAGTGTATCGAGACTAAGATTGATATCTGTGATGCCCAGCTGTTGCAGGGCGGGGATATAATCGCGGGTGAGTACACCATTGGTGGTGATGGCCAATTGCGTTATACCGGGTATGGCTTTGATGGCAGAAAGCAGATTGATAAGTCCGGGGCGCATAAAAGGCTCTCCACCGGTAATCCTGACTTTTGAAATACCGGCACTGGCTAATGTTTGCAGCAGGGAAATAATTTCGGCGTCTGTGAGCAGGGCATCAGACTTCACGAAGCGCATATTTTCCGGCATACAATAAGTACAACGGAGATTGCACCGGTCGGTGACCGACAGTCTAACGTAATCGATTATACGATGATGAGCATCAGTCAGCATTATCTCAGCAGTTTTGCCCGGCATGAGGGTTGTCAAATGCCTGGCTGTCGTCTTCGTCGCGGGTGGTGAGGCACCGGAAGTCTTTTTCTACCAGTATTTTCAGCTCAGAGCCGTCAGGGTTGGGCAGTATCAGTTCAAAGCCTACCTGGTCCGGTTCATACCAGGCATTCAACCTTTCAGACGGGAGCAGCAGATGCACACCATCATGCTCCATTTTGATAACAGGATCGGTAATCTCTTTTGATCGCAGGCAGAAGTGAAGCGTGGTTGCGCCGATATGTGTGATAGACTCTACTTTTCCAGTGTCCTGCAACAACTCCAGATCTGTTTTGTCGAGCCGGTAGCGGATGCTGTTCCCTCTAATCCTTATCTTCATAGAAAATGATTTTCTGCTGATCTAAAAGTACTACTTTATCCCTGCTATATCGTAGTTTTAACCAATAAATCTGAAAGTATGGGCCTATTGCTTTTTGGAGTAGCAAAAGATATTGCGGGTGCGGCGATGATCAGTTTTCCGGCTACTGCTACAGATGTGGCGGCCCTGAAAGAATGGTTGTATGAAAATTATCCGCCGCTGAGACAGCTCAGTTCCCTTATGATAGCCGTCAACCGGGAATATGCAGCCGATTCGCAGTTGATCCATGCCGGCGATGAAGTAGCTGTGATACCGCCGGTAAGCGGTGGATGAGGTTTCCCACAAAAAAGAAAAGGAAGCCAAAACGTAAAAAACGTCTGGGAAAATATGCTCACAAAGCACAGAGCAGCCGGACGTAAAGGAAATCGATCGGGATATTTACCGCTGTTCCTTTAGCATCATATTGTGACAATGGATACTTTAATAGCTATAAAAGATACAGTTACCGTGCAGGAAGCGCTGGACTTTATTCAGGCGCCGGAATGCGGAGGGGAAGTGATTTTTACCGGTACAGTACGTAATCATACAAAAGGCCGTGGCGTAGCAAAATTGTTTTATGAATGTTACGAAGCGATGGCCCTCAGCGAAATGCATAAAATCGCTGCAAGGGTACAGGAGCAATGGGATATCCACAAACTGGTCATATTACATGCCATTGGTGACAAGTATCCCGGAGATATTGCCGTAGTGATTGCTGTTGCCTCAGCGCACCGCGGGATTGCTTTTGATGCCTGCGAATTTACCATTGATACATTAAAAGAAACGGTGCCTATCTGGAAGAAGGAATTTTTTACGGATGGGGAGATTGGGAACTGATCTGTCGGACAGCTTCTGCTTTTTCCGCAGGGGTGTTGGCATTATACTGCTCTTCGTAGTAGCGGTTGTCTAACAGCCGGATGTCTGTATTGAGCAAGGTTTTACGTGGGCAGTTTTTACCTGCTGCCACATTTTCCAGCAGCGCGTCGAGGCCAGCAGGTTCCCAGATGGCTATCAGGGGTTCGGGCATCAGATTTACGGGACTTCTGAAAGCTGTGGCCGCGCAGTCTTTTTCCCGGGCGTTGATGAGTATTTCCAGGCTTTGGCGGCTGATTAGCGGCAGATCACAGGCAAGTACCAGCCAGGCCGTGCCCGGTTGATACTGACGGGCACTGAGTAATCCGGCCGAGGGTCCGCCATAGGGCACACTATCCGGAATCAACAGTGGATAACTATTAAAATCCTGTTGTTGGTCCACCCGGCAGGACAGATAGGTTTCCAGTTGAAAGGATTGTAATAACTCCACCAGGTATTGCCATTGAGGCATACCATGGTAGCGGATACTGCTTTTGTTTTCCTGCATACGGCTGCTGTGTCCTCCACATAAAACCAGCCCTTTCAATGGGGCGCTATTGTTTTCCATCATACTGTATCATTTCTTCTTTTTGCCCTGGAGAGCAATAGTTATCTCTCAAAATCCTGTTTACCTCCTGTTTTACTGATCAGGTGGGTTTGGCGGATCACCATATCGTGGGTGAAAGCCTTACACATATCATAGATGGTAAGGGCTGCCACACTGGCGCCAGTGAGGGCTTCCATTTCCACTCCTGTCTTACCCGTTGTTTTTACGGTGCAACGGATAACGGCCTCTTCATCTTCCAGTTGTATTTGTACATCACAGCCGTCCAGCAACAGGGTGTGGCATAGCGGGATGAGGTCGGGCGTTTTTTTGGCGGCCATGATCCCTGCAATGATGGCTGTCTGAAACACAGCGCCCTTGCGGGTTTGAATATCATGGTCCTTAAACTGTTCACGTACCAGTGCCGGTAAAAAAACACGGCTTTCGGCGACGGCTACACGATAAGTGACACCTTTTCCGCTTACATCTACCATAGCTGGCTGGCCGGAAGAATCTAGATGGGTAAAATCGCTGCTTGATGGATTGGACATAATATCATAAATTTAATCATCTTCACCCTTACAAAAATAATACAAAATGATGCTGACTGTAGTTGCTGCGTTCAGAGCCGTATTACAAACCGTGCGGGATATGGGTACAGAAATGTTGCCTTTTGAAGCTGTTACCGGCCGTGTATTGCGTGAGCCTGTAAAAGCAGACAGGCCCTTCCCTCCTTTTGACCGGGTTACTATGGATGGTATTGCTATCCTGTACGACAGTTATGCACGCGGGCAACAGATCTTCGGGGTAGAAGACATACAGGCCGCAGGTACTCCCCGTCTGCAGCTCTCCAGCACTGCCAATTGTATAGAGGTGATGACCGGCGCCATTTTGCCGGAACTAACAGATACCGTAATACCCTATGAACAGCTGAAAATCAGTGACCATGAAGGTTTCCGCCGTTTTACCATCAGTGGAGAAGTGAAACAGGGACAAAATGTACATCGCAAAGGCTCTGATGTGGAAGCGGGTGTGGTACTGTTGCAGCCCGGTACGTTGCTGGGCCCGGCTGAAGCGGGCGTACTGGCATCAGTAGGTAAAACACAGGTGGAAGTGGCGCGCCTTCCCCGCGTAGTCGTGATCGCCACCGGCAATGAATTGGTACCAGTAGATGCCACTCCGGAAGAGCATCAGGTCCGCATCTCCAATATTTATAGTCTGATGGCTTCTCTTGAGCAATGCGGTATCAGTGCACAATACATACATCTGAGTGATGATGAAACAGAAATGATCAGCCGATTGGAATCACTGTTGCCCGAAACGGATGTGTGGATCAGCTCCGGGGCGGTATCGGCAGGAAAATATGATTACCTGCCTGCGGTGTTACAGCAGCTGGGTATGCAACAGGTTTTCCATAAAGTGCAGCAAAGGCCCGGAAAACCTTTCCTGTTCGGCACTTTCAAAAATGGCCCTGTAGTATTTGCTTTGCCCGGAAATCCGGTATCGGGGTTTATGTGTTTTTACCGTTATGTGCAGCCCTGGCTGAAAGCGGCCATGGGAGCTAAAGAAGCTGCTCCGGTATACGCGGTGCTGCAGGAGCAGGTCACCTTCAATCCTTCACTCGAATATTACCTCCCTGTTAAATTACAATCATTGCCCGATGGTACTATGGGTGCTTTCCCACAACCCTATCACGGCTCCGGAGACCTGGCAAGCCTGCTGCTGGCGGATGCATTCATGACACTGCCAGTAGAAGGCTCCGTTTTTGAGAAAGGCAGCTGTTATCCGGTCTGGATATTTCGTTAAACCTGATGGGCAAAACACAGTCTTACATTAAAATATTTACGTATGCCTGTAGTTGCCAAGAAAGTAGAAATGCAACATCTAGCCTGGCGTGCCGGCTTCGGGGAAACTTTGCCCGTGATCACCGAATGGGAAAAGAGGCGACGGAAAGAGATTGTGAATAAAGTACTGATAGGTCCCAAACGTGCCGAACTAGAGTCTGTTGATGTGATCAATGCCACCGACCTGCCGGATTACAAACGTTTCCGGGACATGACGGAAGAACAAAAGAAAACCGTTAGGGAAATGAATACCCAGGGCATCAAAGATCTTAATGTGGCCTGGTTGAATATGATGGAAAAGAGTGAACATCCGCTCCGTGAAAAAATGAGCCTCTTCTGGCATGGTCATTTTGCCTGCCGTACGCAGGATGTCTTATACAATCAACAACTGATCGGTGTTATCCGTGAAAATGCACTTGGTAACTTTGGCGACCTGCTGAGCGCCGTTTCCAAATCCACGGCCATGTTGCAGTTCCTCAACAATCAGCAGAACCGTAAACAACATCCCAACGAAAATTTTGCCCGTGAAGTGATGGAGCTGTTCACCATGGGCCGCGGTCATTACAGCGAAATGGATATCAAAGAGGCTGCCCGTGCCTTCACCGGATGGGGCTTCGATGACAATGGCACATTTGTGTTCCGCGAAAAACAACATGATGACGGAGAAAAAATCATCCTGGGTAAACGAGGCAACTATAATGGTGACGATGTGCTGAAGATCCTGCTGGACCAGCGACAGACCGCCACTTATATCACCACCAAGATATTCAGGTATTTTGTTGACGATACCCCGGACCAGGCACTGATCGAGTCTTTATCTGATAAGTTTTATCAGTCAGGTTATGAAATCAAAGCGCTGATGCGGGAGATATTTATGTCCGATTGGTTTTACGATAGTAAATACATTGGTAATCGTATCAAGTCGCCGGTAGAGCTGCTGATTGGTATTCGCAGAACCATTCCGATGGCTTTTGAGCAGGAAGAGCTGATGATAGCCTTTCAGCGCATCCTCGGGCAGGTTCTTTTTTATCCGCCTAATGTGGCCGGCTGGCCTGGAGGCCGCAACTGGATAGACAGCTCCAGTCTGATGTTCCGGTTACGGATACCGCAGGTGATCCTGTACTCTCAGGTGCTGAATATCCGCCCCAAAGAGATTGCACCGGAAATGGGTGATGGCGGTAATTATAAAATGACCTTACAGATCAATGATTTTCTGAAAAGACAGTTTGCCAAAAAAGTCAATGCACGGATTAACTGGGACCCTTATATACAGGGTTACAGCGACATCCCAAGGGAAAGTCTGGCAGACGAAATTGCCGGTGTGTTGCTGCAGCAACCTGGTAATATCAAAAAGGCACTGTTGGAGAAATATGCCGACACCGGTTCCCGGGAAGGATATATTAAAACCGTCACCATCGATGTGATGAGTACTCCGGAATATCAATTGTGTTAATCATTCACCAGTAAGCTAAAAGTTATGTATATACTTAACAGGCGTCGTTTTTTACAGGTAGGTTCCCTGGCTTCTGCTGCCATGATGATGCCTAAGTTCCTGAAGGCTTTTGAATCCGGAGCGCTGGTACCTCCCGGCAACAAAGTGCTGGTGATTATACAGTTGTCTGGCGGAAACGATGGACTGAATACGATCATCCCTTACCGTAATGATATCTATTACCGTTCCCGTCCTGCGCTGGGTATCAAAAGAGAAACTGCACTTTCTCTCAGTGATGAACTGGGCATCCACCCATCCCTGGATGGGCTGAAAGCTTTATATGATGAAGGTTCGCTGGCTGTCCTTAATAATGTGGGATATCCTAACCCGGACCGTTCCCATTTCCGTTCTATGGATATCTGGCATTCTGCCAGCCAGTCCAATGAGTTCTGGAATGACGGCTGGATAGGCCGTTACCTCGATGCACAGTGCAACGGCTGTGATAAGCCCACACAGGCACTGGAGATAGATGATACTCTGAGCCTGGCGCTGAAAGGTGATCATAACAAAGGCTTGGCGCTCACAGATCCCGGTCGTCTTTCGAACACCAGCAACGACAAGTACTTCAAAGACTTGTTACAGCAACATGCCCATGAAGACGAACATCATAGTGTAGAATATCTCTACAAAACCATGGCAGAAACGATTTCCTCAGCGGCCTACATCCAGCAGCAGTTTAAGACCTACCAATCGAAGGAGAATTATCCGGCTACGGAGTTGGGGCGTAATCTGCGCACCATCGCCAACCTGGTTATGTCAGACATCAATACTAAAGTGTATTATGTTTCACATGGAAGCTTTGATACACACGTAAATCAGCAGGACCAGCAGGCACGCCTTTTTAAGCAGCTGAGCGAGGCCCTGACCGTGTTTACAGGTGATCTCAAAAAGAACAACCGCTTCCAGGACGTAGCGGTAATGACCTTCTCCGAATTTGGCCGCAGGGTAAGTCAGAATGCCAGCGGTGGCACTGATCATGGCACTGCCAATAATATGTTTCTGATCAGTGGAGGGTTGAAAAAACAGGGTATCCTCAATGATGGGCCTGACCTGATGAATCTGAAGGAAGGGGATTTGCAGTATAAAGTGGACTTTAAAAGTGTTTATGCCACATTACTCAACAAGTGGCTAAGTGCTGATGATCAGCTGATCCTGAAGCAGCATTACGAGAAGATGGATTTTATCTGATTAAATTAGCTCAGAACTTAAACCTAGCCCAGGACTTCAGTCCTGGGCTAATTTTTTATGGTCTGGCTATCAGGGTGATGATAGCTCTGAAAGCACCGTTCCTGATGGTTTTGGTGCCGGTACCGCTAAGATCTTTCACTGTACCGGAGAAAGTACCTTCCACGGAAATATTGTCGATGTTAGTGATTGTAATAACACAGTCTGTGCTACCCTGTGAAGAATAGGTGGCGGGATAGCTGCCACTGTTGACTACTATCATGATGTTGTTGCCTTCTTTGCTGCAGGGGTATGTACCTGGTTTGAAGGGTAATGCAGGTGCCACCATGTTAAAGTTGATGATATCGCCGGTGCTGGTTTTGCCAGTGATTTCCATTGCAGGATATTCATCGGCAGGATTACCAGTGGTAAAATCGGGGGCATATATCAGGCCTTTGGGGTTTTCGCTGAGGAAGATCCTGTTGTCCAGTTTAACGGAAACGAATTTACGGTCTTTACTATCGTTTTTTTCTTTTCCGCAGGAGCTGGCAAGGATTACAACTGCACTCAGTAATGCGGTTACAAGTGTGCGCATAGGTACTTATTATAGAAAGATGTAATGAAAATTCCGATAAAAATAATCAATTTCAAGTAGAAAAACGGATGCCGGTGCAGGATTGTTACATCCCGTACCGGCATCTGAAGGTATCTTGGAAAGTTGATCGTTTATGCTTTACGTGCAGTACGGTAAAGATACCAGCCCATAAAGGCAAAGAATGCACATCCCAGCACATAGTAGCCGCCATGGCCCAGGATGCCGGTAAGACCGCTTTCAGTATTCAGTTTGGTGAGTATAGCAGCAGACCAGTCGAAACCAGCGAGTATAGCGATGATCACACCAGCTACTGCACCGCCGGCCACCAGGCCGGTAGCAAACAGGTTGCCTTTGCCCAGTTCTTCTTCTGCAGCAGAAGTGTGCACATTCGCTTTTTTACTTTTATAGTCTACTACGCCACGGATAGCACCACCTACGAAGATGGGGAGTGTGGTAGACAGCGGCAGGTAAGCCCCTACTGCAAAAGAGAGTGCATTAACGCCGCACAGTTCCATGGTAATAGCGAGGAAAACACCTACCAGTACAAACTGCCAGTCGAGGTTGAATGACAGGATACCTTTAGCCAGTGTAGCCATGAGGGTGCCCTGTGGTGCAGGGTAGTAAGTACTGCCGATGGCGTGTTCGGTGATGCCTTTGCTGATCATCTCAGCGGTGGGCTTGTCCAGGAATTTTACGGTGAGTCCGATTACGATAGAGGATACGATAGCGCCAATAAACAGGGCCAGCTGCTGGTACATTGGGGTAGCGCCTACAATGTATCCGGATTTCAGGTCCTGGGAAGTGCCGCCGGCATTGGCTGCAGCGATACAGATCATACCACCTACTACCAGGGCCATGGGCTCATATACCTTGCCGGTCCAGCCTACGGCGATGAATACCAGGCAGGTACCCATGAGAGTGGCGATAGTCATACCTGAGATTGGGTTGTTGGAAGATCCGATCAGGCCTACGATACGGCTGGACACCGTAACGAAGAATGCGCCAAATACCACTACCAGCAGACCTACCAGCAGTTTTTTACCGATAGAGTCGCCAGGCAGCTGTGGCAGGAAGGCCATCAGCAGGATTAAAGCGATGCTACCGAACAGTACTATTTTCAGGCTCAGGTCTCTTTCTGTTCTGGGTACGTCCATGCGGGAGCCGTTGTTTTCTTTGCCCTCTTTAATGGCGCCCAGACTTCCTTTGAAGGAAGAGATGATCGTAGGGATTGTTTTGAGCAGGGTGATAAATCCACCTGCAGCAACAGCGCCTGCGCCGATCTGGCGTACGTATGCATAGTATACAGCAGCAGAATAATCTGAGAAGGTATGTGCTACCGGGTCCCAGCTACCTTGTCCGCCGGGCGTTTGGAGGTTGGCGAGGTAACCGATTTTCACCAGCTGGGAGGCGATCATGTCTGGTGGCAGCAGGGAGGCCAGCAGGGGGATGAGGGCGAGCCAGGACAGCACACCGCCGGCTACCAGTACGCCTGCAATACGAGGACCGATGATATAACCCACACCCATATACTCCGGAGTGATGTCAGCACTGATTTTGGCAGAAGGGAAAAATTTGCTGGCCTGTTTGGTCATGTACTCCGGTGTTTCGGCGATTACATGGAGGATCTTTTGCAGGATGGCATAGGAGAAAGCGAAGCCCAGGCCATAGAAGGCTGTCCGGGCAAAGTCGCCACCTTTCTCACCAGCGATGAGCACATCGCCGCAGGCCGTACCTTCCGGATAGGGAAGGGTTTTATGTTCTTTAACGATCAGTGACCGGCGTAGCGGTATCATCATCAGGGTGCCAAGGATACCGCCAAAGATGGCCAGTATCAGAATGGTGAAATAATTAAAGAACTGTGCTCCGCCCCCATCGCTGAGAAACAGGAAGCCCGGCAAGGTAAACACCACTCCGGCAGCGATAGATTCGCCGGCAGAACCAGTGGTCTGGATAATATTATTTTCCAGGATGGTGGTGTTGAAAAATTTCCGGCCAAGAGTGATGGCAATTACAGCGATAGGTATGGATGCCGAAACAGTGAGGCCGGCTTTCAGCGCCAGGTATACGGTGGCGGCGCCAAAGATGATCCCGAAAAGACAGCCTAATAAAATGGATTTGAGGGTAAATTCCTTCATCTGTACGCCAGGGGGTACAAAAGGTTTGAAGTTGTTGTCAGACATAAGGTAGAGTTAAGGTAGAGTTAAGGGCTGAAATTACGAATAGGGAATTATAAATCCCATATAAAAAGGAAGACCGAAGCATTACTGTTTGCTTCGGTCTTCTCTTTATGTGTAAGGTATTATTTATTTCACGCCATGCATCCATTTTTTCAGGAAGCTGGTAGAGAGGAACAGCAGAACGGCTGCAGCACCTGGCAGGATCACAAATACCATGAAGAAATCATAGAGGTTGTGGATGGTGAATCCGGCGAAGGTTGGATACTGAGTGGCCAGTTTCAGCTCGTGCAGTTTGTCGAGTTGCTGTGCGGTGGCAGTAACAGTACCGTCCAGAATGCCTTTCAGGTCAATGCCATTTTTAGTGGCTTCGATGAACTTATCAGGTGTAGGAGGCAGCAATGCACCCAGTGTACCAGCCAGTGCATAACCGGCAGCATTGGCCAGGAACCATACGCCCATCAGCAGGGAAGAGAAACGGTGTGGCGCCAGTTTGGCTACGAGTGACAGACCTATCGGAGATAAGCAGAGCTCACCCAGCGTGTGGAACAGGTACATTAATATCAGCCAGCTTACACCCAGTTTCTCATCTGCACCAAGGTTTTTCACCTGGAGCGCGATGATAAAGAAGCCGAATGCCAGCAAAGCCAGACCGATAGATTGTTTTACCGGAGAGATAGGCTCCATGTTACGCTTCTGTAATTTCAGCCATAACCAGCTGAAAGGAAGGGCAAAAGCGATGATGAAAATGGAGTTGAAGTTCTGGATAAGACTGGGTGGCAGCTCGAGGCCTAAGAAGTGGCGGTCTGTTTGGTAGTCTGCTATAAAGGTGAGAGATGAACCGGCTTGTTCGAAGCAGGCCCAGAAGAAGATTACAAAGAAGGCAACAAAGTAGATCACGAGGATTCTCTGTCTTTCTATTTTAGTGATACTTGAATCGGTGAGGATCAAAACAGCGAGGCTGATACCGGATGCATAGATGAAGGGATACAGCCAGGATTTGATCGGGTTGGGATCGAGAGACAGGTAGTGGATAATGAAGAAGAGTACTACCAGCAGGCCCAGTACACCGAAGATAGCGGTGTTGGAGAATTTGGCTTTGTCTGATTCACCTTCGGCCAGGTTAGCAGCAGGTTTGCTGAAGTCTGGTTTACCACCGATAGCTTTACCATCAGGGGTGATTACATATTTGTCTTTCAGGAAATAAAACAGCGCGGTTCCCAGGAACATGGCGATACTGGCGGCGAGGAAGCCCCATTTGAAGGCGCCTACCATCCTTACGTTGTCTACTTTCACGTCACCAGCAAAGGAGCAGATGGACATTCCGAGGAAAGCACCAACGTTGATACCCATGTAGAAAATGGTGAAGGCAGCATCCAGACGACCGTCGTTTTTAGGATACAGCTGACCTACCATGGAGGAGATGTTGGGTTTGAAGAACCCGTTGCCGAAGATGATTACCAGCAGGGCCAGCCATACCACCATTTTGGCCGTATCGGGACTGCTACTGTATATAGTGGCACTGATGACCATGAGTAGTTGTCCGACACCCATTACAAAGCCACCTAATAAGATACAGTTCCTGTTTCCCAGGTAGCGGTCGGAGATATAACCGCCGAGCATAGGTGTAAGATAACAAAGGCCGAGAAAGCCGCCATAGACATAGGAGGATTCAGCTTCAGAGAAAGACAGGGCATTTACCAGGAAGAGCGTCAGCAGCGCTCTCATTCCATAAAAATTGAATCGTTCCCACATTTCCGTGGTAAATAATACATAGAGGCCCTTAGGATGACTCTTTTGCGAGGCATCGACCGGCTTCTGTGCAACAGCTGTTTGCATCATAAATGGTTAGTTTTAGCAATAGTTGTTTTAAGGTTCTGTTAAGTCTCTAGACGGGGCAAGTTAACTAAATTCAGTTATCTCGTAAAAAAATGGTGGAAATGCGCACTTTTTATGGTTTTTTGTGGTTTTTTGATCTTTCTTTGCATTTTCTTTCGCACCTGCATTTATTAGGCAATTCATATGAACATATTATTACTAGGTAGTGGTGGCCGGGAGCATGCTCTGGCCCGGAAAATGTCCCAAAGCCCTCATTGTGGCAAGTTATTCATCGCGCCAGGCAATGCCGGTACTTCGCAGTGTGGTATCAATGTAGATATGGGCGTGAGTGAATTTGAGAAGATCCGGTCTTTCTGTCTGGAAAACGCCATAGACCTGGTAGTACCGGGCTCGGAAGAAGCCCTGGTGAATGGTATTTACGATTATTTTGCCCAGGATGCAGCATTGCAGCATATTCCGGTGATGGGACCTTCAAAGGAAGGGGCCCGGCTGGAGGGCAGCAAGGCTTTCGCCAAACTGTTCATGCAGCGGCATGATATTCCTACCGCGGGTTACCGGGAGTTTAATGCCGGCAACTTTGAGGAGGGGGTAGCTTATCTTCAGCAGCACTCCTTACCAATTGTATTAAAAGCCGACGGGCTGGCTGCAGGTAAGGGGGTGGTGATCACCAGCTCCCACGAAGAGGCGGTAGCCGAGTTTGAGCAGATGGTCCGTGAAGCGAAGTTTGGCGATGCCAGCAAAACCGTGGTAGTAGAGCAGTTCCTGACAGGTATCGAGTTGTCAGTGTTTGTGATTACCGACGGGCACTCCTACAGGATATTGCCGGAAGCCAAGGATTACAAACGGATCGGGGAAGGCGACAAAGGCCTGAACACAGGTGGTATGGGCGCAGTATCACCTGTACCTTTTGCGGATGCTGCCTTTATGAAAAAGGTGGAGGACAAGGTAATACGCCCTACCGTAGAGGGTTTGTCAAAAGAAAACATTAAATACAACGGATTTATCTTTTTTGGCTTGATTAATGTAGAGGGAGAGCCTTTTGTAATTGAGTATAACTGTCGGATGGGCGACCCGGAAACAGAAGTGGTGATGCCCCGTTTGCAGAACGATCTGCCGGAGCTGTTTACCGCTGTTGTGAATAGCACGCTGGCACAGCAAACGATTTTCACCGACCCACGTGCAGCCGCCACCGTAATGCTGGTGTCCAAAGGTTACCCGGAGGCTTATGAGAAAAACAAGGCTATCAGCGGGGTACCGGCACCTACCAACGACCAGATCGTATTTCATGCAGGCACCAAACAAGCGGGAGATACTGTTGTAAGTAACGGAGGGCGTGTGCTGGCCATCACTTCACTGGCTTCCACCCTGTCGCTTGCATTGTCTCATTCCGTGCAAACGGCGGAGCAGATCGCTTTTGAGGGCAAGACCTACCGGAGAGATATCGGCTATGAATTTATCTGATTAAAAATCACCTGACTGAAAATATTCTGAAGGTATTTCCGTTCATGAGTGCAGAGCATAAAGAGAGCTGTTTCTATGCCGTTTACACAACAAACAAGTTTTTTTAATATTTAGCCGTATTATTGCAAGAATATCCACTTTTTGCATCGTATATTCGTTGGAATTATTCATTTTTGCATTCTAATTTTTGACCGTATCAACAATGGGATTTTTTAATTTTTTAACGCAGGAAATCGCGATTGATCTGGGTACAGCGAACACGCTGATTATACATAATGACCAAGTGGTTGTGGACGAGCCTTCCATTGTAGCGATAGAACGGGCTAGCGGTAAAATTGTGGCTGTTGGTAAGAAGGCCATGATGATGCACGAAAAAACACACGAATATCTTCGTACGATACGTCCCCTGAAGGATGGTGTGATCGCGGACTTTAACGCCGCTGAGGGAATGCTCAGGGAACTGATAAAAATGGTTTACCCTAAAAAGCCGCTGTTTGCTCCTAGCTGGCGCATGGTGATCTGCATTCCTTCCAGTATTACTGAGGTGGAGAAGAGAGCTGTACGTGACTCTGCTGAGCAGGCCGGTGCGAAGGAAGTATACCTGTTACACGAACCAATGGCTGCTGCCCTGGGTATAGGCATCGATGTGGAAGAACCGGTGGGCAACATGATCATTGACATCGGAGGTGGTACCACTGGTATCTCCGTGATCGCACTCGCTGGTATCGTTTGTGACCAGAGTATCCGTATCGCCGGTGACGAGTTCACTGCCGATATCATGGAAGCCCTGCGTCGTTATCATAGCTTGCTGATCGGTGAAAGAACCGCAGAACAAATCAAAATCCACATCGGATCTGCCCTGAAAGAGCTGGACAATCCACCTGATGATATCCCGGTAAACGGTCGTGACCTGGTAACCGGTATCCCCAAACAGATCATGGTATCTTACCAGGAAATAGCAGAAGCCCTGGACAAATCTATCTTTAAAATTGAGGAAGCCATCCTGAAGGCGCTGGAAACAACACCGCCAGAGCTGGCATCAGATATTTATCGCAGAGGACTGTACCTGACAGGTGGCGGTGCGCTGCTGCGTGGTCTGGACAAACGCCTTGCCCAGAAAATCAAACTGCCGGTTCATGTAGCGGACGATCCGCTGCGTGCAGTGGTAAGAGGTACCGGCATCGCCCTGAAGCATGTGGGTAAATATCCGTTCCTGATGCAATAAACCTATTTAGATATTTGGATATTTGGTTATTTAGGAATTATCTCACAGAAGAAAGGTCTCCTAAATAACCAAATATTCAAATAACCAAATCTCTAAATGACTCGCGCTTGTGCGGAATTTAATCATTTTCTTTAGGCGATATTTCAACTTCTTCTTATTTCTGCTGCTGGAAGTGATTTGTATTGTCCTGGTATTTCAGAACAATAACCTGCAGCGATCAGCCTATCTTAACTCCGCCAATAATGTCAGTGGAAAGTTGTACGACAAGTATAACAACGTACAGTATTACTTCCATCTGAAAGCCACCAATGACAGCCTGGTAGCTGAAAACACCCGCCTGCACAATGCGTTGCATACCAGTTTTGACTCCATGGTGACCGGCACCGGCCTCAAAATAGATACGATCCGCCAGTACAGCGATGACACCCTTCACCGGGTAATCGGTACTCAGATCCGCCGCTATAAATACTTTGAGGCGAAAGTAATCAACAACTCCATCAACAAACCCATCAACTATCTCACTATCCACCGCGGTAGCCTGCAGGGTATCCGCCCCAATATGGGCGTAATCAGCAGCAGCGGCGTGGTAGGCGTAGTAAGAAGCGTAAGCGACAACTATGCCGTGGTGCTCTCCATGCTCTCCAAATCCAACTCCGTGGCCATCAGTGCCCGGCTGGCCAAAGGCAAGGAAATGGGATCTGTACACTGGGACGGTGAAAGCGCCGGCTATGCCCAGCTGAAAGACATCCCTAAAAGCGCCAAAGTACACAAAGGTGATACCGTGGTGACCAGCGGCTTCTCTGCCCTGTTCCCGGAAAATATCCCCATTGGATACATAGATTCGGTGACAATCGCCGACAAAGCTGGTACCTCGTTCACTATCCGCCTGAAATTGGCTACCAATTTCTACGGCGTACAATATGTATACGTGATAGAGAACCTGCTGAAAGATGAACAACAACGACTAGAAGACTCAACGTACAAGTTGATCAAATGAGTATACTGCTAAGAAATATTATCCGGTTTGCATTCCTGTTGCTGATACAGGTATTTGTGCTCAACAAGATACTGATTCATCAGTTGGTGAGCCCCTATCTGTATATGCTTTTTATCCTGGCGCTGCCTTTTAACCTGCCGCGCCCGATGGTAATGCTACTAGGGTTCCTGATGGGTATTTCCCTCGACATGTTTTCCAACACCATGGGGATACACGCGGCCGCCTGCGTATTCATCGCTTATCTGCGCCCGTTTATCATCAATGTACTGTCACCACAGGGTGGTTTTGAAACTACCCAGAAAACGCCATCCATGACCAGCATGGGCGTATCTCAGTTCCTGATCTACGCGGCGATACTGGTATTCCTGCATCATGTGGTCTTTTTTACACTGGAGATTTTTGGCTTTGGAAGTCCGTTGTATTTAATGCTGAAAATTCTCCTGTCAACTGCCGCCAGCCTTTTCCTGATCGTCTTGTATGAATTGCTATTTTTCACAAAGAAATAGGACTTCGTTTTTAGTGGTTGCCAGATTTTACTATTAAATTTATAGATGGAAATGGAAGCTGTCAGCGGTACTGCCAGCAATAAAAAGTTAAAAATTTATCCGTCCTCAATAGCATGTCAGTTTTTAATCAGCCCAGAAAAAGAGTAATACAGGCGATTATACTTGGGATGGTGGTGCTGATCATTACCAGGTTGTTTTTCCTGCAGATCGTAGAAAAGAAATACGCCAAACTGGCGGATGCCAACGCCGTACTACGGAAGGTGGTATATCCCAGCCGTGGTATCATCTACGACCGGCAAAACCGTGCTATCCTGAGTAACGATGTACTGTACGACCTCGTAGTTACACCTGCCAACGTTAAAAGCATTGATACTGCCTATCTCTGTAAGATATTAAACATCGATAAGGACGAATTCAGAAAACGTATTGTTAACGCCATCGTCCGAAACGGGCGCGTGAGACAATCTGTTTTTGCCGCCCTGCTGCCAGCTGAAGTCTTTGGCCAGCTGCAGGAAAGCATGTACCTCTTCCAGCCCGGATTTGAGCTGGTACCGCGTCAAATCCGCTCCTACCCTTACGCCGCCGCTGCTAATATCCTGGGATATATCGGGGAGATATCACCGGAACGCCTCAAGGATTCTGCTTATTCTTCCTATAACTCCGGAGACTACCTCGGCCTCGCCGGCCTCGAAAGGACCTACGAAGGCATCCTGATGGGACAGCGCGGTATCCAGTATCTTGTAAAAGATAACCTTAACAGGCCACAGGGCGCTTATGAGAACGGGGAATTCGATAGCGCCGCTATCGCGGGTAAGAACCTGCGCCTGTCGCTGGACATAGAATTACAACAGTTCGGGGAAAAACTCATGAAAGGCAAGATGGGAAGCATTGTGGCCATAGATCCGCAAACAGGCGGTATCCTGGCCATGGTGAGCGCTCCCACCTTCGATCCTAACCTGCTCACCGGTTCTTACCGCAGCAGCAACTCTGTACTCCTGAACCGTGATACCACAAAGCCTACTTTTAACAGGGCCATTCAGGCGACCTATCCGCCAGGTTCCACCTTCAAGCCGATGATCGCGCTGGTAGGGCTGGATGAAGGCGTAATCACGCCCAGTTTTGGTTATCCCTGCGGTGGCGCCTACTATGGCTGTAGCAGGCCCATCAAGTGTGAGCACCATGATGCCGGCCACGCGGCCAACCTGCGGCTGGCACTCTCCCACTCCTGTAACTCTTATTTTGCACACGTATACCGACTCAGTGTAGATGCCGGCAAATTTGGCGGCATCAGAACCGGTGGTCTCCAAAAATGGTCGGACTATATGCATAGCTTCGGCTTTGGTCACCGTATCGGGATAGACATCCCGAGTGAAGCCAGAGGAACCGTACCTACACCATCTTTCTACGATAAAATGTATAAAGGCAGCTGGAACTCCTGTACTTCCGTGTTTCTCGGTATCGGTCAGGGTGAGCTGACCCTGTCGCCCCTTCAGATGGCCAACGCCATGTGTATCGTAGCTAACCGCGGTTCTTATTTTATTCCGCACTTTGTACAAAGCATCGATAACGACGATACTCACATACTGGATAAATACAAGGAAAGACACGTAGTAGCCCATATCTCCGATACCGCGTATAGTGCAGTAATCCATGGGATGACCGATGTGGTGGAAAGTGGTACCGGCCGTGTGGCGCAGATTGATGGTATCACCATCGGTGGTAAAACTGGTACGGCTGAAAACTATGGCTTCGTAGATGGTAAACGGACCAAACTGAAAAACCACGCTGCATTCGTAGCTTTTGCACCGGCAGAAAATGCCCGTATAGCCATTGCCGTAATCGTTGAGAACTCCGGTTTCGGTGCCCGTTATGCGGCGCCTATCGCGAGTTTGATGATGGAGAAATATCTGAAAGACTCCATCTCCGTCAAAAGGCAGGCCCTCATGAAATCCGTGATGGAAACGGTGACTATGGACCCGGCTATGGTGAACAGATCCAAACTGGACTCGCTCAACAACAGTGCTATTATCAAGAAAAACGGAACAAAATAATTCAAACGTATAAACAGAGGAACCGATAATGAACCGCTCGCAAGCCAAACTGACACAAGGGATTGACTGGCCTATCGTAGGCCTGTACCTGGCGCTGGTGATCATCGGCATAATGTCCATTTTCGCTGCGGAATACCGTGGCGATGACAATGTCTGGCAGAATATCATCCATCTGAATAAAAACTATTCGCGTCAGATCATGTGGTTGGGGGTGTCGGTGGTACTGGCTTCCATCATCTGGCTGACAGACAGTAAGTTTTTTACGGCTACCTCCAATCTGTTGTATGCCGGGGGGCTACTGCTGCTGTTATTAGTACTAGCCATCGGTAAAGACGTAAAGGGGTCGCATTCCTGGCTGGTAGTAGGCGGGTTTCAGTTTCAACCGGCTGAGCTGACAAAACTTTGTACCAACCTGGCTTTGGCTAAATATCTATCGTCGCAGGAAACGGACTTTACCAAGTTGCGATCACGATTGATAGCCGGTGCCATCGCGCTGATTCCGGCTGCTATCATTATTCTGCAGGACGAAACAGGTTTGGCGCTGGTATATTTCTCCTTCTTCCTGGTGATGTTTCGGGAAGGTTTGCCTGGCGTATTGCTGATAATAGCCTTCTCCGGTATCGTGTTGGTACTGTCGGCCTTGCTGGTGGATAAATACATACTGTTTACCATCTTCTCTGTTATCACGGCGCTGGTCATCTATTTTATGCGCCGGGAGATAAAACGGAAGCGGTCGAGGTTGCTGATCATACTGGGTGTGTACGCCTTCTGTTCGGTATTTGTGATGTTTGTAGTGCCTTTTGCTTTTACGAAAGTGCTGAAAGACTACCAGGTACGCCGTATTGAGGTGATGCTGGGTAAAGAAAACGATCCCAAGGCAACCTATAATACCCGGCAGAGTATGATTGCTATTGGTTCCGGCGGCTTCTGGGGCAAGGGTTACCTGAAAGGCACCCAAACCCGTTACGACTTTGTACCGGAACAGAGTACTGACTTTATCTTTTGTACTGTTGGTGAAGACTTTGGTTTTATAGGCAGCATTGTGTTCCTGGGGCTTTATGTAGCGTTGCTTTTCCGGATCATATTTGTAGCTGAACGACAGCGATCGACTTATTCCCGTGTATATGCCTATGGGGTGGCCAGTATTATCTTCTTCCATCTGGCCATTAACGTCTCGATGACCATTGGTCTGGCGCCGGTGATCGGTATTCCGTTACCACTGGTGAGTTATGGTGGTTCTTCAATGATGACCTTTACCATGCTGATATTTATTATGCTGCGGCTGGATGCCGACCGGCAGATGGTGTTGAGGTAAGCGGCGGCTGCAACTAATGGCTAATGGGCTATCTTTGCATCATGGCACGTATTATTCCATTATCAGAAGGTTCATTTACAGTAGATGCAACCAAACGTTTTTCTCCTTTCAGGCTTGGCACAGATAATCTGCAGGACCGTCCGCATGGTTCCCTGCTGGTAGAGATACAGCCTTTTCTGGTGATTACCGACCGCGACTATATACTGTTTGATGCCGGCCTTGGTTTTCGTAACGAAGACGGTGTATTGCAGATACATCAGCACCTGATTGACCATGGTGTGAATCCCATGGAGATCACCAAGGTATTGATGAGCCATCTGCATAAAGATCACTCCGGTGGTGTATCTGCTGCTGACCCGATCACCGGGGAGCGCACGCTGACTTTTCCCAATGCCACTTATTATGTCAATAATGAAGAGATGCTGTATGCAATGGAGCATGCCGGCAAATCTTATCTCTCTGAAGACATCATTTTATTGCAGCAGCGCGATAATGTGGTGTTTACCACTGGTAATGGCAGTATAGATGGTTATATTCACTATGAATTGACTGGCGGCCACTGTCCGTACCATCAGGTATTTCTGATAGATGACGGGGAAGATAAGGTGTTTTTTGGTGGGGATGTGGCGCCACAGATTTCGCAGATGAAGAGCCGTTTTGTAGCGAAATATGATTACGATGGCAAACGCAGCATGGAGTTGCGCCAGGAGTTCATGGAACGTGGAAAACAGGAGGGCTGGACTTTCCTTTTCTATCATGATACCAAAGAACCTTTTGCCAGATTCTGACAAACATAGCAGACGCCTATGTATACCTTGTACGACAGCTTTACTTTAACCGGACAGCACCATATACAAACGTGGGAGCAGCGGGGTCGGAGCTGGGCGGCATATAGTAATTACCGTCAGCCGGCGGCTCATGGGTTATATGTGCCGCATCCGGTGCTCAATCTGATATTACGGGGAGAAAAACGAATGTATGACGGGCGGCGTGTGCATCACCTGCGAGCCGGCGATGTTTTCCTGATACCAGCGGGCAGCCTTATCTGTTCAGAGATCATGCGTCCGGAGGATGATTTTGCCAGCATCAATCTGGTATTGCCGGAACATCAGCCGGGATGTAGTGATAACGGGCCTGCGGCGGCAACATTAATGCTCTCTCCCGCTCCTCACTGGCAACAGCTTGCCGGAGCGCTGCTCCGGGACTTCATACAACCGGGAGCCTTGCCGGATTATGAGTCTGTGATGTGCCATATATTGCATCTGCTGAATAAAGAGCCGGCAACTGTGAAGCAGGCGTTGGCAACAGTACCTTCTCCTTCTATGCAACAGATGATGGTGCAGTTACACAGCGGGCTGCATGAAGTGCGTTTGCTGGAAGAGGTGGCGTTGATGGGACATGTGAGCCCGGCCACGCTTAAGCGGCGTTTCCGGAAAACTTACCAGCGTAGTCCCATGGATTGGATATGGGAGAAGCGTTTGCAGATGACAGCGCTGTTGTTGCGGACTACTGATTTGTCCGTGCAGGAAATCGCTTATAGTACCGGGTTTGAGGATATCTCTCATTTTTACCGGCAGTTCCGTAAATGTTTTCTTGTGACTCCGGCTCAGTGGCGTCAGGGGAAAAACTGAGCTTTTCAGCCAATAATACAGTTGGTAAAAACAATAACTTGTCCTGAAAAGAAACAGATATGGAAAGTATGACCTCTTTTGCGGATGCCTGGGTACAGGCCTGGAACAGCCACAACCTCGACGATATTATGTCCCACTATGCTGAGGACATTGTTTTTTATTCACCTGTTATCAAGCGGATCAACAATGACCCACTGGGCCGTATTCAGGGAAAGGAAGTACTGAAGGCATATTTTAGTAAAGCATTGGTGGCTTATCCGGACCTTCGGTTTGAATTATATCATGTACTGGAAGGGGTTGATTCTGCAGTGTTGTATTATAAAAGCATCAATAATAACTTATGTACGGAGATGATGGTATTGCGTGAAGGTAAGGTGGTAGAAGTAAGGGCGCATTACAAAGCGATGTGATGATTGCTCTCCTAAAATTATAATAGCCCAGGACCTTAGTCCTGGGCTATTTCTATTTGCTGAGATTATTGTCTTCTTCTGAAGTTAGCGCCCTGGTTCATTCTGTTGAGGCGCTGATTGTTGAGATGATTGATCATGATAGTGCGGAATTCCCGTTCGCTTTTAAATACTGCGCCGGCTTTACGGGCGGGGAGTACGCGTTGGAATTCGTTGGTATACCTTGACCGTATATCGAACATTTTTTTTTCGTAACCGAGATCGTTGTCCATATTTCTTCTGGCGATATCGTCTGGATCGCCGCCGGAAACTTTATCCTGTTGTCTTTTGCTATGGCGTTCTGCTATGAGTGTTTCCACTTCATGGGTATAGTTCTGGTATACCGGCCAGAATTTCTGGGCTTCTTCGGGGGAGAGGTCCAGTTTTTTGGCCAGATATTGCATTTGCAGTGCTTTTATTTTTTCGGCAGCTTCATCAGAGGGCGGCTGTTGGGCCACACTGACGGGGAGCGCGCCGGTCAACATAAGCAGGACAATCCATATTATTTTAAAAT
The DNA here is from genome assembly GCF_003308995.1 of Chitinophaga flava. Lineage (NCBI taxonomy): Bacteria > Pseudomonadati > Bacteroidota > Chitinophagia > Chitinophagales > Chitinophagaceae > Chitinophaga > Chitinophaga flava. Next base: position 2,645,489 of record NZ_QFFJ01000001.1, on the reverse strand, counting down.
CAAAGCGTTTCATGCATCATCACTAATGGTTAGGTACTACCTCTTTTGATAAATCTGACTGTTGCAGATATTGTTCTATGGCAGCAGGCGGAATTTCTTCATTGAGTTGCTGTTGCAGGGTTTCCGGAGCTGTCACGTCAGCAAAGCTGGCAAAAATGGCGTCATTATCAAAAACATCCGTATGGTTTTGGAGATAAAATTCGATATCCTGGTTGTCTAAACCTTCCAGTTGTTTTTCCACGTTGAGGTGGCTTTCTTTCTGGAGGAAGAGCAGTGCGGTGGTGCTGGTAAAGGTTATTAAGCAGGCCGCTACGGCGTATCTGATCCATTTTCGAACCGGGTTGCGGTGAACAATTCGCAGGGATGGTGCAACATGGGCAGGCGGGTGTACTGTCAGGGACTCAAAATATCCGGCTGGTACGGTAAAAGGCGTTTGTCTGGGGATGGCTGCTATCAGGGGTGATAGGGCTTCCAGCTCGGCTTCTACCGGATTTTCTTCAGCGCTTTTGATCCGCTGCATGATAGCCTGAGGAAGGGAGTCGAAATATCCGGCGGGTGTTGTATAAGGGTGATTGGGAATAACAATGCCGGAGAAATCGGGTTTCAGTAAATGAACCTGTTGCAGCACTGTTTCCGGAAACCGGTCGAAGTAACCAGCTGGCACCGTGAAAGGTGCATCAGCGGGCCAGTTAGCGTCCGGCGCCAGTTGTTTTAATTCATTGCTGATATTTTCGTGCTTGTTCATATACAATTTTTAGACAGAAAGCTGTTCCGATAGTTTAATGAGATTTTAATCTTTTGGCAAAAAACTTTAAAGACAGCTTAAAAATCAGTCACCATGCGGCTATACATCGTTGGATTTGATAAATTCCTCGATTTTTTTCACTGCATGATGATAAGATGCCTTTAAAGCGCCTTCAGAAGTGTCGAGGACACGGCTCATTTCTTCGTATGGCATTTCATCGTAATATCTTAAATTGAATACAATTCTTTGTTTTTCAGGAAGTTGAAGAATGGCTTGCTGTAATTTCCATTCCAGTCTGTTTGCATCAAACTGGGCATCCGCCTTGAGTCTGTTGCTGAGGCCATCTTCCACATCAGAGAGGGAGACAGCGAACTTCCGTTTTTGTTGTTCCAGAAAGGTGAGGCATTCATTGGTGGCTATTTTATACAGCCAGGTGAACAGTTGTGCATCTTCCCGGAAATTTTCCAGGTTTTTCCACACCTTAATAAAAACGTTCTGTAGCACATCATTGGCATCTTCATGTGAGATGACCAGCCTTCTGATATGCCAGTAAAGCCTTTCCTGGTACTTGCGGATAATCTGCGTAAAGCCTTGTTCCCGGGTTTCCGGTATCCGGTATAGTGCCAGTAATGTTTTATCGTCCTGTGTAACGGCCATAGGTTAAATGGTTCTTGGACAACTGTGATTTTTATGATTATTACTAATAGTATGATATAAAGAAAAGGAAAAAGTTTAACTGTGATTCGGCTGATGATGATGATTCTTCTGATGTATGTAGATTAAAGCGAATATAGGATTGTTTCTTTGATGTATGTGGATTATGTGCGAAGATTGGATTATTATAAAAACAAAGAAGCCCATGGGTTTTAAACCATGGGCTTCTCTGCTTTTATTTTTCGCTTGAATCTACGTGCATCGGAAGGATCAGTAGTATCATGGCCATCACAGTTATTGTTTTCTGGAGATGGCTTTTTCTGCTGCAGCCACAATGTGGTTGGCGTCGAGGCCGTATTTTGTCAGCAGTTCCACTGGTTTACCGCTTTCGCCGAAGGTATCGTTAGTACCTACGAATTCGATGGGTACCGGGATGTTTCTGGCGGCAACCTGTGCGATGCTGTCACCGAGGCCACCGAGTACGTTGTGTTCTTCTGCGGTAACGGCACAGCGTGTTTTGCTCAGGGATTTGAGTACAGCAGCTTCATCGAGTGGTTTGATAGTGTGGATGTTGATAATTTCCACGCTATAACCTTTTTCTTCCAGTATTTTACCGGCTTCGATGGAAGTCCACACCATATGGCCGCAAGCGAAGAGGGTCACGTCGGTTCCTTCGTGGAGGACCTGCGCTTTACCGATTTCGAACGGTGCATTTTCCGGTGTGAAGTTAGGCCATTTCGGGCGGCCAAAGCGGAGATATACAGGGCCTTCGTAATCAGCGATCGCGATGGTGGCGGCTTTAGTCTGGTTAAAGTCGCAAGGAACGATCACCGTCATGCCGGGCAGCATTTTCATCATGCCGATATCTTCCAGTATCTGGTGAGTAGCGCCGTCTTCACCCAGGGTGAGGCCTGCGTGTGAGGCGCATATTTTTACGTTTTTATTGGAGTAGGCTACAGATTGACGGATCTGGTCGTATACCCTTCCGGTAGAGAAGTTAGCGAAAGTGGTGGTATACGGGATTTTGCCGCCGATGGTCATACCTGCTGCGATACCGATCATATTGGCTTCAGCGATACCTACCTGTACAAAGCGGTCTGGAAATTCCTTAACGAAGGCGTTCAGTTTCATGGATCCGAGCAGGTCGGCGGTGAGTGCTACTACATTTGGGTTTTTGCGGCCAACTTCCAGTATACCTTCACCGAATCCGGCGCGTGTTTCTTTTTCGTTTAGCGGTTGAATATCTTTTACCATTGCGGTTTTTTTAAAATTGAAGCGTAAAAGTAAGCATTTAATATCACGATGTTAATTGCTCAGCACTTTATTTCGGAGGCTTACTTCCCACTGCCAGGCGGTTCGCATGGAGTCTTCTATGCCTATTTCCGGAGACCAGCCGAGTTTTTCTTTGGCGCGGGAGTTATTGGCATAGATAGAGATGACATCACCCGGGCGACGTGGACCGGTGGTATAGTTGAGTTTAACGCCTGAGATTTTTTCGAAGGCTTTGATCGCTTCAAGAACGGTAACGCCGTTGCCTGTACCGAGGTTAAATACTTCACAGTTGGAAGCATTTTTACGATCGATGAGATATTGCATTGCTTTAGTATGTGCGTTAGCGATATCTGTTACGTGGATATAGTCTCTTACACAGGAGCCGTCGCGGGTATCGTAGTCGGCGCCATAAACTACCATTTTCGGGATTTTACCGATGGCAGTCTGGGTGATTACGGGAACCAGGTTATCGGGTTTGCCGAGGGGCAATTCACCGATGAGGCCGGAGGGGTGTGCACCTACTGGGTTGAAATAACGGAGGAGGATGGACTGGGTATCGTTTACACGGCTGTAGTCTTCGATGATCTGTTCCCCCATCTGTTTGGTGCGGGCGTAAGGAGACTGTGCTTCACCCAGTGGTGTTTCTTCTACTACCGGCAGGGCAGTGGTATTGCCATAAACGGAGCAGGAAGAGGAGAATACCAGGTGAGGTACGTTAAACTCCTTGATGCATTTGAGCACGTTGATGAGAGAGGTCAGGTTATTGTGAAAATATAACAAGGGATCTGCCACAGATTCAGGGACTGTTTTGAGGGCTGCAAAGTGGATAACCCCGACGATGTCCCTGTTTTCGTGGAATACTGCGTGCGTATCTTCCAGGTTGCAAAGATCGACTTTGTAATTACGTACTTTTTTTCCGGTAATTTTTTCCACACCATCCAGGAGTTGCGTGGAGCTTCTGATGTTGCTATCAACAGAAACCACATCAAATCCATGGTTGATTAAGTCTACAATAGTATGGGCGCCAATGTAGCCACAACCACCTGTAACGAGAACCTTCATAGTAATTTCGATTTACGATTTTATGAGATGTCAGATCATTTTTTTTGTTCCAGTACTGTCTCCAGGTACTGTCCATAGCCGCTTTTCAGCAATGGTTTGGCCAGGTCTTTCAACTGGGAGGCACTGATAAAGCCTTTACGGTAGGCGATTTCCTCTATACAGGCAATTTTCACGCCTTGACGTTGTTCGATAACCTGAACAAACTGGGAGGCTTGCATCAGTGAGTCGAAAGTACCGGTATCCAGCCAGGCTGTACCGCGTGGTAAGATAGAAACTTTTAATTTGCCGCGCTTTAAATATTCCCTGTTTACGTCTGTAATTTCGTATTCACCACGGGGACTGGGCTGCAGGGCTTTGGCAATTTTCACTACTTCGTTATCATAGAAATAGAGTCCGGGCACTGCGAAATTGGATTTGGGTTTGATTGGTTTTTCCTCGATAGACAGTACGCGCATATCGTCGGAGAATTCCACCACGCCATATCTTTCAGGATCGGACACCTGATAGGCATATACGATACCGCCGTCGGGGTTGGTATTTTGTGCCAGTTGGGTACCGAGGCCGGCGCCATAGAAAATATTATCGCCCAGTACGAGGGCCACATTATCTTTCCCTATAAATTCTTCTCCGATTACAAAAGCCTGTGCGAGGCCGTTTGGCTGTGGTTGTTCTGCATAAGACAGGTTGAGTCCCAGCTGGCTGCCGTCGCCAAAGAGCCGTTGAAAGGCAGGCAGGTCATGTGGTGTGGAAATGATCAAAATATCTTTTATGCCGGCCAGCATCAGTGTGGATAACGGATAATAGATCATCGGTTTATCATATACCGGCATTATCTGCTTGCTGATAGCATAAGTGATCGGGTGTAATCGGGTACCGGAGCCGCCGGCCAGGATAATTCCTTTCATGTTGTAGATCGGTTTTGATTGGACGTCATTCGCTTGTCACAAGCCGCACAAAAATAGTAGCTCTATTTCACATGGCGACATTTTTATAAAAAAAAGCTCTCCGTGAAGTACGGAGAGCTTTTTAAATATGATGGATAATCATTTATGCTAGATGAAGATGCTTACGATCAGGTAGGTGAGCGCAGCGAGGATACCGCTGATGGGGATCGTTAAAACCCAGGCCCAGAGGAGGCTTACGGTTACACCCCAACGAACGGCTGACAATCTTTTAGTAGCACCTACTCCCATAATGGCGCCGGTGATCACGTGGGTGGTACTGGCGGGGATACCGAGATGTTCGGTGAGGAAGAGGGTGATGGCACCGGACGTTTCAGCAGCAACACCTTCGAGGGGAGTTACTTTGGTGATACGGGTACCCATTGTTTTAACGATCTTCCAGCCGCCGCTCATGGTACCGAGGGCGATACAGGTAAAGCAGGCCAGTGGTATCCAGTCGGGCATGGCTTTGATATTGGGAATATATCCGGCAGACACCATGGCTGCAGCGATGATACCCATTACTTTCTGGGCATCGTTACTGCCGTGGCCAAGGCTGAGTGCTGCTGAAGAAGCCAGCTGCAGGCGTTTGAACCAGTTTTCTGCCCGGAAGGGATTAGCCTTGCGGCAGATATTCACAATGATGAGGGTAATGATAAAGGCTACTATCATACCGATCAGCGGGGCGAGTACGATGAAGTACACGATAGGCAGCACTTTGTGATAGTTGATCACATCGAGTGTGCCGGCACTGGTAACGGCTGCGCCGATAAAGCCACCGATCAGGGTATGGGAAGAACTGGACGGGATACCCAGCCACCAGGTAAAGAGGTTCCAGGTGATGGCTGCTACCAGACCGCTGAAGATCACTTTCAGGGTGATGTATTGTTCGAATACGGAGCTGGCAACGGAGTTGGCTACTTTAAACTCGCCGATTACATATTTGGCAATAAAAAAAGCCGCAAAGTTGAAGACTGCGGCCCAAAGTACTGCCTGAAAAGGTGTCAGCACCTTGGTCGACACGATAGTGGCGATAGAGTTGGCTGCATCGTGAAAACCATTGATATAGTCAAACACAAATGCCAGTATAACAATTATTACTAATAAAGTCATGGTAACACGAGGATTATGCGGTCAGAACTATATCCCTTATCAGGAATATTTGATAATAATGGTCTCAATAACGTTGGCGCAATCCTCGCATTTGTCGGTAGCGATTTCCAGAGCCTGGTATATTTCACGCATTTTAATCAGTTCTGCAGCATTTTGCTCAGTATCAAACAAGTCGGCAATGGCTCTGTCGTAGATATCGTCGGCATGATTCTCAAGGCTGTTGATTTTTACACAGGCATCGGTGATAACACGCATGTTCTGCATGTTGCGCAGTTCAGGGATGGCTTTGTGGAGCTCCAGTACGCCCAGGTGGATCAGTTCGGCAAGTTTGCGGATACTTTCGTTGGGAGTATTTACTTTATAGAGGTCCATCCTTTTGGCGGAACCATGGATATAGTCGGCTACATCGTCCAGTGTGGCGGCCAGATAGTGGATATCTTCCCGGTCAAATGGAGTGATGAAATTCTGTCCCAGTTCTACAAATATGCGGTGGGTATAATCGTCGTTTTTATGTTCCAGTCTCTCGATCAGATGTACTTTGTCTTTACGTACGGCTGGATCATTGGTGGCTACCAGTTCGTTGAGCACCTGGGCCATTTCAACGAGGTTGGAAGACACATCTTCAAACAAAGAATAAAATACCCGGTCTTTCGGCATGAATAGTTTAACAAAGGAATTGAAGCCTCCCATACGTTTGAGTTTAAAATTTGCCGCAAAAATAGCTTTCCGAATCAATTGGAGCCAGAAAAAAACACGAATTAATAATTCCTTAACACTGGATTAATATAAAAGTAATATAGCGATTTTTCCTTTGTATAAGAAATTATAATCATAAACAGGTGCCTACAACCTGTTCCATTTTACCCTGTATTAGATGTCAGACAAACGCGCATTAGATATAGTCGTTATCTCCGATGTACACCTCGGAATCTACGGCTGCCACGCCAAAGAGCTCGTCCAATACCTGGACAGCATCGATCCCCGGATTATGGTGCTCAACGGAGACATCATTGACATCTGGCAGTTCAGCAAACGCTACTTCCCGAAGGCACATACCAAGGTGATCCGGAAAATACTGAAGATGATCGGTAAAGGCACCGAAGTATATTATCTGACGGGCAACCATGACGAAGCCCTTCGTAAATATGCCGGCTTCGAGCTGAGCAATTTCACCATCGATAATAAACTGGTACTGGACGTAGATGGTAAAAAACACTGGTTCTTCCATGGCGACGTGTACGACGTGACCATGAAAAACTCCAAGTGGCTGGCCAAACTGGGTGGAAAAGGGTATGATCTGCTCATTATCCTCAATCGCCTGGTTAATCATATCCTGGAGGGCCTGGGACGCGAAAAAATGTCTTTCTCCAAAAAAGTAAAGCAAGGGGTGAAGTCAGCCATTAAATTTATCTCCGACTTTGAACAGACTGTGGCCGAAATCGCAGTAGACAAGGGCTTTGATGTAGTATGCTGTGGTCATATCCACCAGCCGCTTATCAAGGAAATGCCCGTTGGGGATAAATCAGTGACTTATCTCAACTCCGGTGACTGGGTAGAGAGCCTCACCGCCCTCGAATATTCCCAGCAACAATGGACCTTGTATCAACACCCTGTGAGCAAAACAAAGATCGTACTGCCGGAAGATGAAGACGATGCCGCGTCCGACTGGGATGCTGCCCGTGTCATCGTTTTCCCCGGCTCCTGAATATCTTCATGATTTTAATATTTTAAATATTCAAATATTTTTATATTTGAGTATTATTTTCACATAATCATAACAAGTGCTTAATATTAAATTAAAAGTAGACTGCTAAGTTTGCTTATTACTATTCACCTAAGAAAACCTATTTAGTAAGCGCAGTAAATGAAGATTGAACAGCGATGAAAGTACTCAAATTACACCCATTAATGACAATATCCCTGCTACAGATGCAGATCCAGCGTTTGTTGTCCTGTAACGTAGCAGTATATGTACGCCATTCACTGGCAAATGCCTTTGATACACTGAGAGAAGCCGGATTTGAAGAAGAAAACCTGGTGGAATATCCTATTGATGAAACACTCAGCCTCCGCGAATTCGAAGAAGACCTGGAAGAACGTTTTAACTTCAGCCTGGAACTGTGTAACAAAGACAATAAACCTTTTACGAACAAAAGCCAGCATCTTTTCCAGATATCGTCTGCTACCACGCAAGGTAAACGGGAAGAACGCAACTATCAGGTCGATATATCCTTGGATATGCTGATGAACAGGACTGCGCCTCCATCCTTTCTGATGTAAGCCGACTGCTTCAGTTGTTCCATCTCTGCCATATCTTATGTGACCTTATCCTATGAGCCTTTCTGCGTATATACTTTCCCGTTGAATTTATTCCCATAGTATATGTTACTGCAGGCACCGGTGTGTATATACCTGTGCCTGTGTTCTTCATTTCGTATATATTTCCCCGTGTACATTTTACGTATATACTTTGCTGTTACCTCCAAGTAAAGAATAATCGACTATTAACATACAGGTAATGCCGGCTTAACACTTCGTTAATTCAGCCCGGATATTTTTGCCATCAAGATTAAAACGGGATTAAAATAAAATTAAAACCGTATTAAAATAAACCAAACATCGTGAAGGGCTTTTTATCTGTACCTGTATTACTGCTGACTGTTTTCCAATTTATTTTTGCACAGCCTCTTCTGGCTGGAGATCCTGCAAAGGTGACCGGTAAAGTAACCGATAAAAAGACCGGTGAAGCGCTGATCGGCGTTACCATTGCGGTTCAGGGCACCGGCAAAGGTGCCGTTACCGATGTGGAAGGACGATATACATTTACTATTGATCCCGGTGTTTATACAATAGACTTTAAATACATGGGCTATCAGACAAAATCAATATCTGATGTCGTTGTAAAAGTTAGTAGTCCTACCTTACTTAATATTGTCATGGATGAACCATCTTCCAAATCATTACAGGAAGTAGTGGTGAAAGGTTCTTACAAACAGGAAACCATCAACGCACTGTATGCTGCACAGAAAAACAATGCAGTAGTATCTGATGGTATTTCTGCTGATCTTATTAAAAAGTCACCGGATAAAAATACCGGTGAAGTATTAAAGCGTGTGAGCGGCACCAGTATTCAGGATAATAAGTTTGTAGTAGTGCGCGGACTCAGCGAGCGTTACAACACCACGCTCATGAACAACGCACAGATGCCAAGCACGGAGCCCGACAAAAAAGCCTTCTCCTTTGACATCATTCCATCAGGACTGATCGATAATATTACGATCTATAAAACCGCCTCCCCGGACCTGCCCGGCGATTTTGCCGGCGGTGCGGTGAAGGTTAGTACCAAAGACTTCCCTGATCAGCGTTTCCTGGACCTGTCGCTTAGCACCGGTTATAATACACAAACTACTTTCAAGGATTTTTATACAGCTCCTCCCAAAGGGAAATATGATTTCCTGGGATATGATGACGGTTCCCGCGCTTTACCGGATGTCTATAAAAATGCAGCAAAAGGTAATTATACCCTGCTGGAAGATGCACAGAAAATAGCTATTGCCAAACAGTTTCCTAATACCTACAGCAGTGGGAAATTAAATGGTAAAAGCCGCCCTCCTATCGGCATACAACTGTCTATGGGCAATAGCTGGCAGGTGAAAGACCGCAACCGTCTGGGATATATTTTTGCCATTAATTATGGTAATACCAACAAACGTAATACAAGAGACCGCAGCGAAAAAAATGTTAGTGAACACCTCTTTGATTTTAACGATGATGTATACACGCAATCGAGCAATCTGGGTGCTGTGTTGAATTTTTCCTACAGTTTCAGAAAAAGTAAAATAGCACTTAAAAACTTTTACAACAACGATTTTAACACTGCATTTACCCGCAGGTCAGGACTGGTGTTTGACAACAATGATGGCCAGCCCCGTTTGAGCTACAATAATGAAACTACCAGAAACAGTCTTCTGCATTCAACACTGGAAGGTCAGCATGTGATCGGAAAGGACAAACTCAACGCAGACTGGAATTTGTTTTATGCCCGTTCTTCCCGTTATCAGCCGGACCAGCGCATCCTTTCCTTTCAGCAATATGCCGGAAATGATTATTATACTTTGACATTGTCTGGTGAGAACAATCCTGCTATCCGAGATGCGGGCCGCGTATACACCAACCTGAATGAAAATATCTATGGAGGTAATCTGAATTTCTCTGTTCCTTTTAAACTGTTTGGTGAAAGCCAGAAGTTTAAATTCGGCGCTGTAAAAACCTACCGCAGCCGTGATTTTTCAGCTATTGCGCTTGGTTATGCCACTGCATCATCCAGAGCTGAAATACCATTGGATAAAGGTGTGACTGTTGATAACATCTTTAGTCCGGAGATGATTGATAAGTATAGAATTCTGCTGGCGAAGATTGATGCCAACAATAAAGATTATAAAGGAACAGCAGACCTGACCGCAGGTTACCTGATGTTTGATAATAAGCTGATGGAGGCTTTAAGACTGGTATGGGGCGCGAGAGTTGAATCTTATGTGCAGGAGCTGAAAACAGTTGGTCAGACACCTCAGCGGTATAACAATACAGATGTACTGCCTTCAGCCAATCTTACCTATGGCCTCACAGAAAAAAGCAATTTGAGATTGTCGTTTTCTCAAACGGTTAACAGGCCAGAATTCAGAGAGCTGGCGAACTTCAGATACTATGATTACGATAATGAATTCCTTATTCAGGGTAATGAGTACCTGAAACGAAGTGTGGCTACTAATGGAGATTTGAGATGGGAAATGTTCCCTGGAGCAGGTGAGGTTATCTCCGCTTCTGTCTTCTACAAAAAATTCAAAGATCCTATTGAGCAAACCAACGATGGTAATAATATCCTTTCCTACAGTAATGCGGAAAGCGCAACGGATTACGGTGCGGAGATGGAATTCAGAAAACGGCTGAATTTTATTTCACCTGCGTCCTTGTTTGATAACCTGGTTTTTTATGCCAATGCCGCTTATATCTATTCCAAGGTAGAACTGCCTGGTGTTGTAGCTGCGGATAAACAAACACCGTTGCAGGGACAGTCTCCTTATCTTATCAACAGTGGTATTTCGTATGCAGCACCCAACAACAGTTTCTCTGTAAACCTGCTTTACAACAGAATCGGCCAGCGGCTGAGATTCAGAGGTACGAATGCCGGGCTGGACACTTACGAAAAGCCCAGAGATATTGTTGACTTCCAGATCAGTAAAGCAGTCTTCAAAAGCCGTGGAGAGTTGAAGCTGAACATCTCGGATGTCTTCGCACAGCCTATTGCATTGTACTATAAGTTCCCGGGCAACGATAAAACAGCCTATGTAGCAGGAAAAGATTACATCATCAGCTCATTAAAACCGGGTACCACCTTTACCATTTCCTTTAAATATAGTTTCCTGTCAAAAGGGAAATAAGCCAACGAATACTTAAATCTTTTAAACCAAATAGTTTTTAGCGGTATGAAAAAAAATTATGTATTAGCATTGCTGGCTGCTGCCTCTTTTGCGGCCTGCAGCAAAAAGGATGATAACAATAACACCACACCTCCGCCAGCTTCTGGTAATGATACCATCATGATCAGAAACAAAATCACTGCAAACCAGACCTGGAACAAAAACAAGGTGTATGTACTGCGTGGTTATGTTTATGTTGATAATGCGACGCTGAGCATTGAGGCAGGTACAAAGATTATCAGTATGCGTGATTCTGCCGGTGTACTGGTAGTATACAAAGGTGCTCAGCTGCAAGCTAATGGTACCGCTGACAATCCGATCGTATTTACTTCCGGACATACCGAGAAAAAACCAGGAGACCTGGGTGGTATCGTGTTAGTAGGTAAAGCCACCGGTAATGGTAACCACTCTAAAATAGAAGGTAACGTTGACGCTGCCTATTCTGCTTTTGGTGGTAACCAAGATGATGATAACTCCGGCAGCCTGCAGTATGTAAGAATCGAGTATGCTGGTAAAGCGGTAGCTGCCAACGATGAGATCAATGGGCTGTCTTTGTACTGTGTAGGTAATAAAACTACTTTGAATTATATTCAGGTGGTGAATGGTTTGGATGATGCATTTGAATTCTTTGGTGGTAGTGTAAATGCGAAACACCTTATCGCCTACAACTGCGCTGACGACGATTTTGACATGGATGATGCTTACCATGGCATGATTCAGTTTGCAGTATCCGTAAAACAACCATCTTTTACAGATAAAAAATCTGATGGTGACGTATCCAACAACTTTGAGGTAGATAACACCAACCCTAAGAATCTGCCTATCACCACTACACCTACCACTTTCCCGGTTCTGTCCAACTTCACTGCTATCGGACCTAATAATGATGTTCGTACCAGCGCTGACTACGGTTATGGTATGCGTTGGAGAAGAGGTACCAAGTTTATCCTTGGCAACTCTATCATCATGGGTGCTCAGAAAGCTGCATTACGTATAGACGATAACGTTACCATTGGTTTTTATGCTGATGGTACCAGCGGTCTGAAAAACAGCCTGCTGCACGGTTCTTCTGATCTGTTTTCTACTGCTGACGGTTCCGCTGCTGTTGTACTGGATGCTGCTGGTCTCCAGAACCTGGTAACCGGTCGTGATGCAACCAAAATATTTGCGGCTGCCAATGCTGGTGATATTAAGTTAAAAGATCCGTTTAACAACAAAACACCTGATCTGGCTCCTCAAACAGGTTCTCCTGCTATCGTAGCTGATCCTGCTAAATTCGACGGTAAACTGGCTGACGCTTTCTTTGAGAAAGTGAAATACCTGGGTGCTGTTGATCCTGCCAACGACTGGACCAAAGCCAAATGGGTTGCCTGGGACAGAATCGTTGTAACTCAGTAATTTTTTAGATTTCATAAGCTGTATTTACACCGTCCTGGTTTATACCGGGACGGTTTTTTGTTTATACAAAAAAGCTATCTCCTCTGCTTGTAAAAGCTAAGAGATAGCCTTTTTTCTTTTTAAAAGTATTAGGATGCCAATAGATATGACTGCCGCGTGCCTGATACAGCAGCCTTTTCCACTGCATCTATCATACGGTGACGTAGCAACGCTGTTTCAAAAGATGGAATCTCGCCGGTGTTATGAAGAATGCTCTTGCCGACAGCCCTGTAAAACTGGGCGGTATTATAGGCGGGGCCTGTGAGTTCAGTCTGACCTAAGTAATCAAACTGCTGGCTGATGCTGACAGGCACCAGATGCTGTTGGTGTTTGTCTGCAGCCAGCACCGTTATATCGCGCAGATGATGGAAAAATCCAATAGGTGCCTGGATCAGGATATCGCCTTCTGTTCCGTTGATCTCCCATAAAAAGTTATTACCGTTTGTGTGTCCTCCTCTTACGTGAATAGACGCTACTGCACCTGAGGTAAGTGTACCATTCACTGCTACCTGGTCAGGGGAATCAGAGGGAATGATGGCGCCTGTTTCCAGTAGTTGGACGCTGTTTCTGCGTGTTGCCAGGGTGGCATTCAGCGATATAAATTCCCCCAGGACATAGCACAGGGTGTCTGCATAATGAGCAAACTGTATTGACAACATGGTAGCGCCCTGTTGCTTATCGTGCATAAAGGCATGGGCTACAGCGGCTGTTGCTCCAAACACTTCGCCGGAGGCAATCATTGTAGTGGACAACACCGTACCTATATACCCTTTGTTGATCAACGCACGCACTTCATTAATGGCCGGGGAAAAACGGCCCTGTAAACCAATAGCGGTGACTACATTTTTTTCCTTTGCCAGGTGGGCCATTGCTGTTGCTTCCTGTAAGTTCCTACCCAGCGGCCATTCGCAATAGACATGTTTACCGGCTTCCAGTGCTGCCATTACAATGTTGTAATGATCCGGTGCTTTTACGGATACAGTGACCAGGTCAATTTCGGGATGTGTTACCAATTCCTGATAGTTTGAAAACGCATAAGGCAGATGGAACTGCTCTTTCGCCGCCAGGGCCGATGCTGGTTGAGTTGTAGACGCTGCTGTTAATGCATATTCTTCCAGTTCCTGAATGGCAGGAATATGTGCGGTTGATGCCCAGCCACGATGAGGGTTGGCTCCTGCAATACCTACTCTTATTTTTTGCTGTTGATGTTTTGTTTCCATATCGTTGACACTTCGTTTTGTGTTCAGCAAATTTCTCTACCTTAGTTTAGTTGAACAAGTAGTTACAAAAAGGTAAGCAGATATGGAAAACAAAAGTGATCAGCTGGAAGAATGTCCTATTGTTTGCGCAATCAACGTAATAGGTGGCAAGTGGAAGGTGACGGTTTTAAACTTTTTATGTGAACGGACGTACCGGTTTAAAGAGCTGGAGCGAAGTGTAAGCGGTATATCTCCCAAAGTGCTGACAGATATATTACAGGAATTGGAAGATGATGGTTTGATCACCAGAAAGGTGGCGGTTGTTAAGCCGCTGAGAGTGGAATATACGATCTCTCCAAAGGGAGAGTTGGTAAAACCTGTACTGGCATCGCTCAGGGTGTTTGCCCAAAAACTGATGTAGTTTTAGTAAGAGGCATAAAATATAAAAAGACTATCTCGCCCGAAAAACGAAAATCCCGGCCACCAGTGGCAACCGGGATCTGTTTTATAAATTGTCGGCTTATTTAAGGCCTGTTTAATTACCCTGTACAAACCCCGGTGGTGGCGCAAATCGGGGATCTGTTATAAAGCCTTTATCACTCAGTGTTTTGAGAAAGGCGATCAGGTCCTGTTTATCATCGGCGCTGAGCGTAAGTCCGTTTTTAAAGGCAGGGTCCAGTGTCGGGGAGTTATAGAAGCCGTTGTCGTAGTGATTTAATACACTCTCCAGGCTGCCGAAGCGTCCATCATGCATGTAGGGTGCGGTGAGGGCTATATTGCGCAGGGAAGGCACTTTAAATTTGAGTTTATCATCTTCCCGCAAGGTGATCATATAACGTCCGTAGTCAGTGCCGAATGGCCGGGGAGCTACCCCGTTGTTGCGGAAGCTGTTGTCTGTGAACAGTGGTGGCCGGTGGCAACTAGCACACTGTTGTTCAAAAAGGGCCAACCCTCTTTTTTCTGCATCGCTGAAAGATTCTTTTCCGGCAATGTAGCGGTCGTATTTAGCATCTGCACTCACCAGTACAACCATGAACTGTGACAATGCTTTCAGCATACGGGTACTATTGATGCCCGGAGAACCGAAGGCTTTTTCAAATAGCTGCTGGTAGCGGTTATTGCGTTGTAGTTTGTCGACTACATTATTCATTTTGTCATCCATTTCCACCGGATTTTCTATCGGGGCAATGGGCTGTAAATCGAGGTCATGTACACCTCCGTCCCAGAAGAAGGAGGTAGACCATGCGAGGTTTTGTATGGGCGGAGAGTTGCGTGTTCCGAGGCGGTCGTCGATACCGTGACTGACATCGTGTCCATGATGGGTGAAGGCATTAGCCTGTATATGGCAACTGGCACAGCTGATAGTGCCATCGCGGCTGAGGAGGCCATCATAAAACAATACTTTCCCCAGGGCAAAGCCATCTGTAGTCACCGGGTTGTCGGCCAGGCGGTAGGTGGGTTCCGGGAAGTTGGCCGGTTTTACGAAAGCAATGGTTTCCTGTTTCTCCACAACGACGGGATCGTCTTTTTTGTGGCAGGCAGATATGATAAGGATGGTGAGCAAGGGCAATAACATCCCCTTGCACCACCAGTAACGATGATGCATAAACGAATAGTTAAATAAGGAATACTTACTTTTTCAGCTTAGCCATGTATTTCTCCGGCGCTTTCTGGAAGATTTCCTTGCAGGTAATAGAACAGAAATGAACAGTGTCTTTCTGGTAAACAGCCCACTCTTTGTAGCTGGTGTCGTAAGGCATTCTGCATACAGGGTCAGGCCATTTATCGCTGGTGGCTGCTTCTGCCATGGCAGGTGGCTCAGGCATGGGTGCATGGGTCTTTTCAGCGGGCTTATTGTTCTGATTGCAGGCGATTGCCAGCACGATGCTACAGGCTAAGATTACTTGTTTCATGATAGGTGTCATTAAAATTATTCGTTATGCACGTGGTCAATGTTAAACATTTGTGTGTAATTATCCGCGATTTTCTCTGAAAATGGCGAAACCATTACATCCGGATTGGTAGCAATACTCACGTTGGTAGTGCCATTCAGTAATTTTAATGCATCAGCAAAAAAATGTATTTGTGCCCTGCGGTCGCGACGGACAATGGCTTTACCGTTGTTTGGAATGGTGAGGGTTACTTCCCTGGTGTTGTTGATGGTACGCGGACCGTTGTTAAATCCACCGCCGTAGAGGCCGATATGATAGCGGAAAAGTTTCTGCGGATCAGAGGAAACGGGTGAGCTACCTTCCAGTTTAACGAAGATATATCCGCTGTTCCAGCTCCAGTACATACCGGTTGCACCTTCCGCAGGATCAAGCGATCCCTGGCGTTTGCTGATGTCCATAGTATTGCGGGCACTGTCTACTCCGATCATAAATTTGACCTGTGTATAGTCTCCGGCAGGTATGTTGTAGAGGGTATGGAAAGCGGTGGTTTTATCTTCTTCACGGATGATAAAATAGCAGCTATCCTGTGGTACGGTATATACCTGTCCGCTGGCAGTTATAAACCTGAAATTGCTGACGAAATAATTAAACTTACTGATGGTAAGTGATTCGCCGGCAGCATTGCGGTATTGCTGGTTATCTAATATCAGGTCGTCTGATCCTGCGCGGTTATCGAATTCCAGCACTACGGTTCCTTTTTCGTTTGGATCAGCAGCGGGAGTGGTTTTGTCTTTGGAGCAGGATGTGAATACGGTAACGAGCGCAAAGAGTATAATAGAATTTTTCATGTGATTTTTTTAGAAGAAGAAATTAACGGTAGCAGATAACCGGGCATATGTTTTATTATAACCATCAGACAGGTGCTGATATACGGGCAGTTGAGCCTGTACGCCTGCAGAGAAACGTTTGAAATATACATCAGCGCCGATGCTGGTATGCAACATGTCGCCACCGGTATATTCCTTGGTTTTTTGTTGCTGATGGTCGCCGGCAGCATGTTCATACATCAGACCCGCATAGGGTTGCAGGGCTACTGTTTTGCTGAGCGGCTGGTACATGAAGCCACGCAGTGATGTATTGAAGCGATTGCCAAAGCGGTAATCTTCTTTGTTGTTGGTATTAATACGATAGCTGGCATCTGTATTAATACCCCATTTGCTGCGACGCAGTGTATACACAGCATTCACCACAAAGTCGGTACTACGGCTTCCTGGCTGGAAGTTCTGATAGATATTGCCACCTTCATCAGGGATGCCTGTTTTGCCGGTAGGAAGCTTGATACCGCCACCTGCCTGAAACACATGGTGCCACTTTTTACCGAGGTTCCAGTTGTTATCGATGAGTGTATAGTTGGCCATCAGGGTAATATCTCCCAGACCAGAAACGGTGGTGATGCTTTTTCCTTCTTCCCGTTTAAAGTATTGATAAGGGACAAAGGCAAACAGCTGTAATCTTTTGGTAGCATACCATCTACCCCATAGTTCAGTGGTATGATAATACTCTCTTGATTCATGATTCATGGTGTTGCCCAGCTCTGTAGGATGGGTAGATCTGAACTGACGATAACCATAACGCAGGCCGATAAAGTTTTTGTGATATTGCGGCAGTATTCCCAGCTGGTAGCCGCTGGCAGAGCATCCGCAGATATCGCAGGCCATGATGGATACAGGCATAAGAATGGCCATGATGAAAAATAACTTTTTCATTTCAAGGGTTTGGATTACGCATGACGACAGCCTGTTGCCTGTGCTGCAATAAAAAGCATGGGCATTGCTATTACGCATGGCGTAATAATGAATAATGGAAAAAAGGCAGGATTCCTGATGTGATCAGGTAGTGAATTTAACTACAGTAAATAACACAGACAGCTTAACAGAGCGGTGGATGGAATATGCTGTTGGATGGGCTGTGGGTGGGTTTTATAAGATAAAATGCGGTAAGTTTTGTGGAGAGATGAAAGCAGGGGGCTTCGCTGGAAAAGGTGTATTGTTCGCAGAAAAGGGTTATCTCCTTATTCTCTTTTTGTGCGTAAGGATTTTTCTGTTCCTGTTGTTGTTCACGTAGTAGTTGTTTGCGCAACTGACATTTACCGTTACAATGCATACCGGGGTTGTTCCTGTTTTCGCAAAGATTGGCTGCAATATAAGCCTGGTTTATCTTATAGCTGATAAACACGATAGCTGTGCCAAAGTTTTGCATCAGGATGATCAAACACAATAATATGCAGGAGAGTTTTTTCACGCGCAGCAAAAATAGATATTTTCATTATAAAACATTGAATGAATTTAATAAAACTGATATAAATCATATTTGACAAAAAGCCGGCGCCCACTGATATCAGTGGGCGCCGGCTTTTAAATCTTTTGATAAAATCTCCTCACAAGTCTTCGCGCATCAGGAGAATCATCTTCATTATTTTATATCACAGTTACCAGATGGTTACTCTTTCTGCATCAGGCAATACCATTTTATCGCCAGCTTTGCAGCCCCATGCATCCTGGAATTCTTTCAGGTGAGGCAGCGGGCCGTTGATGCGGTCTCTTGCAGGAGAGTGAGGATCTATTTGTATTTGCTGGCGCAGGGCGGCGTCGGTAATGTTGCCGTGCCATACCTGGGCCCATCCGAGGAAGAAGCGTTGTTGCCATGTGAATCCATCAATTGGTTTGGGTTCCTCTTTACCTTCGAAGGATTTTTTCAGTGCGTAGTAAGCAAGGGTCATACCGCCGAGGTCAGCAACGTTTTCACCGATGGTGAGGCTGCCATTGATTTTGAATCCAGGCAGTACTTCGATGCCACTGAAGTACTTGACATAACGTTTGGTGAGTTTGTCGAAGTTTTCGCGGTCAGTTTTAGTCCACCAGTTTTTCAGGTTACCTTCTGCATCGAATTGAGAGCCCTGGTCGTCGAAGCCGTGGGTGAATTCGTGACCGATTACAGCGATGATACCACCGTAGTTGATTGCGTCGTCAGCATTCGGGTTGTAGAAAGGAGGCTGGAGGATACCGGCAGGGAATACTACTTCGTTGTTGAGCGGGTTGTAATAAGCGTTTACGGTTTGAGGTGTCATGCCCCATTCGCTTCTATCCACAGGCTTACCGATTTTGTCGATATTATCCTTGTGTTCCCACAGCATGGCAGATACAGCATTTTCCAGCAGTGTTCCTTTATCGATTTGGATAGAGGAATAGTCTTTCCATTTGTCGGGGTAACCGATTTTGTAGGTAAAGGAGGCCAGTTTTTTGTGCGCCATTTGTTTGGTGGAGTCGCTCATCCAGGTGAGTTTGTCGATTCTTTCGCCGTATACTTTACGTACGTTTTCGATCATCTGGGATACTTTCTCCTTGCTGCTTTCAGGGAAATACTTTTTAGCGAACAGTTTACCCAGCGGCATGCCCAATTTCATGTCGGTAGAGCGGATGGCTCTTTCGGTGCGGGTTTTCTGCGCTTTTTTACCGGTCATGACAGTACCGAAGAAGTGGAAGTTTTCTTCATCGAAAGCTTTGGGCAGGTATCCTGCGAAGCTGGTGAGCAGCTGCCATTTGGTGTATGTTTTCAATACATCGATAGGCGTTGCTTTCAGCAATTTATTGGCGTTGGTCAGATATTCCTTATTCTGGAGAATAACGGTATCTGCTTTGATATCCTGTTTTTTTGTGAAGGCGTCCCAGTCGAAGTCAGGGGCGAGTGTTCTCAGTTCGCCATATCCGGAGCGGTTGTAGGTTTTAACCGGGTCGCGGAGTTCTACGTTAGAGAGCTGTATTAGGGCCAGTTGTGTTTCGAGGCCGAGTACGGTGGTACCTGGTTTAACATCAGGGAAACCGGCGAGGCTGAACATTTTATCTACGTGGTTGACGAATTCGTTGCGCACATTTTTAGTGGCAGAATCCGGTCTTTCGTAGTAGCTTCTTTCACCGAGGCTGAGGCCGCTCTGTGCCTGATAGAGGACATTCATTTTACTGTTTTTGGCGTCTGCTTCAGCGCCGAATCCAGTAAAGGTGGACACGCCTAATTTCTGGAGTTCACCGGTAACAGCGGCCCAGTCAGCCAGTGTTTTAATGCCGTCGATTTTGTCCAGGTAAGGTTTCAGTGGAGTAATGCCGCGTTTTTCGATGGTGGCAGTATCCAGGAAAGAGGTGTAGTAGTCTGCGATCTGTTGCTCTTCGGTACCTTTTTTCAGTTCTTTTTTACCGGTGATTTCGGTAATGATTCCTTTGAGGCGTACTTCCTTGTTTTGTTTATCAAGGATGTTGAAAGCACCCCAACGGCTTTCTGTAGATGGGATGGGGTTGTTTTTTTTCCAGTTGCCGTTGGCGTAATTGTCGAAATCGTCGCAAGCTTTGTAAGCAGTGTCGATATCGGCTACGTTAAATGCGGGGACTTTGGTCGTATCTGCAGTCTCCTGCTGTTTGGTGGAGGTGTTGGTGCCACAGGCCGCAAACGTAACCATGGCAGCCAGTAACGGTAGTTTTACCGTATTGTTTTTATTCATATGTAAAACAGGTTTAGTGTTTAAAGTTATGGAAAAGAGGGAAGCAAAAATCAAGGCTTTTATATGAACGGCAAGGGCCGGGTAAATGTATGCTTGATAAGATACCTGATTTTCTGAATAAATTAGGTAGGTTTGTGTCGTTAAAAACGCTTTTTTGATGAGTTTGATGTTTAAATTATACAGGATTTTTACTGCTCTTTCCCTGATGATTACGGGTCTTTTTACTTTTCTGGGCTTGTTTATGGCGCTGTCATCAGGGGCTAATCCTATGATGCTGTTGTCTGTAATGATTTGGGGTGCATGTTTTATCCATAGCGTTTTGTCATTATATCTTCAGCGGAGTCTGATATTGCCTGAAGTACCTTTGAAAGAGAATACACCCACTGGTATCCGTATTATGGGTGTGATCACTATCCTCTTTGGCGCATTATTGTTTATGGGAGGGCTGGGATTACTGGCGCTGCCACCGGAAATGAAAAAGGAAGTGGCCCAGCAGCTGGGAGCAGACAACGCCAGTGTACTGACACCGATGAGTGTTGTATTTCTGATCATTAGTTTTATTTTAACCTTTAATGCCAACCTGTCTTTCCGGTTCCTGCGGGAGTGGACACGCCGGAATGAGGACAAGCATCCTGAATAATATTGTATGGAGAAAAAGCAGATAACTCACCGTGATGATATTATGCTGTTGATCAACAGCTTTTATGATAAAGTGAAGGAAGACGATGTTATTGGCCATATCTTCAACGAGATTGCACGGGTCAACTGGGACACCCATCTGCCGGTGATGTATGATTTCTGGGAACAGTTGTTACTGAACAGTACCAATTACGGCAGAAATGCCATGGCACCGCATTTTGCACTGAATCAGCGGGTACCGCTGGAGTCGTTGCATTTTGACCGCTGGCTGTTGTTGTTTGAAGGTACGGTAACCGAACTATTCACCGGTGAAAAGGCAGATCTGGCTATCAGCCGTGCCCGTTCCATCAGGGATATTATGCAGTTCAAAATGCAGCAGATCAATCATCCCAAACTATAACATCCATTTATAATCCAAGTGTATGCAGCCATTAGCAGAACGGTTAAGGCCTGTGACGTTAGATGAACTGGTGGGGCAGGAACACCTTACCGGCAAGGACAGTATCCTTCGAAAAGCCATCCAGCAGGGGAAGATACCTTCCATGATACTGTGGGGCCCTCCGGGCGTAGGAAAAACCACTATCGCCAATATCATTGCCCATACGTTACAGGTGCCTTTTTATACCCTCAGTGCTATTTCAGCAGGGGTAAAGGAAGTACGGGAAGTCATTGAACTAGCCCGGCGCCAGCGTCATGCCGTACTTTTTATAGACGAGATCCACCGCTTCAACAAATCTCAGCAGGATGCCCTTTTAGGGGCCGTAGAAAAGGGGATTATTACCCTGATAGGGGCTACCACCGAAAACCCCTCTTTCGAGGTAAATGCCGCGGTATTATCGCGTAGCCAGGTGTATGTACTGAAGCCATTGGGGCCTGAAGAACTGATGGAGCTGCTCCGGCAGGCCATGGAAAGGGATGAGTGGCTGAAAACAAAAAATATCGAATTAAAGGAAACCACCGCCCTCTTTAATATCTCCGGAGGAGATGCCCGTAAACTGCTCAACCTCTTTGAACTGGTAGTGAGCACCATCCAGGAAGACCCGGTCGTGATCACTGATCAGCGGGTAATGGACATCGCACAACAACGGGTAGCCATCTACGATAAAAGCGGGGAACAGCATTATGATATTATTTCCGCTTTTATCAAGAGCATCCGGGGCAGTGATCCTAATGCAGCCGTGTATTACCTGGCCCGTATGATAGAAGGAGGCGAAGATGTGAAGTTCATCGCCCGCCGTCTGGTGATACTGGCATCGGAAGATATCGGGAATGCCAATCCCAATGCGCTGTTGCTGGCCACCAGCTGTTTTCAGGCAGTGAACCTGATCGGTTATCCGGAATCCAGGATCATCCTGTCTCAATGTGTGACTTACCTGGCTGCTTCTGCCAAGAGCAACGCCGCTTATATGGCGATCAACTCAGCGATGTCTATAGTCTCCAAAACCGGTGATCTTCCCGTACCCATGCATATACGTAACGCACCTACGAAAATGATGAAGGAAATGGGATATAGCAAAGGTTACGGCTATGCTCATGACTATGATAACAATTTCGTGGAACAGGAATTCCTGCCGGAAGCTATCAAAGGCACCAAGTTGTACGATCCCGGTAAAAACCCACGGGAAGATGAGCTGAGAAGGCACCTGAAACAACTTTGGAAAGACAAGTATAATTATTAGCAATTAGCAATTACGAATTTGTAATTCGTAATTGCTAATTGTTTTATTTCGTTTCTCTCTCTTTATCCAGTATCTCAAAAGACTGTTCTATTCTTTCGCCGTTTTCATCAACCAGTGTGATGGTATGTTTACCTGCAGGCGGATGTATGGCCATCTGATGAAACTCTACTGTTTCGCCGATGAATTTATTATCGAGATGCCAGTATATTTTACCGGCGCTGTTGCGATGGGTAGCGGTAAAGATGGTTTGGCCCGGTTGGCCGTCTATTTCCATGGGCACAAAGATGCGTGCATTGGGCCTTGGATAGATCAGTTCCATCGGAGCTCTGTCCTGCCCCAGTGATGCAATGCAGTCCGGTTTATAAGGCGGCAGCGGCTCGTAGTAGTTTTTGCCTCTGTAATAAAATTCCTGAGATGGCGGTAAGATAAACCAGGAGCGGTGTTGCATAAACTGTGGCGATTCACAGTTTTCAGTAACGCGCCACTGGCCTGTCCTGTCGAGGTGCACCAGCTGATGGTAGGGGCATACGCCGGAACGGATGCCTGCTGATGGCACATATACGGAATCTTTCACATCACATAATTCGCTGGCCCGGAATCCGCTTTTGCGGCAGACTTCTATTTTCCGGAGCTGCGCATAAGGTGTGGTAAACCAGCTGCCGGTATGTAACAGACGGAATACATCGAAGAGGATAGGTGCGGCGGTAGATACGCCGATGAGGCCGGGTCTTCCTTCTCCGTCGGCATTGCCGACCCACACTCCTACTACGTATTTGGGGGTCACTCCTATAGCCCAGCCGTCGCGGAAGCCGAAGCTGGTACCTGTTTTCCAGGCGATGCGCTGGGAGGAAGAAAACTGTTGCCATAACAGTTCTTCACCGGGTCGCATCACTTCGGTCATTGCTTCAAAGGCATACCAGATGGCGCCAGCACTGAGAATACCATCTTTACTGAGTCCGTATTGAGAAGGACGTTGTATGTCTACCTGATAATTAGGTGGATGGATATCGTCCATATCGTATTTGCCGTGGTATTGTTCCAGGTGGATCAGGGTGCGGGCCATGCTGGCATACATGCCGCACATTTCCCAGAGGGTGGTTTCCCCGCCGCCGAGGATAAGGGAAAGGCCGTAGTGATCGGCTGGTTTGTTAAGTGTGGTGATGCCCATTTTCTGCAGCAGGGCATGAAAACGTTCGTAGCGGTACATCTGCAGCATCCGTACAGCGGGGATGTTGAGAGATCGGGCCAGGGCCCTGGATGCAGGGACGGCGCCATCATAGCCCAGGTCGAAGTTCTGTGGCGAATAGCCGGCTATCTGTGTGGGGATATCTGGTATCAGTGTCTGAGGCAGTATTAACCCGTCGTTGAGCATGGCGGCATAGAGGACCGGTTTCAGTGTGCTGCCTGGGCTTCTTCTGGCCTGAATGATATCCACATGGCTTTCCAGTTCTGGGTCGGCGGGATTGTAGATATTGCCTACATAAGCGAGGGTGTTGCCTGTTTCCACATCGAGTACGAGCACGGCGGCATTGTTGATGCCGTTGGCTTTATAGCTGCTGTGGTATCGTTCTGCGATGGCGGTCACATTTTTCTGGAGTGCAGCTTCCACGGTGCTTTTGATGCGGGTGGGGCCATCAGACTTTTGTTGTATATAATCCTGCCGGAAGCGGTCCAGCAGGTGGGGCGCGTCTTGTGGCAGCGGCAAAGGCTGTTCGGGTAAGGGTTCCAGCTTGGCCAGCTGGCAGGTGATGCTGTCGATGGTTTTGTTTTGCCGGAGTTTATTGAGCAGCTGATTTCTTTTGTTGAGCAGCACATTGCGGTTACGGCCGGGATGTACGAGGGCCGGACTGTTGGGCAATACGGCCAGGGCGGCCATCTCCCCCCATGACAGCTGCTCGGCTTTGCGGCCGTAATAGCGCCAGGCGGCAGCTTCCAGCCCTACTACGTTTCCTCCGAAAGGAGCGTTGGCAGCATAGAGGGCAATGATTTTCTTTTTAGAAGCCCCAAATTCCAGGCGGGTGGCCAGTACGGCCTCGACTATCTTCTGCCAGATATTACGGGGCTTATTGCGTGAAATACGGATCACCTGCATGGTGATGGTGCTGCCACCACTGACTACTTTACTGCCACGCAGGTTTTGCCGGACGGCACGGCTGATGGCCAGCGGATCTATTCCCCAGTGGTAATAAAAACGTTTATCCTCATACGTGAGGATACATTTTTCAAATTTGTCCGGTACATGGGCACTAAAAGGAAAACGCCATTGTCCGTCTGCGGCTATGCTGGCACTGAGTAAATCACCGTTCACATCTTCCAGTACAAAAGAAGTAGGGCTGGTAAACAAATGGCGGGGCAGGCAAAAGTAATAGGCGATCAACAGCACTCCTGCTGCTGTGAGCCACCATTTTTTTCTTTTACACCAATGCCTGAATCGTTGAAAGTTCATGCTCGATAAGCGTGTTGTATTTTATAACAAGAGACTGCAAATTCATTCATTTTAACCAGTTTAGTGTCAATTTGAAAATGAATATGTATAGCATTTACATTTGGAGCCTCACTAGATAAAACCATATTCAGTTAAACCCAAAACATGTTTTATGACCGACCAATTTACGGAAATCGTAACGCTTATAAAGCGTTCGCAGTACAATACTCAAAAAAATGTGAATATTGACATGATCAATCTTTACTGGCAGGTTGGGGAGTATATCCATAAGAAAATTTCAAATGCCAGCTGGGGAAAAGGGACGATTAAAGAACTGGCGTATTATATTGCCAGAAAACACCCCGACCTTAAAGGGTTCACTCAGCCAGGACTTTACAGAATGCAACAGTTCTATTGTTTTTACCTGCCATATTTATTGGATGAGGTTGGGTCTTTGCAAGTTGTTGAAAATCAACAAGAAATTCTCTCATCAGTGATGAGGGAATTTACAGATATTCGTAATACGTTCCTTGTTAAGGTCACCTGGACGCATCATTTAACCCTCATGACGAAAACCAAAACAAAAGAAGAATGTGAATTCTATCTTCGTTTATGCGTTCAGGAGAATTATTCTGTAAGAGAATTAGAAAGACAGATTAAAAGCAGTTTGTATGAGAGAGTACAGCTGGGAAAACAGAAAATGCCTTTATCCCATAACACCACTACTCAGGATAAAAGCGTACTGTTCAGGGATAAATATGTTTTTGAATTTCTGGACTTGCCCGTAAATCATGATGAGAAAGATTTACAGAAAGCACTAACCCTGAAAATGAAGGAGTTTATTCTGGAGCTGGGAGATGGGTTTGTCTTCATTGAACAGGAGTATCGTATTACGGTGGGACGAAAGGATTTTTATATCGATCTGTTGTTCTATCATCGTGACTTGCAGTGCTTGGTTGCTTTCGAACTGAAGACGGCTGAGTTTAGACCGCAATACGTCGTTAAACTTAATTTTTACCTCACTGCATTGGATAAAAAAGTTAAGAGGAAACATGAAGCTCCAAGTGTTGGTCTTATCTTATGTAGGAAACAAAATAATGAACTGATTAAATATGCACTCAGCAGATGTCCGGCACCTATCATCATCGCTGAGTATCAAACTTTCCTGCCGGATAAAAAACTGCTCCAACAAAAACTACATGAATTATTTGAAGAGGAATTCAGGGAAAACTAAAACCCTTTAAAAATAAAATGGGGCTGACTTACAAGTCAGCCCCATTTTCGTATATACGGATTAGTTAGCGTAACCCGGGTTCTGGTCGCAAAGTCTGTTGGACTCTCTTTCCGCCTGTGGAATAGGCCACAGCCAGCGGTAGTTGTCTGCTTTGATTTCGCCAACGGCGTTTTCAGCAGCCTGGTACTCTCCTTCCTTGCTTCTGGTGAAGCCGAGGCCCCAGCGTTTCAGGTCGAAGAAACGGTGACCTTCGAAGGCCAGTTCTTTTCTTCTCTCTTCTCTGATCTGGTTCAGCAATGTAACATCGTCATAAGCATCTACGATAGTTACGTCATATCCAGGGATACGGGCAACGCGTAATGCTTTGAGCAATGTTTTGGAAACAGCTTTATCAATATAATAAGAAGCTTCCATTTTGTTCAATGCTACTTCTGCATAACGGAACAGTTTAGGAGCATTGGATTTTTCCTGCCAGGAAGCGTAAGCCGGGTTACCAGGATATTTGTTGATAACGTAGATAGAGTCTTTTTTGTAACTTCTAACGCTGTCTCTTCTGAAGTAGATAGCACGACGAAGATCTGCCATGTCAAAGGACTCCGCAAACGCCTTAGGCGCTATGAAATCGGGATTAGGTTTCTGACGGCTTACGTCATCACTGATGAGCCATTGTCCGATGGAGAAGTTTTTGGCTTCGGCAACTTCGGTGATAGCTGGTTTAAAGATGATTTCTTTGGTGCTGGCATCATCTCTCCACAGTTTCTGCAGATTGGCTGCAGTATTTTCATAACCGAAAGTAGCTACGGTCATGATTTTATCAGCAGCAGCGATGGACAGGTCCCATTTCTGGAAATACAGATACACTCTGGATTGCAGTGCAGCAATGAAGTATTTGTTTACTCTGGTCTGAGAGTTTGCGTTATCGTCGCCGATGGCTGCAGCCGCTTCGTTAAGGTCTTTTACGATCTGATCATAAGTTTCCTGCACGGTTTTACGTTTGTGCTGGATCTCAGTAGTAGGCGCAGTTACAAAAGGCAGGCCCAGTTGATCTTTCAGATCGAATTTGCAGTACATACGTACCAGGTCGAACATGAACATCGCTCTCAGGGCTTGTGCATGGGCTTTGAAAACTCTTTTCTTGGTAGTTACTGTTTCTGCATTTTCTCCGGACAGCGTCGGTATTTTATCAACATTGGCGAGAAATACGTTGGCACGGTGGATAGCCGGATAAGCAACTGCCCAGAAGTTCAGTGTTTCATAAGTACCGGAGTGCATA
This sequence comes from Chitinophaga flava, assembly GCF_003308995.1. Classification (NCBI taxonomy): domain Bacteria; kingdom Pseudomonadati; phylum Bacteroidota; class Chitinophagia; order Chitinophagales; family Chitinophagaceae; genus Chitinophaga; species Chitinophaga flava. The sequence continues at coordinate 2,617,898 of NZ_QFFJ01000001.1, read as the reverse complement.
GCCCAGCGGTGAATCTCGTTGTATACGTTGTTGGCCCAGGCGCTGAGAATCATGTTGTCTGCCTGAAGATCAGGTATTACCACATAGTTACGGCCGTAGTAGTCTGACTTATAGAAGGTACTGTAGATACCGGTCAGTGCTATTTCAGCTCCGGTGATACTGGTATATATTTCCTCAGTAGCAACACTGGTGGTTGGGAGCTGGTCCAGTTTTTTATTGCAGGCGGAAACAAACAGTGTTGCTCCCAGCACAGCAGTAAGAAATATTCTTTTATTGATAGTCATATTTTCTGTTTTAGGATGTTCGGTAATCTTTTAGAAAGTCAGATCTAAACCAATGGTATAGGAACGGGAAACAGGATAAATACCCAGCTCGAGGTTGTTGAAGTATTCCGGATCATAACCACTCCACTGAGTGAAAGTGAGCAGGTTGTTGGCACGGGCATACACTCTTGCGTTACGGAATACTTTAGTCTGGCTGAGCAGGTTCTTAGGCAGATTGTAGTATACAGTGATGTCTCTTAATCTCAGGAAAGATGCGTTTTCCACATATCTGTCATCGAAGGCGGTAGAAGAACCATATTTAGGATATTTAGCAATATCACCTGGTTTTTTCCACATGTTCTCATAGAGGTCAGCAACGCGGTTGGTGTTGAACCAGGAATCGTTGTTCCATACCAGCCATGCCTGGGTGTTGTTAACCATGTATTTGTCCAGCATGAAGTTCCACTGCATGAACAGGCCGAGACCTTTATAGTTCAGGTCGAAGGTAGCACCACCATAGTAAGGGGCATACATGTTTTTACCTTCCAGGATAGCGGCGTCACCACCGTCGAAGTTGAAGGTTTCGTTACCGTTTTTGTCCAGCCAGATTTCGCGGCCATCTTCCGGATTAACTCTGGAGAAGCGGTTGTATTTAAACTGACCACGGGGATAGCCTACTTTTACCAGAATACCGGTACCAGTACCCAGCAATTCGTCTCTGAAGCCGTACAGTTCTGTAACGCGGTTTCTGTTGTAGGTGAAGTTACCACCAATGTTCAGGTTGAGATCTTTAGAACGGATTACGTCTGATTTGAAGGTAAACTCAATACCATTGTTCTGCATTTTACCCATGTTGGCTTTGATAGAGCTGAAGCCGGTGAGGTAAGAAACAGGAACATCCAGTACCATGTCATAAGTGAGCTCGCGGTAGTAGTCAATGGTAAAGTTCACACGATTGTTGGCCAGCCCTAAATCCAAACCAACGTTGAATTTGCGTTTCTTTTCCCAGCCCAGTTCAGGGTTGGCAGCCTGTGTAGGCACCATACCTGCTTTGCCTTCGTAGTTGGATTTGCTGTTGATGCTATAGGAAGGATAAAATCCGATATCATCGTTACCAGTCAGACCAACGCTGGAACGCAGACGGAGATCGCTGATCAGTTCGGAGTTTTTCAGGAAATCTTCGTTTTTAAGATTCCACAGTGCGCCAACAGCCCAGAATGTACCCCATTTGTTGTTAGCACCGAATTTGGAAGATCCATCGCGACGGGCAGAGAGATCCAGGAAATAACGTTCTTTATAACCATAGTTCACAGAACCCAGCATAGAGAACATGCGGTATTTGCTCAAACTTCCGCCAGAGCTGCTGGGAACAGTCATAGCACCGAATTCATACAGGGTAGGGAATGCGGTGTTACGGGAAGTAACAGAGAAGTCGTAATCGGTGAGTGCGTTGTACTCAGTACCTACCACTGCGTTGATAGAGTGGTCTTTTATTTGTTTGCGGTAGTTGAGGGTGTTGGTCCAGATGGAATTTGACCAGCGGGAGAAACGTCTGTAGGCGTTACCGTTATCAGCGGCTGCTAACTCAGGAGCATTCCAGCTTTTGGTAACATAGTCAGAGAGGTTCATACCAAAGCGGCTGGTGAATTTCAGTTCTTTGGTGATGGTCGCTTCTGTATAAACATTACCCAGGATTTTCAGGTGATCGTTGGCATTGCCCATCAGCCCCTGGCTACGGGACCAGAGTTGGTTTCTTGCGCCGTTGTATGCCTGGTACTGCAGGAATTTTTTCCAGGAACCGTCTTCGTTTTTCAGGTTTTCATATGGCATCAGCATGTAAGCCAGCATACCCGGGTTGCTCAGGGAGTTACGGGTTTCGTTAGGGGTGGTTTCTTCCATGTATGCAGCATATAAAGACACACCAGATTTTAACCATTTAGTGGTTTGGTTATCGATGCTCAGACGGCTGGAATAACGTTTGAATTTGTTATCAAAGTAGATACCGTCCATCTGGAAGTATTCGCCGCCAAAGTATATGCTGGTCACATCGTTACCACTGCGCACAGATATTTCATGAGATTGTGTCTGGGAAGGTTTGAATACCACTTTGGACTGGTTGAAGTCATTTTTCAGCAGTTCAGGAATGGCAGGATCATCCGCTTTCCTTTTACCGATGAAGACTTCATAATCCAGACGGTCTTTGGTATTCATCATTTTGAATTTGTTGCGGTTGATATCGGCATAACCGTAGAAGCCACGGTAGTCGATTTGCGGGCGGGTATTTTTAGCGCCTTTTTTCATGGTGATCAGGATTACACCATTAGCACCGCGGGAACCATAGATAGAAGTAGCAGAAGCGTCTTTCAGTACGTTGATGTTCTCAATGTCATTAGGGTTGATCAGAGAGAAGTCGCTGCCACTCACTGGCTGACCGTCTATAATGTAAAGCGGTGCAGTACCGGAGTTGATGGAACCTACACCCCTCATCAGGATTACAGGTGCAGCACCCGGACGGCCACCGTTGGCCATTACATACATACCGGCAGCTTGTCCCTGCAGGTTGTGCATGAAGTTACCGGACGGCCTTGATTCTACCTGTTTTCCATCTACCACATTGATAGCACCGGTGATAGAACCTCTTCTTTTGGAAATGTAACCAGTGCTCACTTCCACCTGATTCAGTGTTTTCAGGTCTGATGCCAGTTGTACGTTAACATGAGATTTCTCTCCGATGGCCATGTGCATGGTTTCAAATCCAACAAAACTGAAAACCAGTGTAACGTTGCCTGATACATTGATTTTAAATGTTCCATCCGGATTGGTAGTGGAACCGGTGCTGGTTCCTTTAATGGCCACTGTTACGCCTGGTAATGCAGAGCCGTCACGGGCGTCGGTCACTTTACCAGTAACCTGACGCTGCTGTGCAAATAACTGCACACACGTAAGGACTAATAAAAGAAAAAGTAGTGTTTTCTTCATAATCGCTCGATTTAGATTAATGATTGTTAAGAAAAAGTGCAGACAAAAAAGTGCTCTTCCGATAAGTCCGGACGCTAATACAGACCTATCGGTTAAGACAGAAAATGCTCAATACATTAAATGCTCAGTTATAAATTCATATAGTCGTTGACGTTATATCATACGCGTGCTGTGTTTAGATTTAGATTTAGTGTTAATAAATGTCAGGGAATCATGCAAAAAACCAGAAGTATAAGCTCCATAAAGGCAAGGAAATCCCATTACAATACTGAACATCTGATTGTCCGGTATTGAGGTGCAAAACCACGCCATGCTGCGTCTAGCGGGTAGCATGGCTTTATTTTTTATTTAGTTGATAAGTGTTTTATTTTTTGTTGACAGTTGACTTACTTAAAATATAGGCATCTACGGTTTAGATTGATTGCTGGTTGATTTTTAAGCGTACTCTGATAACTGTAAATAGACAGCATCAAAACAAAAATAAAAAGTTATCTAGAAAAAAAGAAGAAAAAATTTTAAAAAAATATTAACACTTACCGGATTTTGATAATATCATGACAGTAAAGGCGCTGCAGTAACAATTGTTACGAAATAAAAAAAGCCGTTCCTGATCAGGAACGGCTTTTTTATAGATAAATAATTACTGTTTTACTTCACTACTTCTACCCAGCGACCTGGAACAAAAGCATGGATGGTATTATCATACATGGCTTCGCAGGAAGTGGCTGGAAGATAGTACCGGCCCAGGTATGCGGCGTTGAGCAGCACGTTGTAGGTTCTGGTTTTGTTTTCTTCCAGGTTGAAATAAGTGTATACCCTGTCATCACGTATATCCATATACGTAGCGGGAGATGAATGGAAGGCGCTGTCGTTGTCCATCAGGCGGGTATTGAGTATTTCCCATCCTGAAGGGAAGATCTGTGACAGGGCCATCTGCTCATAGTAGCCGCGTTTGCCAGGGTTTTTGATGGTCACGGTAGCCATAAAGTCGCTCCCTTGTTTAAGGGTGGCAGGATCTACGGGTTTACCATCACGGGTGCTGTATTGTACCTGCATGCCCAGGATGTCCGGGTTGTTGGTAGCCACTGGTTCCTGGCCGGCTTCCGGCTGACCCTGGAGGATGAGGCGTACATACAGTACATTTTGTCCGTTGTTCTGGAGGGTAACATTACCCTGTGCACCATTGAATGTAACAGGCACCTGAGCTACAAAAGACTGACCGTTTAAGTTGCCTTTCACACCATTGAGTGTATAGTTGATATTGATTTTGCTGCTGCCTTTGTTGTTGCCGCAGAATTTGGATATAGCGATGAGCGCATAAGCGGTGGTTTGTGTGCTGTACCACTGGTCGTTTTGAGACAGGTGGGCAGCAATCTGTTTCACCAGATCGTTGGCGCGGTTACGTTGTCCAAGGATGGTGAGTGTTTCCAGGATCATGGCTTTATCACGCAGATCGGAGCCGAAGGTACCGCCAAGCTGGTTGTATGGTTTCACTTCTGTACTCAGGCCTTGAATGAGCGAATTGGCCACTTCAGGTTGTCCTGCCAGTTTATACGCTGCTGCCAGTCTCCATTTAGCGGGAACGGAAATGTATTTGAATTCCTTCAGCCTGTTCATGGCGCCTACTTCCGGAGCTTTGGCCAGCGCGAGGAGGTAGAGACGGTAAGCCTGGGTAAGGTCGCCGCCGTAGAAGTTCTGGGTGTTGGGAGTCCAGGTGGTGGCTTTGTTACGCTGATATTTTTTCCATTGGTCGAGCAATCCGGGAGGCAGTGTATATCCTTTCTCCTGTGCTTCGAGCATGAAGTTACCGGCATAGTTGGTGCCCCACTCATCAGACTGGGCCTGACCCGGCCAGTAGCCGAGGCCTCCGTCTGATGTCTGGAAGCCTTTGAGCCTGTTGAGACCGGCTTTTACGTTACGGTCTATTTCGGCCAGCTGGCTCTCCTTGAGGTCCATCAGCTGGTTGAGTACCAGTTGCGGGAACACGCCGGAGGTGGTTTGTTCGATACAGCCGTGCGGGTAACTGATGAGGAACTGCAGGCGTTTGCCCAGGTTGAGCGACGGGATAGTAGACACTTCCAGCACACCTTTGTTGGTGCCGGCCATGCCTACAGGGCTGAAGGCGGTATTCCAGTTTTTACCGGCTTCCAGCGTTTGTTCGATCACGTTAGTAACTACCGGATTAGGGTTGCGTACATTCAGTTCTATCTCTTCCTCTGCTCTTTCGCTGCCGCTGGTCGCTACCGCTTTTATTTTGGCAACACCGGTCTGCGGTTTCACTTTCACATCAAAGTATACCATCTGTTCTCCGGGTTGGGAGAAGGTAACGGTTTTGGTGGTTTCTCCTACTACTTCCAGCATGGGGCTGGTGCTGAGGGTTACGTTGGCGGAACGGATATTGGGTTCGAGACCGAATACGGTTACGGGCAGTTGTATTGTTTCAGAAGGTCCGAGTACACGTGGTGCTGTGGTGAGCAACATCAGCGGTTTTTTCACGGCCACCGCTTTTTCAGCAAAGCCGTAGGCACCTTCCTGTCCTGCTACTACCATGGCTTTCACGGAACCGATATATGGAGGCAGTTTGAATTTATGGGTTTGTTTCTGTCCACCTTTGAGGTAGAAGGGGCCCACGAATTTCACTACTGGTTTGAAGCGGTTGGCTTTGGCGGCGCCGGCATTTTTGTTGAGTCCTTCGTCACCACCGATGCTGAGGATACGGTCCATGTCTGCACCATAGGCGCCTACTACGAAGTCAAACAGATCCCATGTTTTTACGCCGAGTGCTTCACGGGCATAGAAGGAGCTGTGCGGATCGGGTGTTTTAAACCTGGTGAGGTCCAGCAGCCCTTCATCTACGATGGCGATGGTGTAGGTCATCGGTTTGCCGTTGCTTTCGCTGACGGTGATGTTGGCTTCTGATTCAGGCTTCAGCTTATCGGCCATGCTGATGACCGGTTTCAGGATAGTACCTGGATCTTCCACGGTGATGGGAATGGTGCCATACATGCGGATAGGCAGGTCGTTGATGGTTTGTGCGTGTGGTTGCAGCAGGGTAACGTTGACGTATATATTAGGCGTCATATTCTTTTCTGCCTTGAAGCGGAAAGTAGTTTGTCCCTGCTGGGTATTGATCCAGAATGTTTTGAGCACCTTGCTGCCGGATTCAATGCTGATGAGGCCACGGCCGCCGGCGCTGCTGGGGATGGTGAGGTTCACATCCTCTCCGGCTTTATAGTGTTGTTTGTCTGATGTAAACACCAGCATGGCTGCTTCTGCAGGGTTTTCCTTCTGCATACGCTCGGCCCATCCCGGCCAGTCGATGTATACGGCTTTACCTGCGGTATGACCACTCTGCAGATCTTTTACGCGCACGAGATAGCGGCCCCAGTCAGGTGAATTAACCCGAAGGTCCCATTTACCTTTACCATTGCTGAGGGTGATGGTTTCCTTGCTGATCAGCTGATTGTAGCTGTCCTGGGTGAAGTTGGAGTAATCATCGGATTCACCTTCATCCCACCACCATCTCCAGCGGATTTTGTACAGTTCGACCTGTACTTCGCGGGTGCCGCCGGTAAGGCTGCCATTATCGTTTACATCTACGATGTCTATAGTATGTTCTCTGTCGGTGAGCAGCATGCCGGTGGTGCGGTCACCTTGTGGTATCCGCAGGCCTACATAGGAAGTAAACGGATTGTAAGGCATGGAGAAGTGGTCGATACTGAAATCACCACCGGGCTCAAATACTTTTACTTCGAAGTTGGCTTTCAGCTGACCGGGAGCCAGTTTACCCAGCTGTATATCAGCTTTCACAGGTGCGGTACCGGTTTCACTCAGCGGGCCTTCGAAGATGGTTTTATTTTCTGCTTCAAAATGAGTGACAGGGTCATCGAAAGTGAAGCCGGAGAAATTTTTGAAACTGGTGGCAGATTGTACCAGTGATACATCTACTTTGGCTTTGAGATGCTGGGCAGTGGCGCCAAACATCCACATGGCCGAGAGGGTGCCCTGGGTGCCGGTTTTGGACAAAGCGGTGTTGGTACCGAAGTCCATTTTTATTTTCAGACGGTTGGGTTTAACCGTTTCGATGCGCACATTTTTCTGGAAAGTGGCGCCTCCTACTTTTACTTTGGCTACCCAGCTACCGGTAGGATCATCCGCCTGGGTGGCGGTAGCAAAGCTGTAGAAACCATTGAGACCTTCGTGCTGGTTGATCCGTTTGTACAGCTGTCCTTTGGGATTGTACAGTTCCAGCGTAACGGGGTGGTCTGCCGGCAGTTTCCTGTCTTTATCTTCCAGGATAAAGGTGAGGTAAATAGAATCGCCGGGGCGCCATACACCTCTTTCTCCATACAGGAATCCTTTGATGCCACTCTGTACTTCTTCTCCTTGTACATCGAAACGGCTGAGGGGCAGGGAACTTCCGTCATCGAGTTTGAGATATCCTCTTTCGTTGTCTTTTTTAGCGATGAGCAGGTAGGGCTTACGTTTCAGGTCGAAGGTAGCCAGGCCTTCCCCATCACTCTTGGTTTTAAAGATCACCTGGTTCTGGTAGTCGAGCAGTTCCAGTTCCACGCCGGTGAGGGCTTTGGTATCGCGTATATCCGTTACCGCTACCAGCATACTGTTGTTATTACCTCTTTTGGCAATGAGGCCGATATTGGAGGCCATAACGTTGCGGGAAGCCCACTTGTCTTTGTTGTAGTAGGAGTTGGAGCATGCGTCGTTGCGGCGGTCCCAGTTGTATCCGTAAGGATAGTAGCTGTCATAACGCTGCCAGAAATCATCTTCATCATCTATCTTCTCACCGCTTCCATAATATTCTCCTTCTCCTTCCTCTTCTTCTCCTTTGGCTGCTTCTCCGTTTTCACCGGTTTTTTTCTCTTCGGTGCATGTGGTGAGTGCATAAGCTTTACGGAAGCCGATGGTAATACGGTAGATAGCACCAGGCTCAGTACGCAGCAATTTATTGAGGTCGAGGAAGAAACGGTTTTTCTTGTGCAGGTTCACAGATTTGTCGGTATCCAGGCGGATGGTTTTTTCTACTACGGGCTTGCCTACACGACGTAGTTCCTGATCACCGTTCAGGTTGTTCCGCTGAAGGTACTGCGGCACATTGTTTTCATATATTTTAATGATGGTCACGTCTACTGCGTTGAGGTTAACGGCCTCAAAGGGCATGACCAGTTTATTACTTTCGGGAAGGATCACTCCTTTGCCGGGGATGCTAACGGCGGGCAGGGTGTTTTCGAAGTTGACGTTGGCGCTGAAAGTCTGGCCCAGCTTTTTGTCGGTGATATTGATCACACCTTCGTTGATGATGGCGTTGTAGCTGCCTTCCAGACGAACGGGCGCATATACTTTTACTTCGCTGCCGTCTATGGTGTAACGCAGGTCGCTCTGGCCGCTGATGCCGATAAGGCCTTCGAGGCTCTGTGCTACGCTCACCGGATCGGAGAACTGTACCAGCAGGTGTTGTTCAGGATCAGACATGGCTTTTACATCGAGCACTTTAAAGTCGCCAACGGCGGGCACTTCCACTGTTTTTTTGCCGCTGTTGTCTACTTTGAGGGCGCTACCGTCCCAGCTGATTTCCAGGTTACGGGCGATGTTAGCGCGTTCTATATTGGCGATGGTGAATTTGGACGTACGTTCGGCACTGTTATGCTGCCAGGTGATGGGCAGTGTTTTACCGCCATAATGGGCAGTCAGCAGTTTTTCGATGGACTGTGGGTTTTCCACATCCGCCGTATATACGGCGCCGGTATAGGTCATCTTGTCCAATGTGGTGTTGGTACTGGCTTTCAGACCGACCATATCCAGGGAAAAAGATGGCTTAATGACTTTGAATTCAAAATCAAAAGACTTCAGTTCACTGGGAACATCCATGATTTTGTTCAGCTTAAAAGTAGCCTGGTAGGTTTTTCCCGGCTGGAGATTTTCATCCGGGCGAAACTCGATGGTGGTGGCGTCTATCCAGTACGACTTCCCTTTGAGAGAAGGAGAAAACTCGAAGACTTCCTTTTCCAGCGGTTCATTCTGGGTGTGGGTCACATTTACCTGCCCTGCCAGCTGAATGCGGATAGGGCTTTGTTTGGAGACGATACCTGCCGTATAAGCTTCTATATACTTGGCAAATCCGGGATTCATCTCTTTTCGCGTGGTCCGGCAGCCACTCATCATATACAACGCTGCCAGGGAAACAAATAATGCTACTACAGCAAACAGCCGTTTTGTTGGGTGCATCAGGAAAGAATTATGGTGATTAACGATTACTCACGAAGATCGAACTATTTTTTGATTTATGTATTTGATTATTTAGTCATTTGATATGTGGCTATGCGGTAATCATCTTTTTAAATAAAAAAATAATCAAATACGTAAATGGGCTATTCTATATCATTTTGCCTCCGCTGAGACGAATGAACTTATCCACGCAGCCGGGCAACTCTTCTTCATAGTGGGTCACATAAATCAGGGTAACAGGTATATGTTCACACAACATTTCTATCACTTTTTTAAAGTGTTGTTTCTGTTGATTGTCCAGTCCCTGGCAGGGTTCATCAAATATCAGCAGGGGTGGATTTTTTACCAGAGCCCTCGCCAGCAGACAAATACGCTGGGTGCTTTCGGATACCTGTTTAAAGGGTGCCGACTGGTAAACATCTATTTCCAGTATTTCCATCCATGCTTTGGCAACAGCCTCCTGTTCGGGCGTTACGGGGCGGGTACTGCCGATGATATCGGTGAAGCCCGAGCAAATCACTTTCAGGCAGTTGTCGCGGGAAGTAAAGTACTGATGTAGTTCCGGGGAAATGAAGCCTATCTTTTTCTTGATGTCCCAGATACTTTCGCCGGTACCCCGTCTGCGGTCAAACAGCCATAACTTATTGGCATAAGCCTGTGGGTTATCGCCGTTGATGAGACTGAGCAGGGTGGATTTGCCGGCACCGTTATGGCCCAGCAGGGCCCATTTTTCATTGGTTCTCACTGTCCAGTTGATCTGGTCGAGGATAGTGGCTTCTCCATATTTCACCCGTACTTCTTCCATACGCACAATGGTATCGAAGTTTTCGGGCTGCCGCTGTTGCACAATGGCGGCTATCTGCTGCGCTTCCATGGCTGGCAGCGGGATGTCTGTCAGTGTGGGCAGGGGCAGTTCCATAAACTCACTGCGTGTATACTTGCCCGTGATAGCACCATTTTCCAGGGTGAGCACATGGGTGATATGTTCGGGGATCTCCTGCGGAGTGGTGGCCAGCAACACGGTGGTGCCATTGCTGATGATTTCATTGATCATCTGGCTGAAGTCTTTCCGCGTTTGTACATCGAGTCCGATATACGGGTTGTCGAGCATCAGCAGCTGTGGCTGTTGCAGGAGTGCGCGGGCGATCATTACACGGCGGGTTTCTCCGTTGGATAATTTGATCAGCCTTTTTTCCATCAGGGGTGCTATCTTCAGCGGTTTTACCAGGTCCGGTACAGCTGTGATTTCCAGGTATTCCATTACAGTAGGGGAATTGTCGGCATCCATACTGTTGAACCGCTGCTGATAATAAAAATCGGTGGTGGTATTGGAAAGGTTACGGAAAGTATGGTGATGACCTACCAGAGAGATCAGGTTACGATAGTTGAAATAGGGATCGGTAACGGTATGCTGCCGTTTCCACGCATCATAAAAATGATAACGGATACCACCATTGATGATATTAAACTTACCAAGTATGGTATTGAGCAGGGCCGTTTTACCTGATCCGCTGGCGCCGGTGATGGCCCATTGTTCGTTTTCCAGTATTTCCCAGTCAAGGGTTTGAAAGATGGTTTTGTCGAGATATCTGACGGTAATATGTTCAAGAGAGAGGAACGGGTTATTGATTTCCATTATTTTCTGAATTGGAACACTGATGAATGCTGATATTACTGATGCTCCTGATGAGCAAAGAGCATAGATGATTTATTGTCGGCTATAAAATTAATAGGAATATTGAAAGCTTCTATTAAATTTATGACAAACGAGTATTTTATGAACTGGGAGATCAAACCTTTTGCAGAACTGACGGTAGATGAATTATATGATGTGCTGCGTTTACGGGCCGAAGTATTTGTAGTGGAGCAGCAGTGTCCATATCAGGATTTGGATAACAGCGACCAGAAAGCGCTGCATCTGATGGGGCGTAATGCAGAGGGGCAGTTGCTGGCATATACCCGTTTATTTGCTCCTGGAATCAAATATGCAGAGGCTTCTATCGGAAGGGTGGTCACTTCCCAACTGGGGAGGGGTACCGGCATCGGCCGGCAGCTGATGGAACAATCCATCGCTACCGTCGAATCGGTTTATGGTAAAGGAGCTATTAAGATCGGTGCGCAACAATACCTGCAGCGCTTTTATACCTCATTAGGCTTTGAACAGACCAGTGATACCTATATGGAAGATGGTATACCTCATATCGAGATGGTCCGTCCTTAATTATTTCTTTTTCTTTTTATTGTCAGTCAACTTTACATGTTCCGTGATTTTGTACAGGGGGAACAGGTAGGAGACTGTGTACTGCATATCAAATACAGCCTTTTTGGAACCACTGCCAAAGCCGGGGATGACCAGCGGGGTGAATTCATCTGATTTTACATTACTGATCAGAATGCGTTCGCGCAGGCTCCAGCCGAGGAAGAAATTTTTCAGCACTTCCGCTTTCAGGCCCAGCACCAGCTCTATCCAGTGGGCGTTGATATTGGTTTTGGGAATGGAGCCGCTAAGGTTGTTGCCCCAGTAAGTGTTGGTGATTTTATAGAAAGGCACCTCATAGGTGAGGTGTGAAAATCCGTACCGGATACCGCCGTAGAACATATTCTTTTCGGAGGGAAACTGCCTTTTCAGGAAGTTGTAATCGATACCCAGGGTGATAAAAGCACCGTTGCCTTTGTAGATGTAGTTGGTATCACTGTGAGGCGTGTTGGCATAACCTATTTCAGCGGCTGCATAGAGGCTGGGGGTAAGGCGTATGTCCGCTACTACTGTCCCCTCCTTGCGGTAGGGATAGTAGATAGAGGTAACGATGCGACTCAGGTCCACTCCTATTCTGAGGCCACCGGGAATGTGGTTGATACTGTCTTTCACCGGTACTATTCTGGTAGTATCGGTGATATGTTTGCGGGTGGTATCTGTTTTGGCGGCTGCGGGTTTGGCAGGTGTTTGTGCCTGTGCAGTAAAGCTTAACAGGATACTACTGATTAAGGAAAAGCAAAGTAAGGTGCGTATCATTACTGTTGGTGACTGCCTTTGAGTTAATAACTACAGAATCGATGGTATGCAGGGTCGTGATCACGGTATCCAGGAAAAAGAAGGTACCGAAGCCACAACCTGGTGATATAAAGTGTCTGGTACGTTTATACCTGAATGTGAGTGTGTCGGGTGTCAGTGCGGAGTCTACCCGCAGAAAGAAGATGCTGCTATCTACTACGGGCGACAGGGGCAGGAAGATATCCTGCAGCGGTTGTTTTCTGTAGATAGAATCTTTGTTGACACCATTGCTGATAGCAAATAACGTCACTTTGGGCATAGTGGTATCACGTACCCTTAATATCCCCTTGGTGGTGTCGAGCAGGGAGAAGTGTATGTGAAGGTCTGTACGAAGTGTCTGGTCGCACAGTTTGGTTTCATTCTCACAAGCGGCCACGCCTATGAGCGCGGCGCAGGTGAGTAGTATCTGGTATAACGTTCTCATGCTTTAATTACAGTTGGCAAGATATTAAATTCCCAGCTCCTTTTTGAGGAATCCGGCAGTATGGCTGTCTTTACAGGTGCTTACCTGTTCGGGGGTGCCTGTACAGAGGATGGTGCCACCGCCTGCGCCGCCTTCGGGGCCCAGGTCTACGATGTAGTCGGCCATTTTGATCACATCGAGGTTGTGTTCAATGACCAGTACGGTATTGCCTCTGTCTACCAGTTTGTTTAACACTTTGAGCAACAGCACGATATCCTGGAAATGCAGCCCGGTAGTGGGTTCATCGAGGATGTAGATGGTTTTGCCGGTATCTTTTTTAGATAGTTCGGTGGCCAGTTTTACGCGCTGGGCCTCACCGCCGGACAAGGTAACGGCCGACTGGCCGAGGGTGATATATCCCAATCCTACATCCTGCAGGGTTTTGATTTTGCGGTGTATCCATGGTACGGCCTGGAAAAACTCCACTGCTTCATCTACGGTCATGTCCAGCACATCGGAGATGGATTTGCCTTTATAGCGGATCTCCAGTGTTTCCCGGTTGTAGCGGCGGCCATTGCATTTTTCGCAGTGAACGTATACATCGGGGAGGAAGTTCATTTCGATGACACGCATGCCACCGCCTTCACAAACATCGCAGCGGCCTGTTTTTACGTTGAAGGAGAAGCGGCCGGCATTATAGCCCCGGATCTTGGCTTCCGGTACGGAGGCGAAGAGAGTGCGGATATCGGTAAAGAAGCCGCAGTAGGTGGCCGGGTTGCTGCGGGGCGTACGGCCGATAGGTGACTGGTCTATCTCTATCACCTTGTCGATATGTTCCAGGCCTTTGATGCTTTTATAGGGCATCGGTACGGCTTTGGAATCGTATGCATGTTTGGAGAGAATAGGATAGAGCGTTTCGTTGATCAGGGTGGATTTACCACTACCGGAAACGCCGGTCACACAGATGAAAGTGCCGAGTGGCAGTTTCAGGTTGACATTCTTCAGATTGTTGCCGGTGGCGCCTTTCAGCTCCAGGCTGTTGCCGCTGCCTTTGCGGCGCTGGGCGGGTATTTCCACGGCGCGTTTTCCATTGAGGTAGCCGGCAGTGGGTGTGTTGAGTTTAAGTATCTGGGAAGGGGTACCCTGAGCGATGATCTGGCCACCGTGTTTACCGGCGCCGGGGCCGATGTCTATCAGGTGGTCAGCATGCAGCATGATATCTTTGTCGTGTTCCACGACAATCACGGTGTTACCCATTTCACGCAGGTTACGCAGGGCATCGATGAGCTGCATATTATCGCGCTGATGGAGGCCGATGCTGGGCTCATCCAGGATATAGGTGATGCCCATGAGCTGGGAACCTATCTGGGTGGCCAGGCGGATACGCTGCGACTCTCCGCCGCTGAGCGTGCGGGTGGGCCTGTTGAGGGTGAGGTAGTTGAGACCTACATTCAGCAGGAAGCCCAGACGCTCACGGATCTCTTTCAGGATATCCTTGGCGATAGCGTTTTGTTTTTTCTCGAGGCGGTCTTCGATGTTGGCAAACCAGTCAAACAGATGGTTGAGGTCCATGTTGCCCAGCTCGGAAATATTTTTATCGTCTACTTTAAAGAAGAGGCTTTCTTTTTTGAGGCGGGTGCCGTTACATTCAGGGCAGGTGCTGAGGGCCATAAAACCTTCGGCCCAGCTGCGTATATGATCGGAGCTGGTGCTGTTGAAATAACGGCGCACCATGTTGACCACACCTTCATATTCGGTAGAATACTTGGTGGCGTCTGTGTTTTCATCGAAGGAAAGGTCTACATCCAGTTTACCGTTTTCATCGCCAAACAGCAGTACGTTCATGGCTTTCTCCGGGATGGCGGATATAGGGCCTGTGAGGGAGAACTTATATTTTTTAGCCAGCTGCTGCACCTGTTTGTAGGTGAAGGTGTCTCTGGCTTCTCCCAGTGGTTTAAGGCCGCCATCTTCCAGGGATATGCTGGCATCAGGGATGATGCTGTCCATATCAATCTGGTAGATGCTGCCGAGGCCTTTACAGCGTGGGCAGGCACCGTAGGGCGAGTTAAAGGAGAAGGTATTGGGAGATGGTTCTTCGTAGGAGATACCGGTATCTTCACACATCAACTGTTTGCTGTACTGACTAACCTTGTTGGTGTCGTTGTCCATTACAAACATGAGGCCTTTGCCCATAGTGAGTGCTTTCTGCACACTCTGGCTGATGCGGGTGCGGGCATCTTCCTGTACCTGTACCCTGTCTACCACCAGTTCGATATCGTGTATTTTGTAGCGGTCTACCTGCATCCTTTCTTTAAGGTCCAGGATTTCACCATCTACTCTTACTTTAAGGTATCCCTGTTTGCGTACCTGTTCAAACAGTTCACGGTAGTGACCTTTACGGCCGCGTACCATGGGAGCGAGAATGACGAGTTTCTTTTTAGGATAGTGTTTGAACAGATGTTCGAGGATTTCTTCTTCCGAGAAACGCGTCATGCGTTTGTTGGTATTGTAGGAATATGCCAGTCCCGCGCGGGCGTAGAGCAGGCGCAGGAAGTCATATATTTCCGTGATGGTACCTACAGTAGAACGGGGATTTTTATTAGTCGTTTTCTGTTCTATAGAAATAACGGGAGAGAGACCGGTGATTTTGTCCACATCGGGTCTTTCCATGTCACCGATAAACTGACGGGCATAAGCGGAAAAACTTTCCATATATCGGCGTTGTCCTTCAGCGTATATGGTATCAAAAGCGAGAGAGGATTTCCCGCTTCCGCTGATGCCGGTGATTACCACCAGCTTATTTTTGGGCAACTGCAGGTCAAGGTTTTTCAGGTTATGCTCCCGTGCGCCAAATACTTCAATCTGGTCATCTGGCGTGATTTCCGGAACGGGTGCGGCGGTTACATTCTCTTTTTTCTTTGCCATAATATTAAACTACTAAGCTACGGGATAATTAGGATTTTTTGATTTCCGATTTTTTGATTTTGGGATTTGTGTGTGGAGATGATTGCTGCGGATGATTTTCAGGGGGATGAGGATATTTATTGATGATTCAATAAACTTTGCTGCATTGTTACTTTGATGCTTTGCGGGCATAAAAAGATCAGCGAAGACCTCTGTGAAGATCTTCGCTGACAGTTATGTTTAAGGCAGCAGGGCTGCTTATTTGGTGTATTTTTTAAATACTACGATGGCATTGTGTCCACCGAAGCCGAAAGTGTTGCTCATGGCTACATTTACGGTGCGGTTCTGTGCTTTGCCGAGGGTGAGGTTCAGGTTGGTCGGAATACCTTCGCCCAGTACTGTAGTGTTGATGGTAGGCGGAATGATATCTTCCTGAGTAGCTTTGATACAAGCGATGGCCTCGATAGCACCAGCAGCGCCGAGCAGGTGACCTGTCATGGATTTGGTGGCGCTGATGTTCAGCTTTTCAGCGTGTTCACCGAAGGCAGCTACGATGGCTTTCAGCTCGCTCACGTCACCTACTGGTGTGGAGGTGGTGTGGGAGTTGATATAGTCTACATCAGCAGTTGTCAGACCAGCGTCTTCCAGGGCTTGTTCCATACCCAGTCTGGCGCCCAGGCCTTCGGGGTGGGTAGCTGTGAGGTGGTAGGCATCGCAGGTCATGGCACCGCCGATCATTTCACCATAGATGGTAGCACCTCTGGCGATAGCGTGTTCATATTCTTCCAATACGATGGCACCGGCACCTTCGCCCATTACAAAGCCATCACGTTCTGTGTCGAAAGGACGGGAAGCATGTTCTGGCTCTTCGTTGCGGGTAGACAGTGCTTTCAGCGCGTTAAAACCTGCGATACCAGCGCGGGTAACAGGAGCTTCAGAGCCACCGGTTACGATTACGTTGGCTTTACCCAGACGGATGTAGTTGAAAGCATCCACCAGGGCGCTGGTAGAAGATGCGCAGGCAGACACGGTACAGAAGTTAACGCCCATGAAACCGTATTTCATAGCGATCTGGCCGGCTGCGATGTCGCAAATCAGCTTGGGAATAAAGAACGGGTTGAATTTAGGTACAAAGTTAGCTGCAGCAAATTCAACGATCTGTTCTTCGAACGTGAGCATACCTCCGTTGCCGGAAGCCCAGATCACGCCTATTTTGGTTTTATCGATACCTTCTTTTTCGAGGCCTGCGTCCACAACCGCTTCGTGTGCAGCTGCCATAGCGTACTGCGTGAAGTTGTCCATTTTGCGGGCTTCTTTCTTTTCCATGTATTTCTCTACATCAAATCCTTTGACTTCACAGGCAAATTTGGTTTTGAACTCTGTGGTGTCAAACTTAGTGATGGGCCCCGCGCCACTTACGCCAGCCTTCAAATTGCTCCAAAAAGTATTAACATCATTCCCGATAGGTGTCAGTGCTCCCAAGCCGGTAACCACAACCCTTTTCAGTGTAACAGTACGCATATTTTTTACTTTAATAAAAAAAGTTAGAGCGCAAATTTAGTTACTTATTGTTATAGATAAGCATATTCATTAAGATTATATAACATAACTTTCCATTTTGGAGATTGAGGTCAATACTGTGGCGGATTTGGATTGTCTGAACTTGTACCGGGAAAGCCAAAAGTGTTATAAAGTGTTAATATTTTCTGCCAGGCAAGGGGAAAAAGCATGTTCGGGAGCCCCGACTGGTTACCTCCAACAGGAAAGGGTACCTTCCTGTTCGTTCGTTGATAAGAGAAAAGTCCCCGGATCATACCTGCATCTTATAAAGATTTCATGACAAGTATCGAAAAGCCGGAAAATAATATTTAATATCGCATATACACTTGTGCCATACTGATGACAGGTCAACCAAATAAAGATATTTTGTGGATGGAGCGTCTGCGGGAGGATGATGCGTCTGCATTTACCGAAATCTATGAGGCTTACCGTGAAAAGCTGCTCGCAGTGGCTTATAACAGGCTGTCCGACATACAGGCAGCTGAAGATATCGTACAGGACGTATTCGCCAGCCTCTGGAACCAGCGGCATAACCGGCAGATCAACAATGCCGGCGCCTATCTGGCCACGGCCGTCAAATATAAGATCCTGGACCGCTTCCGCCGGGAACAACTGCTGCGTCAGTACCAGGAGGTTTACAGTACCAACATACCGGTAAACGTTGCAGAGCCGGAAATGACCTACCAGTATAAACATATCCTGCAGCTCCTGCAGGAAGAAGTGAACAAACTCCCGGAAAAATGCCAGCTGATATTCCGCTACAGCCGTGAACAGGGCATGCCGGTAAAAGAAATCGCACAAACACTCAATATCTCCAGTAAAACCGTGGAAAACCAGCTCACAAAGGCTCTACGCCAGCTGAAGGGTAGCATCAGACACTTATTTTCCATATTTTTCTCCTTTTTTTTCTGAACGACGTAGGGGATCCCTTCCAGTTGTTCGACTCATCAGTGTAATTACCGTTATGAAAGTAAACCAGGATCTATTAAACGCTATAGAGAAGTATCTGCGTGGAGAAGCCTCCGCAGAGGAACGTGCGTTGGTAAATCAATGGTACCACTCCTTCAGCGACGAACAGGTGAATATCCCCCCTGTTCCCGGTTTTGACAAAGAAGAAATTTTCGGCAGAATACAGGGAAACCTGCAGGAACTGGTTCAGCAACCAGCACCTTCCCGCAACAGGGTCCGCAGGCTGTGGCTGAAACGTACCGCTGTAGCGGCCGGAATTACCCTTGTGCTCGGCGCAGGACTATGGTGGCTCCGGATATCCGGAAACGCGGCTCCATCTCAGCTTGCTGCCACACATGCCCCGTTACCGGTGATGCCAGGAAGCAACAAGGCCATACTGGTACTGGACGATGGCAGCACCATGGCCCTGAACGACAGTCTGCAGGCTGCTATTGGCAATGCCCAGGTAAACGGAAAATCCCTGGTATACACACCGGAGAACAATCACAACAGCGCAGTACAGTACAATACCCTGAAAACACCACAGGGCGGCCAGTTTGCAGTAGTGCTGCCTGATGGCAGTAAAGCATGGCTTAATGCTGCCAGCTCATTGAAATACCCTACCAGCTTTAATGGACAACAACGCACTGTGGAACTGAGCGGGGAAGCCTATTTCGAAATTGCACCAGATCAAAATAAGCCCTTCATCGTCCAGGTAAATAATATGAAAGTGCAGGTATTGGGCACCTCCTTCAATATCATGGCTTACCCCGAGGAGAAGCGCATCCAAACAACACTGATAACAGGCGCCGTCAACGTGACCAACGGCCATACCACCAAACAACTATCACCAGGGCAACAGGCTGCATCAGACAGTAGTCAGCAGCTGACCGTCACCCAGGCCGATGTGAACGCGGTGATAGCCTGGAAAGATGGAAAATTCGAATTTGCCGGAGAAACAATTGATGTGGCACTAAGACAACTGGCAAGATGGTATGACCTTCAGCTGCAGTTTGAAGATGGTATCCCTGAAGAACACCTCAGCGCGGTATTTTCACGCAACACCAGCCTGGAAAACATTATCAGAATGCTGGAACTGAGTGGCATCCACTGTAAACTGAAGGATCGCAGACTGATAGTCAGCAGGAATTAATCAATCATTATATCAACATGTAAAAACCAATAATCTAAATCTAAAATGTAAGCAGAACAATGAAAAAACCATTTTAAAAAGCCAGAAGTCAATCGGGCTAAGGGTTTCCGATTGCCATAACTAATCTATTCCAATACCGATAACATTTCACCAAACACATGTGATGTATGAGTTCTCCTCACTACAATGGGACTTCGTATGCCCAAAAATTCACTTTTTTCAAGACATTCCGGGTATTAAGGCTGATGGTCCTGCTGGTATTCCTTTCCCTGCAGGTGGCCGCACTCGGGTATTCCCAGACATTAACCTTGCATCAGCGCAATGCTACGCTTGCCCAGGTCTTTAAAAGTATTACCCAGCAAACGGGTTACAATTTTATGTACCGCGATGAAATGCTTTCCAAAGCACAGCGCGTTACTGTTTCTCTCACCAATGTGGATTTAAAATCAGCACTGGATGTCTGTTTCTCCGGGCAGCCTCTCACTTATTCCATTGTGGATAAAGTGATTGTGGTAGATACCAGAAAAGAAAAAATGCAGCTGACAGCCGTGCAGGACGTGGATCTGCGCGGACGCATTGTAAACGATAAGGGTGAAGCCCTTCCTGGAGCTTCCGTTGTTCTGAAAGGCACTACCAAACGTGCGATGACAGACGAAAAGGGCGAATTTCTGATTAGAGATGCAGATCCAGCCAATGCCATACTGGTAGTGGATTATATTGGATTTGAAAGACAAGAGTTAAATCTGCAAGGCCGTTCATCCATTACTGTTACCCTGAAACAAAAAAATGCAGATCTCACGGATGTGGTAGTAGTTGGATATGCCACACAAAAAAGGGTGAACCTCACCGGTGCCGTGACTACTGTTACCAGCAAAAGCCTGGAGAATCGTCCGGTTACCAATGTGTCCAGCGCATTAGCCGGATTAAGCCCCGGGCTGCAGGTGCGTCAGAGTTCCGGTAAACCGGGTTCTGATGAAGCCACCATTCGTGTACGTGGTGTGGGTACACTCAACAACAGCGATCCGCTGGTCGTGATTGATGGTATCATCGGTACCATGGATGCCGTAAACCCGACAGATATAGAAAGCATCTCTGTGCTCAAGGATGCAGCCTCCTCTTCTATCTACGGTACCCTGGCTGCAAACGGTGTAATCCTCATCACCACCAAAAAGGGCAGCCGCAACCGCACAACTGTTACCTACAGTGGTACCCTGTCTACTGTACAACCCAGCAACCTGCCCAAGTTTGTGAACGACTATGTGCGTTACATGAAGCTCTACAACGAAAGTGCCCGCAACCTCGGACAGGCTGAACTGTTTAAGCAGCAGACCATTGATACCTGGATCAATGCCAACAATAATCCCAATGATCTGAATGCAGCAGGTATCCCCAACTCCGTGGTATATGCCAATACAGATTGGGCCAATACCGTATTTAAACACAACGTGCTGCAACAGCATAACATTTCCGTTGCCGGCGGTGGAGAAAAATCTACCTTCCTGGTTTCCGCAGGCTACCTGAACAACCCCGGTACGATGGACCATACAGAAGCCAAACGTTATCAGATCCGCCTCAACCTGGACAGCAAAATCAATCAATTTATTACGGTTGGTACGCAAACGTTTGCAAGCCAGGAATTATTCGGACTGGGAAATACAGAAAACGCCTTCAACTATCTCCGGCAGACAACACCGGGCGTTCCGTCCATCTACCAGGGAAAATACGGATTCCCAACTGCCCTGGAAGAATCACAGACAGCCAATAACATCCTGTTATATCTTAATAACGTAGCAGGAAAAAATGTGAGGAACAGATTCAACTCCACCGTATACGCCACACTCTCTCTCCTCCGCGGACTGACATTTGAAACCAAATTCAACTACCAGACCCGTTTCCAGGATAAACAATTCCATGATGTTCCTTTTGCAAAATGGGACCTCTCCACCAACGTGGCCAAACAGCCGGCTGCCACACCAGACCAGCTCACCACCAGCGTGGAACACAACAAAGACTTCACCACCACCTTCGATAACGTATTGCGCTACAGCACACAGTTCAAAGGTGGACATGATTTTTCTGCACTCGTTGGTTATAACCAGAATTACTTTTACTACAACCGTGATGCCGCCAGCAGGAAAGGCCTGATCTCTGAAGAAGTGACCAACATTAATGTGGCCGGAAACACCAACAACGTATTTGAAGGTGCAGAATATGACAATGCGCTCCGCAGCTGGTTTGGCCGTATTAACTACGCCTACCGGAACAAATATCTGTTAGAGGCTAACCTCCGCTATGATGGCTCTTCCCGCTTTGCATCCGCATCCCGTTGGGGTTATTATCCTTCTTTCTCTGCAGGATGGCGCCTCACAGAAGAAACATTCCTGAAAGATCTCCTGAAAGATTTCCAGCAACTGAAACTGCGTGGCTCCTGGGGTAAACTGGGTAACAACGGCGGTGGCGACAGGTCTAAAGGCAACTACGATTATCAGACGCTCTACAACCAGGTATATTATTCCTTCAACAATACTGCTGTCAATGCATTGGCTGTTACCAAACTGGGTAACCCCGGTTTGCTCTGGGAAGCTACGGCTATCTCTGATATAGGAGTGGATGCGACTTTGCTGAATAATGCCCTGAACATCTCTATCGATTACTACAGCAAATCCACCAGCGGTATCATTACCACGCCGCCTATACCACTGACAGCGGGCAATGCCGATGCTCCTACTGTAAACACAGCTACTGTATCCAATAAGGGTATTGAACTGGTGGCCAGCTACAATCATAAATTCGGCGAGGTGGATATTACTGTCGGCGGTAATTTCTCCTACAATAAAAATATCATCACATCGTATCGCGGCGCTTTCCAGGATGGTTACACCACTGATGCCAATGGCAACAAAGTATGGGCTTCTAATATCGGTAAGGTATCTTCCAATAGTGGGAATAAATACAGGGTGGAAGGACACCAGATCGATGAGTATTATCTCAACAAACTGTATCAGGGTAGTGGTACTTATTTCAATGCAGATGGCAGCGTGAATATCAACGGTGGTCCGAAAGACGGCATGATCCGGACACCAAAGGATATGGACTGGCTGAAAGCCATGATGGCCGCCGGTTATACCTTCTTGCCTGCTCAGGGCGCCGATAAAGGAAAAATCTGGTATGGTGACCTGATTTATGCTGATACCAATGGTGATGGCATCTATGGCAACAACTACGACAGGACCTTCACCGGTACCAGTGGTACGCCTAAATACAACTACGGGTTTAACCTCAGCGCATCCTGGAAAGGAATATACCTCAATATGATATGGGCCGGAAGTGCCGGGATGCAGTATTACTACAACGACCGCGGATATTTAAGCTCTGTTACTTCTGCCGGTAATGCGATCGGACTGGATGTAGCCAATGATCACTACTATTACAACGACGCCAATCCTGCTGATCCTGCCAACAATATCAACGGTAAGTATCCTCGTCTGAAGCTGAATACAGATCCGCAGAACAGCCTGGATAATAATTTCTATCTCTACAATGCCTCTTACCTGAAATTAAAGAATGTGCAGATCGGTTACCAGATTCCGGAACGTCTTACCAAACGTGCGGCTATCAGCAAAGCCATTGTATATGTGAGTGGAGAAAACCTGCTGACGATTACCAAATATCCAGGCCTCGATCCGGAAATCGGCGCCAACGTTGGGTATCCAACTATGAAGCAGTATGCATTGGGCCTTAATGTTACTTTCTAGTTCTTAAAAGTTAGTGTATGAAAAAGTTCAGAATATTAATATATGCCGCCGGGCTCCTGTCCATAGCCAGTTGTAAGAAAAACCTGCTGGACACCACGTCCTATACACAGGAAAGTGATGCCCTGATGTGGACAACAGACAATCTCACCGATCAGGGTATGGCCGGCGTATATGCCGCCCTGAGATTGAATATAGACCAGAGCAGTGCCTCCGGTAATGAGCTGTATCAGCTGGACCGGTACGGTGTGGGTAGTATGGTGCGTGATGCAGATGGTTTACAGGTGGGTACTATTACGCCCAGCAGTGATATGTTCAGTAAGAACTGGAAACAGTTTTATGATGGTATTCAGCGCGCCAATAATGCGATTGTGAATATCCCGCTGAAATCACCTTCTGCCAGTGATAAAAAAGCAAGATACCTGGCAGAATCCAAATTCCTGCGTGCTTATTTCTATTTCAGGTTGAATCAGCTGTGGCATGGTGTACCAGTGTATCTGCAGCCATTTACCGCAGATGAAGCCGTGAAAGGCCGTGAAACAGAAGACAGTGTATGGCGGGTAGTTATCAACGATCTTACAGATTGTATTAATGAACCGAACCTGCCGCTGAAGAATTCAAAAGGTAATGCCAACTATGGGCACATCACAAAAGGTGCTGCTTATGCGCTCAGAGGTAAAGCCTATCTGTATACCCGCAACTGGGCTGCCGCTGCCACCGATTTCTCAAAAGTGCAGGAAGCGGGATATACCCTTTTCAATGGCGATTATAAACAGCTTTTCAAAGAAGTGAATGAACAAAGTGATGAGATGATTTTCTCCATCCAGAATATCGCTGTGAATAACTTTGGTTCTACCACGCAGTTCTTCTGTGGTAACAGAAGCTCTTTTGGTTCCTGCTGGAATACCTACCTGGTGTCTCCGGTAGTGGTAGATATGTATGAAAATACTGATGGCAGCAAGTTTGACTGGGAAAAGGTTATTCCCGGATTTAAAGGACTGACAGCCGCACAACGGGAAGTATACTTTTTCAGAGATGGCCTTACCGCCGGGGAAATTGCCGGTGCTACTTCACGTGGACTGGATATGAGCAAGTATCTGCCTGTTGGCAATGAAGCCCGTATCAAGGCTGCCTATACCAACCGCGATCCGCGTTTATCCGCCAACGTTATCACGCCGTATTCAGAGTATCTGGGTGTAAACGGAAGTGCCAACCAGGTATACGTTTCAAGGTGGCCTTTCCGTTCCAATACCACGCCTACCTGGGATCTGGCAACAGATACCAAGGCATACTTCTATTATCTGCACCGCAAATTTGTTTATGAAGGTGCCACAGAAACTATCAACCGGGCTTATGGTCCTACTGACTTCCCGGTGATCCGCTTTGCAGATGTACTGCTGATGTGGGCGGAAGCGTTGAATGAGCAGGGATTCAGCCAGCAGTCGCTGGACCTGGTGAACAAAGTGCGGGCCAGAGTAGGCATGCCTGCCCTGCAAAGCGCTGATGTTTCCAAACCTACTTACGTAGGTGATCAGACTACCATGCGTGAGCGTATCCGCAACGAACGCAGGGTGGAGTTTGTGAATGAGGGCATCAACTACTTTGATGAACTGCGCTGGAAAACATGGAAAGAAAAAACCTTTGCCGTAGGTGCTGGCATTCAGCAAATCTGGGGCAACAATGTTGTTAACTATTCCTGGAAAGGCGATTATATCTACAACTGGGCTATCCCGCAGAGCGAAATCGAACGTAATCCTAACCTGGTACAAAATCCGGGCTGGATCAACTAATCATACCCCGTCCTGTTCCATCTTAAAAGCAAAGGCTGTCTCGTAAAGTTGAGACAGCCTTTTTTATGCGGAAGTACATGAAAAGAAGATGCCGTCCCGGTTAGAGACGGCATCTTCTTTTTATAATTGTATTATTAGTCTTTTATTTTATGCGGCGGCTACTGCTGCCGGTTCTGGTATGCTATTGATGCGGAGGGTCCTTTGTTTGAGGAAGGAGATGATCTCTGCATCGGACTGGAAGCGGTCGCCGATATTCACAAAGTGTTTGGCCAGCAGGTCGTAACGTTTGGTCATCAGCCAAAGCCATACATGCAGGAAGTGGATACCGTCGAATACAACAGCATCATTGATAATATACTGATCAAGTGTTTTACGGAAATATACCGGGTGGTCTGTCCAGTGCATGCTGGGCTTGATATGATGGCTGATATGATAACCATCGTTCCAGCATTTGTGGTTGTATTTAGTGTTGATGCAGGTAATGCTGTTTTTATAGCAGTTGTCGGGATCATCTGCACTGATAAAGGCGTGCTGGGCCCAGTTGCCCACCATCATAATGATTCTGGAGATGATAAAGGGCAGGATAAACACAACGAAGGTAGCCGGGAAATTGATAAAGGAAAGACCCACACAGGCGGCGATGAATAACATTTCACCCCTGACCAGTTTTACCATCAGTTTATTCCTTTTTTTACGGATATGGTACTTTGCGGTATCGTAGACGCCAAAAGTCACAAAAGACCAGAGGTAATGCAGGAAGCCACGGAATGAATCGCGTTGGTACATCATGGTGCAACTATCATCGTCTGGCATATTGTTTTCCGGGTGGTGCATACCAATATGGTGGGAATAGTAGGATTCCGGCGTTTGTCCAAACAGGGGGCCTATTACCCAGGGTAGATAATTATTAAGGATGCCGTATTTTTTTTCGAAGAAGGCGCGGTGGCTGGTGCAATGTAGCATCAGGCCGAAAGGCCCTTTGAAGGTAACATTATTAAAAAACTGATAAGTGATGGCAGCAGCCCACCATATCCAATTATTGACACCTGGTAAGTATAGCAGAATGGCGAGTGGCCATAAAGTGAAGGTAATTTTCAGGGTCAGGTAAACAAAAGGCAGATCGCGTTCATCACGGATCATGGATTTGAATACCCTGTCGAAAACCGTTTCATACGCTGGCTTCACATATACAGGATCAGTAAGTTGAGCTAGATGCTTCATAATAATTATTGAATGTCAGTTGGCTACAGACCAGTTGTGTTGATATGGCCGGCTTATTTGTATAACGCTTACTTCAGTCTCTTAGTATTCATGTGCCGGACCGTACTCCTGTAAGATAGCCATTTTGAGGGTAGTTTGAAATGATTTAACAGTTTTTTGTAATTTCCCGGCCGATGCATCGTTAAGACACCCGGGAGTAATCTGTAAGTCTCACAAATGGTGCAGCTGAAAACCAATCAAACTAACTAAAGCGCTAATGAAGAGACTTACACTGAAGGATGTCGCCAAGATGGCCGGTGTGGCACCTTCTACTGTATCCTTTGTACTCAACGGGAAAGGAAAGCAGATGAGGATACGCGACGAGGTCGCAGCCAAAATCATGCAGGTGGTGGAAAAGTCAGGGTATGAGCCACACAGGGTGGCTGTTAACCTGCGCACCGGGCAATCCAAAACCCTGGGCCTGATCGTGGAAAGCATCTCCGGCAGCTTCTTTGCCAGTCTGGCTAAAACCATCGAAACAGAAGCAGAGCAGATGGGCTACAATGTGGTGTATTGCAGCACCGAAAACAATGCCCAGAAAGGTGGGGATCTGATCCGTATGCTGGGCCGCCAGATGGTAGATGGATACCTGATCACTCCTGCACCCGGTATGGAAAAGGAGATACAACAGCTGGTACAGCATCATAAGCCTGTAGTGCTGATGGACAGCTACTTTCCTGCCATTAAAGCGCCTTATGTACTCATCGATAACTTCGGCGGCGTAAAGCAGGGCATGGAACACCTTATCAGTAAAGGATTCACCAAGATAGCTTTTGTGACCGTGGAGGTTAAACTGATCCAGCTGCAGGAACGCCTCCGTGGCTACATGACCACCATGAAGGACCATGGAATCCCTGTCCGGAAGAAACATATCCTGCATCTTAAATACCATAAACAACGGGAAGACTCCCTGCTGGAAATGCAGCAGTTCATACAGGATAATCCTGAAATAGAGGCCATCTTCTTTGCTACCAACTACCTGGGTATCCTGGGACTGGAAGCTATCGCCCAGCTGGGGCTCCGGATGCCGGACGACCTGTCTGTGATCTGCTTCGACGATCATGATATCTTCCGCCTGTACCCTCCCGGTATTTCTGTCATAGAACAGCCTATAGAAGGAATTGCCAAAACCGCCATCGCTATGCTGATGCAGCAGCTGGGCAAAAAGCCCGTGCCCGTTAAAAAACAGGCCGTGGAACTGCCCGGGAAGTTTATTCTGCGTGGCTCCGCATAAGAACCGTCTGCCACTCATCTAATTTCCCGGCAAAAAAATGGTCAATACCTGCTTTAGATCCGAAAATATTTATACATTTAAACCTGTTTCCGGAGGGGGAACCTATCATTCTCCTTCGGAAAAGAGGATAAGGATTCATTGAATCTTTTTTTTCTGTATTGATGCTAAATCGATTTTTCTAATAATTGCACGCATCGTAATATCAGCCGGCAAAGCGGGGAATATTTCCCTCAGCCTGAAACACAAACCCAGTGCCTTTGCCGGCCTGTTTTGCCTTGCGGGAAACACCACTACTACATGAAAAAAGTTGGATTGCTGGCAGCTGCCTTATTTTGTATGCATGGCGCCCAAAGCCAGACTGTGTACAAAGTTGCTGAACCGGTAGAATGGGTCAATACCCTGATGGGTACCGATTCTAAAGTAAGCCTGTCAAATGGTAACACCTATCCTGCCATCGCCCTGCCCTGGGGGATGAACTTCTGGATGCCCCAGACCAATACCATGGGCAACGGATGGGCATATCAATATGCGGCCGATAAAATCAGAGGCTTTAAACAAACACACCAGCCTTCTCCCTGGATCAACGACTATGGCCAGTTTGCCATCATGCCCGTTACCGGCAGCCTGAAGTTCGACCAGAACAAAAGAGCCAGCTGGTTCTCCCATAAAACAGAAGTAGCCAAACCTTATTATTACAGCGTTTACCTCGCGGATGCTGACGTGACCACCGAGATCACTCCCACAGAACGCGCTGCCCAGCTTCGTTTTACCTTCCCTACTACCGACAGCGCCTTCGTCGTAGTAGATGCTTTTGATAAGGGATCCTATATTAAAATATTACCACAGGAACAGAAGATCATCGGTTACACCACCAAAAACAGTGGTGGCGTACCAACCAACTTCAAAAACTATTTTGTCATCTATTTTGATAAACCGTTTACCGTAGCTACTACCTGGAAAGACTCTACCCTGCTGAAAGGGCAACTGGAGCTGCAGGCCGACCATTCCGGTGCAGTAGTAGGCTTCAAAACCAAACGAGGTGAGCAGGTAGTAGCAAGAACAGCTTCTTCCTTCATCAGCTTTGAACAGGCTGAACTCAACCTGCAAAGGGAAGTCGGCAAAGATAGTTTCGACATCACCTGTAAAAAAGCAAAAGATATCTGGAATAAAGAGCTGGGCCGCCTCTCCGTGGAAGGTGGTACCTCTGCACAGGTAAGTACTTTCTACTCTTCGCTGTACCGCACCATGCTGTTCCCGCGCAAGTTCTATGAGATCAATGCTAAGAATGAAATCGTGCATTACAGTCCATTCAACGGACAAGTACTGCCCGGCTACATGTTTACTGACAATGGTTTCTGGGATACCTTCCGTGCGGTGCATCCTTTCTTCACTCTTATGTATCCTTCGCTGAGTGCACATATCATGGAAGGTCTGGCCAACAGCTATAAAGAAAGCGGTTGGTTGCCTGAATGGGCGAGCCCTGGTCACCGCGATTGTATGATCGGCTCCAACTCCGCTTCTCTCATCGCTGATGCTTATCTCAAAGGTATCCGTGGTTATGATATCAATACCCTCTATGAAGCGATCCTGAAGAATACGGAAAATGAAGGCCCGCTTGAATCTGTAGGCCGCAAAGGGGTGAAATACTATAACGAACTGGGTTATGTTCCCTACAACGTGGACATCAACGAAAATGCTGCCCGTACACTGGAATATGCCTATGATGACTTTACTATCTACCAGCTGGCCAAAGCACTGAACAGACCTAAGGAAGAAGTGGAACGTTTTGCGAAACGCTCTCAGAACTACCGTAATCTCTTTGATCCGGAAACCAAACTGATGCGCGGTAAAAACAAAGATGGCCGCTTCCAGACACCTTTCAATCCTTTTAAATGGGGTGATGCCTTTACGGAAGGCAACAGCTGGCACTATACCTGGTCTGTGTTCCACGATGTACAAGGTCTGTCTGACCTGATGGGTGGCCGTACCATGTTTGCCACTATGCTGGATTCCGTTTTCAAAATGCCGCCGGTATACGATGAAAGCTACTACGGTTCTGTTATTCATGAGATCCGCGAAATGCAGATCATGAACATGGGCCAGTATGCACATGGCAACCAGCCCATTCAGCACATGATCTATCTGTATAACTATGCCGGCCAGCCCTGGAAAACCCAGTACTGGATCCGTCAGGTGATGGAACGCCTCTATAAAGCCACTCCAGACGGCTATTGCGGTGATGAAGACAACGGACAGACCTCTGCCTGGTACGTGTTCTCCGCTATGGGCTTCTATCCCGTATGCCCCGGTACACAACAATATGTATTAGGTACTCCCCTGTTTGCCAAACTTACCATGACTCTGGAAGATGGTAAAAAAATGGTGATCGACGCACCAGGCAACAGTGATAAGAACCTGTATGTACAAAAAGCCGCCTTAAACGGTGTCCCCTATACGAAAAACTGGATCAGCCACCAGGACCTCCAGAAAGGAGGAAAACTGGTATTCCAAATGGGCGCTACTCCTGAAAAAACGAGAGGTACCCAGCCGGCTGCTTTCCCTTATTCGTATTCAACAGCCAACAAATAATACGATATAGAAGAATTTCATTGTTCACTGTAAATAATCCATCCCGATTCTTCGGGATGAAGAGTTTTTAAGTCAGAACATGTTAAACTGATACCGATGACCAGCAGGATTTTTTTATCGACCATACTCAGCTGTATTTGCTGTTCACTTTTTGCACAGGAAAATGTGCTTTCATATGTGAAACCCATCACTGGTACCCAACGTATGGGACATACCTATCCCGGTGCTACCGTGCCTTTTGGTATGGTGCAGCTAAGCCCGGAAACAGACACGCTCTCTTATGAGATGAACGGGAAATACAACCCGGATGTGTATAAGTATTGTGCCGGTTATCAGTATGAAGACAAAACCATCGTTGGTTTCAGTCATACCCATTTCAGCGGCACCGGCCACTCCGACCTAGGCGATTTTCTTATTATGCCCACTACCGGAACACTTCAGCTGAACCCTGGCACCGCAGATCATCCTGAAAGTGGCTACCGTAGCAGGTTTTCGCATAGTACCGAAGTAGCAGAACCTGCCTATTACAAAGTAAAACTGGAAGACGATGGTATCCTGGCTGAACTGACAGCCAGCAACCGCGTTGGTTTTCATCAGTATACCTTTCCGGCTTCTGATCAGTCGCACATTATCCTCGACTTCATGTCAGGCATTTACAACTATCCCAATAAAAATGTATGGACTTTTGTAAGGGTCGAAAATGATACGCTGGTAACGGGTTTCCGGCAAACCAGCGGTTGGGCGCGCACAAGGATAGAATATTTTGCGATGGTGTTCTCCAAACCATTTAAGGAATACGGACATCGTAACTATACAAA
Organism: Chitinophaga flava; assembly: GCF_003308995.1. Classification (NCBI taxonomy): domain Bacteria; kingdom Pseudomonadati; phylum Bacteroidota; class Chitinophagia; order Chitinophagales; family Chitinophagaceae; genus Chitinophaga; species Chitinophaga flava. The sequence goes on along the minus strand of NZ_QFFJ01000001.1, from coordinate 2,586,950 downwards.
CGATGTGTACAAAGGCTTCTACCGCAAGTTCGACCAGACAAAAAACTTCCCGGAAATGGCAGGCCGGCAAATCCGCGCCTGGTTTGATTTTAACACCACCGCAGGAGAAAAAATCAAAATAAAATTTGCCATCTCTCCGGTAAGCACCGAAGGTGCCCTGAAAAACCTGCGGGCAGAAATCCCGGGATGGGACTTTGATCAGGTAAAACAGGAAGGCCAGGCGCTGTGGACTAAAGAGCTGAATAAAGTACATATCGAATCCGGCAGCAGAGAAGAGAAGGAAAACTTCTATACCGCGATGTATCACGCCTTCATCAATCCTACTACCTACATGGATGTGGACGGGCAGTACCGCGGACTGGATATGAACAATCATACCGCCAACGGATATACGAATTATACTACCTTTTCCCTGTGGGATACCTACCGGGCATTACATCCGCTGTTTAACATCGTGCAGCCGAAACGGAATGCCGATATGATACAGTCGATGATAAATCATTACGACCAAAGCGTACAGCATATGCTGCCCATCTGGTCGCATTATGCCAACGAAAACTGGTGTATGATCGGATATCACAGCGTATCAGTGATTGCAGACGCTATCATGAAAGGCAATGCACCTTTTGATGCAAACAAAGCCCTGGATGTCTGTGTGACCACTGCCAGACACCGCAATTACGATGGGCTGGGCTACTATATGGACATGGGTTATGTGCCGGAAGATAAAAACGGCTCTTCTGTTTCCAAAACACTCGAGTATGCCTATGATGACTGGTGTATCGCACAAGTAGCTAAAAAGCTGGGCAGAACGGATATCTACGAAGAATTCATCAAACGTTCCAATAATTATAAAAATGTTTACGATAAAACCATTGGTTTTATGCGGCCACGGTTGAACGACGGCACTTTCAAAGCGGCGTTTGATCCGCTGCAAACACATGACCAGGGCTTTATTGAGGGCAATGCCTGGAACTACAGTCTTTATGTGCCTCACAATCCTGATGATATGATTGCCATGATGGGTGGAAAAAAACAATTCACCCAACATCTGGATTCATTGTTCACCATGGAGTTACCGGATAAATACTTCGCGGAAACGGAAGACATTACCCGTGATGGTATTATTGGCAATTATGTGCATGGTAATGAGCCTTCTCACCATGTGGCCTATCTGTATAACTGGACCGGCTATCCGTGGAAAACACAGGAACGTATACGGATGATCCTGAAAAAAATGTATCATCCGGGTCCTGATGGTCTTGGTGGTAACGATGACTGTGGCCAGATGAGTGCCTGGTATATTTTCAGTTCCCTTGGATTTTATCCTGTATGCCCCGGCTCCGACCAGTATTCGCTGGGAAGCCCCGCAGTGGATAAAGCCACCCTGCAACTCGAAAACGGTAAAACGTTTATCATCGACGTAAAAAATCAGGGAGATAAAAATGTATATGTGCAGAAAGTGTTGCTGAATGGTAAAGCGCTCGACCGTTTGTATATCACACACAGTGAGATTATGAACGGTGGAAATATTACGTTTTTTATGGGGCCTAAAGCGAAGAAGTGATGTGTTCGAATATATAAAATGCAAAAAGGCCCTGGCGTGACTGCCGGGGCCTTTCCTTTTATTAAAAACATGTGAATGATATTTTTGTTTGTTCAACTAATAAGTTGTTTTTTTAAATTTATATTTCTAGAGATTTAATTTGTTTGTTTCCAGCAATTAATAAATTTAGATATTATAAATAATTATTTTACTGGCTGTCGGATGGTTGTTTTTTCTTTTTTGAAATACAACTAATTAGTTGTGTTGTGGGTTTTTTAGTTTATATTTGTTTTATGAATCCGATACTCTCTTTTGTATGACAACTTATGATGAAGTAGCGCAATTTTTAGCTGATTTTAAAGTTAAATTGAGTTTATGGAGCCATTATTTATCGGAACGACAGAGGTAAGAACACGCAAGCACTTTTAGATTTAGAACTGACCCCTAACCAAAGAACAGAAATAATTAAACGAATAGAAGTAACTGATTATAGCCAAGGCCCTTTGGATGATATTTTAAATGGAGGAGCAAAGATGTGGGTCTTTGGCAAAACACACAACGAAGTAGAAATATATATTAAAATCACTCTAGGACATCCCAGCACTGGTGTAATCTGTATTTCTTTTCATCAATCGGAATTTCCAATGAAGTACCCTTTAAAGTTAAGATTATGAAAAGTCCATTTACCGGCGGCAACGTTAGATTAGAAAGAGAATCCCGAACATTCGAGTTTAGAAAAGAAAAGTTCGAGATAATATATCATTATTATGTCTGCGAAGAGAGTGGCGAGCAATTTACGAATGATGAACTGGACACACTTAATATTACCCAGGTCCATAATAAGTACAGGTCCAGGTTTGGTATTCCTTCTATTGAAGAGATTAAGCATGCCAGATCAAAGTATGGACTTAGTGCAGCCAAAATGAGCGAGATACTTGGGCTTGGTATTAATGTATATCGAAATTATGAAGCAGGTGAAATGCCAAGTATTTCCATCGGAAGATATATTCGATTGGTTGCAGACCCCCAGGAATTTGTGAAACTCGTTGAAATTAATAAATCCTCCTGGGATGCAACAGAATATGCGGAAGTACTGGAGACAATTTCTAAATTTCGTGATCCGCAATTATATGAAGACGAAGGTCAGTTAGCCTTCTCTCTCTTTAAAGATTGCTTACCTAATATTTACAATGGTTTTAGGGTTCCGGGTATTAAGAGAATCGGGGCCATGATTAACTATTTTTCTACGGCTTTGCAACCATTTACAACAGCTTTAAATAAGCTAATGTTTTATGCTGACTTTAGTCACTATAAAAAATATGGCATGAGCATTAGTGGTATAACCTATAAAGCAATACAAAGAGGACCTGTACCCACCAACTATGGAGGACTTTATAACGCTGCAGTGAATAAAGGATATGTTAAAGTAACCGAAGTCGATTTTGGCGAATATGGAGGTGATAAGTTTTATAATGATGAGGAGACAACCTCTGTCAATTTATTAGATGCTTTGACTCAAATTGAATTAGCTACCTTGGAAACGATTACGGAAAAATTCAGGAATATGAATACCAGCCAGATCGTTGATGTAAGCCATAACGAATCGGGCTGGAAAGAAAATGTGAATAATTTTGACAAGATAAGTTATGATTTTAGTTTCAGTTTAAATATTTAGCGGATGAATGATATAAGATAAAAAGGCGGAGGCTCAACAGCCTCCGCCTTTTTATCTTATATCATCTTATATATACTAACTACGAAGCATAAACGAAGCAATACCTAATGGTATTTGTTTGCCTGGATCGGTAGGTCTCATTTTGATGTACAGGTGGTGTTTTTTACCATCGTTGATGGGTGAAAAACTGATACTTGCCTTGTTGGGCACTTTAGCCTGAGCACCGGGGCCGATGGTTGTTTCACCGAGGCGGGTACCGTTGGCATTGTCCAGGAAGGCTTCTACTACATATCCCTGTGACTGGGCATCCTGCACCATATAGGTAATTTCGATGCCGTTGACAGTGGTGAGGTCGAGGTCGTTGTATACGGCCCAACCATTACCGGTGGCAGGGATGAGCAGTTTGATACCGTCGGCCTGGTAGGTAGACACGCCATCTGCTTTGCTATAGGCTGCTGCGGGCAGCTTGGGATTCAGCAGTTGCACGGTGTTGGTACCGGTGATTGGTTTGATGCCGGGGCCACCTTTATCCGTGTAGCTGGCCAGGAGATACAGCACACCGTTATCTTTCAGCTCATTGCCCATAGTGGGATTGAGGCTGCCGGTAATAGGCAGGGACTTGGCTTTGGGTGTGTTGCCACCTAAAGAGAAGATGTATTCCACCAGCTGGTGGGCTTCTCCATTGGACAGGCCAGGATGTGCTGACATCGCGGTTTCACCCCATACACCGCCGCCGCCGTTGATGATCTTTTTGGCGAGTGCGTCCGGAGCGGCCGGATCATTTTTATATTTCTCCGTTATCTGTTTGAATGATGGTCCGATAGATTTTTCATCGGGTTTATGACAGGTTTTACAGTCGGATACTTCCATGATGTTTTTGCCTGCGATGGCACCAGTGATGATCTGGTGGCCTTGCGGAGCGCCGGCTTTATCGCTGCCCTGGATATAATCAGCCTTTACAAATATATTGCTGACATCGAGTTTGCCGCTGGCGCTGCTACCATCTTCCTTATCACTAACGGTAACGGTATAACGTACTTGTTTGCCCGGGAAGTAGAACATTTTATTGCCTTCCAGCTGGATGTTTACCTGTGGTGTTTCATTGCCTGCATACAGGGCAATTTCACTACTCTTGGTTTTACCGCCTTTGCCATCCTGTACTTCTACGTATACATTGTATTCGCCGGCTGTACTGTAGGTAAATTCTACTGTAGGAGTGGAAGTTTCCTTTTTGCTGCCATTACCAAAATACCAGAGATAGGTGAGCTTATCACCGTCAGGATCTACCGATCCTTCGGCAGACAGTTTAACGGTGAAGGGCAGGGCGCCAGTGAGCTGATTGCTTTGAATGGTGGCCAGCGGAGCACGGTTGCCGCCGTTGTAATCGATACGGGCCAGGCCTGCATCAACATTTTTGCTGAACCAGCCATTACCATATTCAAGTACATACAGCCGGCCGTCTGGGCCCATTTCCATATCGATGGGTGCATTCAGTTTGGTGCCAGGCATAAAACGTTCCATCTTGGAGAAGTTACCGTTTTTATCCATGGTTACGGCCATGATCCAGCCGCGTATCCAGTCGTATATGAAGAGTTTACCATTGTAATAATCCGGGAAACGGGTTTCTTTTGGATAAAACTCACTGTAATAAACAGGGCCAGCTTCTGCATTGCGGCCACCGCTGCCTACGATAGGGAATTCGTCTGATTTACCGTAAGGATACCAGATGAAGGCAGGTACGGCTGGCGGCAGTTCTTTCAGACCGGTGTTATTACGGGAATTATTAATGGGTTTCAACGGATCATAGGCCGGACCGGTTTCACCGGTTTCGTAGTTGTAAGCGTGATAGGCTTTGTTGTCAGCGATGAACATGGGATAACCATAGTTACCTGGCTTTTTGGCCTGGTTTACTTCATCGTATCCGCGGGGACCACGGTTAGGATCATCGTTGTTGGCATCAGGGCCTACCTCGCCCCAGTAGAGATAACTTGTTTTTCTGTCTATAGAGATGCGGTAAGGGTTGCGGGTACCCATGGCATATATTTCCGGGCGGGCGTTTTGGGTGCCTTTAGGGAAAAGGTTGCCTTCAGGGATGGTATAGGAGCCATTGGCTTCTACTTTGATGCGGAGGATCTTTCCGCGAAGATCGTTGGTGTTGGCGGAAGAGCGGCGCCCATCGTATTGTTCATGGCCGGGGCGGTCATCCGTAGGGCCGTAGCCGTTACTAACATATTTCTGACCAGCTTCATCAAAAGGAGTGGTATTGTCGCCGGTAGAGACATACAGTAGTTTATCGGGGCCGAAGGCGATGGAACCGCCGGTATGGCAACAGATATTCCGCTGGGAATAAAACTGAAGGATTACTTTTTCGGAGGCCATGTCCAGCTGATTGTTTTCAAACTTAAAACGGGACAGGCGGTTGACAGAAGTATCTATGGGAGAATACATCACATAGATGAAATGATTGTCTTTATAGTCGGGGTCTGCAGCGAGGCCGAGGAAACCTTCTTCGGCATTTACATTAGGAACATCCGTTTTGTAATATACCTTCAGGAATCCTACCTGGGTAAGGGTTTTGTCTGCCTGTTTGTAGAGCATCAGCTCACCGCGGCGTTGTGCCACGAGGATGTCGAGGGTAGGCAGGATGGTCATTTCGGTAGGTTCAAAGAACTGGCCGGAGGTGAGTACGTTTTTGGTAAAGCGGTTTTCATCCGGGGTGCGGAGAGAAGTGGCTTTGCTGTAATCGAGTACCAGGTTTTTACCGATGGCATATTGAATACCGCCCAGCAGATGTTTGAGGAACAGGCTGTCGGAATAACATTCTTCGGTATGTCCGAGGGCGGTGTAGAAGGCGCGGCCGCCGTCGTACTCATGGTACCAGCTTACCGGGTGATCGTTATTCATGGTACCGCCTTCGTATGTTTTTTCATCTACTTTAAGCAGTACGGTGGTAGTGGTATCTCTTTTTTTGAAGTTGTACCATTCGTCGGTATGTTCAAATTTATCGGGCAGTCCGGTGGTAGCGGGGAAGGATTTGTTGACTACCTGTACACTGGCTTTGTGTACGCCGGGCGGATGACTAAGGAAATAGGCGCCTGCGAGATGGTTATACCATCCCCATTCATACTCCGTATCGGTGGCGGCGTGTACGCCTGCATAACCGCCTCCTGCCTGTATATATCTTTCGAAATCGGCTTCCTGTGCGGTGTTGAGCACATCACCGGTAGTATTGAGGAAGATCACGGCAGCGTATTGTTGCAGGGAGTCTTCATTAAAGCGGTCAGCATTTTCGGTGGTGTCTACGTCGAAGCCGTTTTCTTTGCCGAGTTTCTGTATGGCAGCGATGCCTGCAGGTATAGAGGCATGGCGGAAAGCAGCGGTTTTAGTGAATACCAGTATTTTAGGCTGACCAGGGCGTGTTTTCGTACAACCGGCTATAGCAACCAACGCCAGCAATAACAATAGTTTGATCGAATATTTCATCGGGAATTTCAGTTAACATTTTTGATGCCCATAGTATATTGAATACCACCCAACAGGTGTTTCAGATATAAAGGGTCTGAATAGGATTCTTTGGTATGGCCCATGGCGGTATAGAAAGCACGGCCACCTTCGAAGGTATGGTACCAGCACATTGGGTGGTTGCCACCGTTTTTGCCGCCCTGATAGGTGGATTCATCTATTTTGATGAGCACATGTACATCCGGATTCAGGTCTTTGAAGCTGTACCATTCATCTTTACGGATCCAGTCATCGGGCAGGTGTTGTGTAGCGGGATGATGGTGATCGATTACATGAAGGGTAGCCTGTTGTTGTTTGGGATGGTCCAGAAACCAGGCGCCTGCGAGTTTGTTGTACCATGGCCAGCCATATTCGGTGTCGGTAGCAGCGTGGATGCCCATCCAGCCACCACCTTGATGGATGTATTGCTGGAAGGCCACTTGTTGGGTGCTGTCCAGCACATCGCCGGTGGTACAGCTGAAAATGACGGCAGCATATTTTTTCAGGTTGGCAGTGTTGAAGAGCGCTGCGTCTTCTGTGGTATCTACATCAAAACCGTTTTCTTTGCCGAGCTGCATGATGGTGGCTTTGGCAATGGGAATACAGTCGTGGCGGTAGCCGGTGGTTTTTGAAAAGACCAGTACCCTTTTGGGTTTGGGCTTTTTGACGGCCTGTGCGCAAAGGGAGAATGCCAGCAACAGGGTCATGACGGCGGTGATTGTTTTCATTTGCGTGGTATTTTTAAATAGAAATATAAAAAGCAATCGGGCAAGGTGTAAAAGCGTCACGCAAAGAGGCGAGGCAACAAAGTGCAAAGAAAGTGGTTTCCCTGCCTGGTGTCTTTGTGGCTTGCGTCTTTGCGTGACAGCTTTTTGCGCTTGCGCGGAAAAGGATTACAGCACTTTTATTTTGATGTTACGGTACCATACTTTGTTACCGTGGTCCTGCAGTGCAATATGTCCTTTAGGGTATTTACCGAAGCCTTTCCAGTTTTTAAATTTACTGTTGGCTACGAGTGTGTCCCATTCAGGTGTTCCCATGGTTGTTTCAACGGTTTTAACGCCATTGAGCCAGAGGGTAAGGTGGCCGTCTTTTTTCACAATTCTGGCAGTATTCCACTGACCTACCGGTTTTACGGATTTCTTTTCAGATTTCGCCAGGTCGTAGAGGTCACCGGCATTGTGTTTGTTGATTTTGCCATCCGGGTGTTTATCATCATCGAGCACCTGCATTTCAGGGCCGGTGAGATAGGTAGCCTGGAATTCGGGATCTTCGTGTACGCTGAAGATGATGCCACTGTTGCCGCCTTCAGAGATTTTCCAGTCGATGCTCAGTTCATAATTTTCATACTCGCCGTTGGTGACGATGTCACCGCCGGGGGCGCCGTTCTTTTTGGCGTCCACATCAAATTCCAGCGCGCCGTCTACGACTTTCCAGGCCGGACTGGCAGCATCTTTCAGGTAGGTATGCCACCCGTTGGTGGTTTTACCGTCGAACAGCAGTTGCCATCCTTCCTTTTTCTCTTTGGCAGAAAGGTTATTTGCTTTCTGGGCTTTTAATGCAGAAGTGCTGGTGAGCGCACCAAGCATAAAGGCTCCGATGATGATTTTTTTCATTTACTATGGTTGTATAGTGGAAAAGTATTATTTACCTGATAAAGACAGGATGTATTTCACCATTTCCTTCGCATCGTCTTTAGACACATTTGGGTGAGGGAGCATCGCTACTTCGCCCCAGTTGCCTGAACCACCTTTGATTACTTTGTCAGCCAGTTTATCAACATTCTCTGGTGTGTTGGGATATTTACCGGCAATATCTTTCAGGGACGGGCCTACCACTTTCATTTCTTCCTTGTGGCAGGTTTTACAGTCACTCTGTGCCATCAGTTCCTCGCCTTTGCTAGGTGGATTGCCTGCATTGGGAGATACCATGGAGTTGTCTGCTGCAGCGCTTTCCTGGCTGCTTTTGGTTTGCTGTTGATCCTGTTTTTTCTCACCACCGCCGCAAGCTGCAAAAAACAGTACGCTTAATACCAACGGTGCCAGATACCTCTTTTTCATTTTCCTATTTTTTTATTTTGTTATTTGTTGATGGATGTTTGTTCGTTATTTTTTTGTTAGATGAAGGTACTGTGTTAACAGCCTTCTTACAGCTTCTTTATTGACTTTAACCTATTCTTTATTGATGCATCCCTGCCGTTCAAATAAACAAATAAGCAAATAATCAAATATTAAATACCGAGGACCCGTTTGTTGAAAGCATCATCAGTAGCGGCGCCGGCGAAGTCGTCAAAGGCTTTTTCGGTGACGCGGATGATATGATTTTTGATAAACGGAGCGCCTTCGCGGGCGCCATCTTCCGGATGTTTCATGCAGCATTCCCATTCCATAACGGCCCAACCGGAGAAATCGTATTGGGTGAGTTTACTGAATACAGATTTAAAGTCTACCTGTCCATCGCCGAGGGAGCGGAACCTGCCGGGGCGGTCTATCCAGGCCTGGAATCCGCCGTAAACGCCGGAGCGGCCGGTAGGATTAAATTCCGCGTCTTTTACGTGGAAGGCCTTGATCTTTTCGTGATAGATATCGATGTACTCGAGGTAGTTGAGGCATTGCAGTACGAAGTGGCTGGGATCGTAGAGGAGACATGCGCGGGCATGGTTGCCGGTAGCTTCCAGGAAACGTTCATAGCTGGCGCCGTCGTGGAGGTCTTCGCCGGGGTGGATCTCATAGCAGAGGTCTACACCGTTGGCATCAAACTCGTTGAGGATAGGCAGCCAGCGTTTGGCCAGTTCAGCGAAACCTGCTTCCACCAGGCCTGCCGGGCGTTGTGGCCAGGGATACATGGCAGGGGCCCAGAGCAGGGCGCCGCTGAAAGTGGCGTGTGCATTGAGGCCCAGGTTACGGCTGGCTTTAGCCGCATATTTCAGCTGGTTAACGGCCCATTCCGTACGGGCGTTGATGTTATTATGATATTGTGCCGGCGCGAAACCGTCAAACATTTCGGTAAATGCCGGGTTAACAGCCACCAGCTGGCCTTGCAGGTGGGTACTCAGTTCGGTGATCTCCAGTCCGGCTGCATTCACAATCCCTTTGATTTCATCTGCATAGGTCTTGCTCTCTGCTGCTTTCTGCAGGTCTATCAGGCGGGCATCCCAGGAAGGGATCTGTACACCTTTGAAACCGATGGAGGCAGCCCATTCACAGATGGACTTCAGACTGTTGAAAGGCGCTTCATCTCCCATGAACTGCGCCAGAAAAATACCAGGCCCTTTTATTGTTTTCATATAGTCGTGCTTGTTATACGAGATACTAGATCTCGAAGGTGGTCCATTTGGTATCGCTTTGTGCGGAGCGTACCACATTATCGATGAATGCCATGCCACGTACGCCGTCTGCCACACCCGGGAAATCGAGTGATTCTGCAGCTGGCTGTACGCCGTCTATTTTAGCGGAGAGGGTTTGTGCGAAGTTGCGGTACAGGTTACCGAACGCTTCGAGGTATCCTTCCGGATGGCCGCCAGGGGTGCGGGTGTTATGAGTCATGTAGCTGGACTGGAAGCTGTAGCCACCGCCAGCACGATAGATCTCAGTAGGTTTATCGAGCCATTTTACCAGTAAGGTATTGGGTTCGTGCTGTGCCCATTCCAGGCCGCCTTTTTCTCCATAGACGCGGATCTTCAGGGCATTCTCTTCACCGGCAGCTACCTGGGAGGCCATCAGTACACCGGCAGCGCCGTTGTCGAAGCGGAGCAGTACAGCGCCGTCATCGTCGAGGGCACGGCCTGGCACCAGGATATTGAGATCGGCGCACAGTTTTTCTACCTGGGCACCGCTGATATATTCGGCAAGATTAAAGGCATGGGTACCGATATCGCCCATGGCGCCGGCTTTACCGGATTTTTTAGGATCTGTTCTCCAGGCAGCCTGGGCATTGCCTTCACGTTCACTCAGTTTGCTGAGCCATCCCTGCGGATATTCCACCCATACTTTGCGGATTTTGCCGAAGGCGCCGTCTTTTACCATCTGGCGTGCCTGTTTTACCATTGGGTAGCCGGTGTAGGTGTGGGTGAGCAGTAAAGTGAGGCCGGTGGCTTCTACTTTCTCTTTTAATTGTTTGGCTTCTTCGAGGGAGAAGGTGATCGGTTTTTCGATCACTACGTTGAAGCCCAGGTCCAGCGCCATCATGGCGGGTTCAAAGTGAGCGAAGTTAGGGGTCACGATGGTGATGAAGTCCAGCCGTTTGTCTGCCGGCATGGAGGCTTCTTTCTGGAGCATGGTTTTAAAATCGAGGTAGGTGCGTTCCGGATCGAGGAACAGCATTTTCCCGGATTCCAGGGCCACGTCGTTGTTGATGCTGAGCGCACCGGCTGCCAGTTCTATCAGACCGTCCATATTGGCGGCTATACGGTGGATAGCGCCGATGAAGGCATCTTTACCACCGCCGATCATTCCCATTCTTAACTTACGGTTCATCTTCAAATATTATTTAGGTTCTGAATTTAAATTATGGTCAGGTGTTCAAATCGCGTTTTTTACTGCATCCGTGGCACATCGGCAGGCAAGATAACAGCTAAGGACAATATTCCGATACCGTCCATAACATTTAATCCGCGTGCATGTTTCCCCGGATAGTGGATGGTGGCCGGCATTAGAAGGGCGGGAGCCTCTGCCGGCTGTATACTGTTTGGCATAACGTGGAAATTTATAAATTAAGAATAACGGCATAAAAGCCATTAAATTTATAAAAAGTATTTACATATTTTCATTTTTAACTCAGCGCAGGGCATTTTTTTTGAAAATTTCCTTTTCGCACTGTAATGGGTTATCTTAGCTCCCACAGAACCATCATATGCCTTTCTGACTTTTACTTTTTTATGATTAGCGGGTTGTATAGCGAAGAGGTGATGCAGGGCCTGCAGGCCAGAGACCGTGCGGTGTTTGCCCGGGTATACGAACATTTTTATCCCGTTCTTTTTGCCACTGCCCGGAAATACCTGGGTGAACGGGAACAGGCGGAGGAAGTGGTCCAGGATGTTTTTCTCCGGCTGTGGGAAAAGGATTTTACCCTGGAACATGCCGCTGCGCTTAAGAGTTACCTTTTCCGCGCTGTCATCAACCAATGCATCAATCATCTGCAGCGTAATCGTATGCTGGAAGGACATCATGCTGAGATTCAACATTTACAGGAAGAGAGTTACCTGTGCACATTCATAGAAGAGCAGGAATTACGCGAACGGATACACCATGCAGTTGAGCGTTTGCCGGAACAATGCCGGCGTATTTTTAAGTTGAGCCGCTACGGAGGCCTGAAGAACAATGAGATAGCCCAACAGCTGGAGCTGTCTGTAAAAACGGTAGAAAATCAGATGACTATTGCTTTAAGGCAACTAAAAGCTGCTTTACTGGACCATGCGGAAAAACCTATATCGGCTGTCACCAGGCTGAAACTGTTGCTGTGGCTTGCTTCTGTTTAATGTCCCCATTATTTTAAAATTTTTTTTCCTCCTTTTGGGGGTAGGCTTTTGCTGATTTGTCTCAGCAATAAAGCGCATCCTTTTTTCGTAAGATGACCAAACCAACCGACCGCCATTCTTTTATTCTGCTGTGCCTGCAATCGCCGCAAGATGCGGCGCTGCAGTCCCGGCTGCAATCCTGGCTGGATGCCGATGAGGAACACCGGGAATTGTACCGGCAATTGAAACTACTATGGGAACAGGCGCCCTATGCAGCGCTGTTTGAAGATGCTGACGCCATTGCTGCAACGGCCAGATTCCTGGCGCTGCTGGACCAAACGCCAGCCGTCACGCCCGTGCTGCCGTTACGCCGGCCACGTCGTCGCCTGATGACGGCCGCCGCTGCTGTACTGTTTATCGCCGCCGGCGCCGCCTGGTGGCAATACACCCGCAACAGCATACAGTGGCTGGGTAAAACAACCAGCAGTCAGCCAGATTCTCTGTTACTGGCCGACGGCTCAAAAATCTATCTCAACAAATACTCGCAGGTACGTTATCCCGCCGCCTTTAAAGGAAAAGAAAGACAAGTGGAGCTGACGGCAGGAGAAGCGTTTTTCGACATCGCTACCGATCCTGTGTATCCCTTTACTGTTACGAGCGGCCCGGCACAGATACATGTGCTGGGCACTTCTTTCAACGTGAAGGCCGGCGCAGAAAAAATACAGGTATACGTACTGTCTGGCAGGATAGCCCTTGCCATGGAACACAGGCCACAGCGCCTGCATTTGCAGGCCGGCCAGAGCGCTTCCTGCAATACTACCACCGGGGAACTACAGGCTGTGGCCGCAGACATCAACCAGCTGGCCTGGCGCACACACGAGCTTCAGTTTGTGGACACCTCTCTGCAGGATGTATGTAACGCCCTCTCTGCCTGCTACGGCGTATCCATGGTCCTCGATCCGAAGATCAGCCGCAAGCGTAAGCTGAACGCCAACTTCAGCAACAAAACATTAGAGGAAGTATTGCAAACACTAACTGCTTTATATGATTATCAATTTCAACAACTAAACGACACAATATATGTGCACTTGCCTGTGAAATAGTGCAAGCTTACCATCAACCAACCAAAATGTATTAGCCTGAACCGCTAAAATGCCTTAGCCATGATTAAAAATTATCTACGGTACATCACCCGTTTGCGCGGCTGTATGTTCCGCCCACTGGCAATGGCTGCCATCATCATGTCGGCAATGCCGGCATGGGCACAGGATACCTTCGCGCTCAACCGCAAAGTGACTGTGAAAGCCAATAACCAACCTATTGCTGTTGTACTCTCGGAAATCGAAAAACAAACCAACCTGAACTTTGTGTACGACGGCGCCCAGATCAACAGGGCCCAGCCAGTAACTATACAGGTCAGCGGCGCAGTCCTGAAAAATGTACTGCACAACATTTTTAATGATGAGGTACAGTATCAGGTCGTGGGCAACCAGGTGATTGTTAAAAGCGCACCTGCCCGTCCTGCCGCCGCACCAGCTGTGCAGCGCGAACAACAGGAGAAAACAATTCGTATGGCCGGTACCGTTTCCCTGCGCGACACCAAAGGGAATATTCAGCAGATACCCGGCGTTACCATACGGGTAAAAGGAAAACCCCTGGGCACCCATACCGACGCCGCCGGAAAATTTGAACTCACCGTCAGCGAACATGATATACTGCTGGTCAGCTACATCGGCTACAAAGCCGTGGAAGTACCGGTGAAAGGCCGTAACAGCCTTACCATCACCCTGGAGGAAGACGCCTCTAAAATAAAAGAAGTAGTGGTAACCGGTATCTACGAGCGCGCCAAAGAAAGTTTTACAGGATCTGCTTCTACCTATACCGTCAAAGAACTGAAGCAGGTAGGCAACCAGAACGTTATCCAGAGCCTTCGCTCCCTCGACCCTTCCTTTACCGTATACGAAAATAACCTGATGGGCTCCAATCCCAACGTGATGCCCAATATGGAAATCAGAGGTAAAACCAGCGTGCTGGGTATGAAAGAACAGTTTAGTACCGATCCTAACCAACCGCTCTTTATCCTCGATGGTTTTGAAACCAATCTGCGTACCATCGTAGACCTCGATATTAACCGCGTGGAAAGCGTTACCATCCTGAAAGATGCGGCCTCCACTGCCATCTACGGTTCAAAAGCAGCCAACGGTGTAATCGTTATCGAAACAAAGAAACCCAAACCGGGAGAACTGAGAGTGTATTACACGACTGATAACAGCATTACCGTTCCTGATCTGCATGATTACAATCTGATGAATGCCACGGAAAAACTGGAGTTTGAGCGGATCACCGGACGGTTTAAACTCAATCAGGGCTTTGAAAATAACCAGATTTTGCAGAAAATTCTGGAACAGTCTTACAGTGACCGGCTCGCGGAGATACAACGGGGCGTAAACACTTACTGGCTCAACGAACCTGTGCGCACGGGCTTTACTACCGGGCATTCCATGTATGTGGAAGGTGGTGATAACCAGATGCGCTACAGTGCCGGTATTAACTATAAACGTATCAATGGAGCTATGAAAGGCTCCGGCCGTGATATCGGCGGCGCCAACATAAAACTGATATACCGGAAAAAGAAACTCAGTTTCAACAACAATCTCTCCATCAACTTCTTTACTGCCAAAGAATCTCCCTACGGCTCATTCCTGGCGTTTGCGCAGGCCAGCCCCTACTACCGCAAGCGCGATGAAAACGGCAATATTTTTCCGTTTCTGGAAGTGAGAGACAAAGCAGGTAATGGTTTGGATACCACTGTCAATCCGCTGTGGAATGCTTCTATCGGCAATTTCGACGAATCACGCAACATCAGCGTGGTGAACAACTTCATGACGGAATGGGAGCTGAACAGAGATCTCAGAGTGAGAGGCCGTTTGGGCATCACCAAAGAGGAAGGCAAACAGGAAGTATTCTATGATGCCCGTCATACCATGTTCCTGAAAAAAACACCGATGGAAAGAGGCAGCTATGGTAATACGAGGTCTGCTGCTTTCAATTACGACGGTGAGATCACCGCTATTTATGGTAAACTGATCAACAACCGTCATCAGCTGAATGCTGTAGGTGGCTGGAAATTCCAGCAGTTCCGCAATATCAGTGACGGCTATACGGTAGTTGGTTTACCACCGGGAGTGTCTTCACCAGCGTTTGCCGCGGGGTATCCTGCTACCGGTAAATCTTCTTCTGCAGAAGCCACTACCCGCAGTACCAGTGCCTATGTGAATGCCGGTTATATGCTGGATGAACGTTATATGGCAGATGTGAACTTCCGTCTGGATGGTTCTTCTGTATTCGGTTCCAATAATTTCTTCACCACTTCCTGGTCGGTAGGTCTGTCGTGGAACCTGCATAAGGAAGCGATGCTTCGTGATATAAGCTGGATCAATTTCCTGAAGCTGAGAGGCTCAGTGGGAACACCCGGCAATCAGAATTTTTCTACCTACCAATCGTTTACTACTTACCGTTATAATACTTATGCTGTCAATGATTTTGGGATAGGCGCCGTTATCGATGCCTTTGGTAACCCTAATCTGTTGTGGCAGAAAACGCTCGACAAAAACATTGGCGCCGACATCGTGTTGCTGGACAACCGCGTGCGGTTTAATATTGATATGTACAACCGTATCACCGACCCGCTGGTGGCCCAGATCAGCCTCCCCTCTTCTGTCGGTACCAACACCTACTTCACCAATCTGGGTAAGCAGGTAGGTAACGGATATAACTTCATGTTCAGTGTTTCTCCGCTGTATCGTCCGGAAGAGCGTATCAACTGGGCCATCAATTTCTCCGCAAAACATGAAAATGCACGCTTTGATAATATGAGCAACCGGCTCGAAGTGTTGAACAAGGAGAACCGCACTAAAAACCTGGAGCGTTATTATGATGGTGGAAGCCCTACGGCCATATGGGCTGTACGTTCCGCTGGTATTGATCCCGGCACAGGTCAGGAAGTGCTGATTAAAAAAGATGGTAGTCTCACTTTTAACTATGATGCTGCCGATGAAGTAGTAGTGGGCGACAGCCGTCCTAAGTTGGATGGTGTGGTTGGTAGCACTTTAAACTACAAAGGCTTCAACCTGGGTATATACCTGCGTTACCGCGTAGGGGGTGATATTTTCAATAATGCCCTTTACGACAAGGTGGAGAATATTAATACCAATGATATCCTGCTGAATCAGGACAGACGTGCATTGTACGATCGTTGGCAGAAACCGGGTGATATCGCCAAATACCGTGTGATTTCCCTCACACAGGTACCGGACAGGATCACCGCCAATATTCCTCCTATGACCTCCCGCTTTGTACAAAGAGAGAATGTGCTGGCCGGAGAATCTATCAATGTGGGCTATGAGTTCGCCAACAGCATGGTGAAACACTGGCGGATGTCTTACCTGCGCGTAAACGCTTATATGAACGACATTTTCCGCCTGTCTACCATCAAGCGTGAACGTGGTATCGACTATCCTTTTGCGAACACTGTTTCCTTTTCCATCAGTGCAGGTTTTTAATCTCTAAATGAAAGAAAAAATGAAAAAACATATATCCATCAGCGTTATCATACTGGTAATACTGTCCTGCACTTCCTGCAAGAAGTGGCTGGATGTGAAGCCCCGTGATAAAGTCATCGAAAATGTTTTGCTGGAGAACGAAGACGGTTTTATCACCGCCCTGAACGGCGTTTATCTGGACATGACCGATGCCAGAAATTATGGAGGACAGATGACCATGCAGATGATCGAGGTGCTCGGACAACGGTATAATGTGGGTGGCGGTCATAGTTTATACAAGCTGGCGTCCTATCAGTATACAGACCCGGTGTCGCAAGGTATGTTTGGTAATACCTGGTCTGCCATGTATAAAATGGTGGCCAATGTCAATAAAATTCTGTCTGTCATTGATCAGAAAAAAAGTCTCTTCAGGGGTGATCATTATCAATGGGTAAAAGGCGAAGCCCTGGCTTTGCGTGCGATGATCCAGTTTGATTTATTCCGTCTTTTCGGGCCGGTGTACTCCAAAGATTCCACCGCTCTCAGTTTACCTTATTACAGTGCATTCACTACCAGCTATGAGCCTTATCAGAAAGGGAATGACTTCCTCGAAAAAGTGCTGGCAGATCTGGATGCAGCTGAAGCATTACTGACGAAAGACCCTGTACTGGCTGGTATTACGCTGGGTAAAGACAAGGATGGTGGAGAAGGGAATGCCTGGAATTACCGTAACCTCCGGCTGAATTACTTTGCAGTGAGGGCTTTGAAGGCAAGGGTGTATTTATACCGTGGTGATAAAATTATGGCGTTGAGATATGCCAGAGATGTGATCAGCAATGCCGGTGTATTCTTTCCTTTTGTGAAGTTTAGTGATCTTTCCGGTGATCCTAAAAATCCTGACAGAGTATTTTCCAGTGAGCTGCTGTTTGCTTTGCAGGATAGTCGTCGCAACGATAAATACAAAGCTTACTTTGATCCGGGGCTGAAAGACAATGATATCCTGTATACAGAGTCGGGCCGCCTTAGCAGCGAGTTTGGTAACAATGCCAATGATTACCGTTATTATAATGCCTGGATGATACCGGGCTCCAATCAGAAATCCTATCGCTGCTATTACAAGTATGCAGATGTAGAAGAACCTGGTAAACGTTTCCGTAATCTGATACCGATGATCCGTTTGTCGGAGATGTATTTCATCGCAGCGGAATGCGAACCGGACCCTGATGCAGCCATTGCCTACCTGAATGAAGTGCGTAAGAACCGTGGAGCGGTATTGATAGCGCCGGGCGCAGGTGTTGCTGCAGAACTGCTGAAAGATTACAGACGTGAGTTTTATGGAGAAGGTCAGATGTTCTTCTACTACAAACGCACTTTTACGGCCAGCATACCCGGTGGTACCGGTTCCGGTACCGTTGCTATGACGAAAGAAAGATATGTGCTGCCCATTCCCCTGGACGAATCACAATTCAGAAACTAATCCAGCTTATTGCCATGAAAAAGAATATCCGGTATATCACCGCTATAGCAGCGGGTTTGCTGCTGACAGCAGCATGCAGGAAAGCTGAAATTCCTGTTTATTCAACTACCAATGATATCTATTTCTCCGTTGCGAGAAATGAAGTAATATATGATACAACGATCGTCACTTTTGCCTATACGCCTGCTACCCAGGATACTACCATACGGTTGTTGGTACGGGCGCTGGGTACACCTGCCGGCCATGAAAGAGCTGTCGGTTACCGGGTGATTGATACCAGTGCCAGTGCAGCCACTGCAGGTAGCCAGTTTGAGATACCATCAAAGATTGTAATACCGGCAGACAGTGTGAACTGTTATCTGCCGGTAAAATTGCATAAGACAACGGAAATGGCTAAACGCTCTTTCTCCGTGACCTTGCAACTGGAAAACAACAGTGACTTTTCTACCAGGTTAGGGGTTTGGGTAAAAGACAAAACCAACAACAAATTCGTGTCACTGGTAAGACATGTGATCATTGTGGATAATAGGCTGAACAAGCCTGATAAGGGCTGGTATGATGATTTTTACGGGCCTTTCACCGCTAAAAAGATGATGTTGATGAGTGATTTGCTGGAGGTATCCATTATGGAGTTTTATACCAAGGTGTCTACTGCCGATCCGGGCGCGACCAACTTCTACGCCAATTATCTGAAAAATTATCTTAAAGACATGGAAGCTGCCGGAACGCCTGTGATGGAAGAAGATGGAACACCTATGAAGATGGGTAAGTACATGCAGTAAGGCCAGTTAACATCAAAACGATATCAAGATGAAAACGAATTATATCAAGCTGTTGCTGGGTGGATGTATCATCTGCCTGTTTAATACCGCCTGTTACAAAGACCAGGGCAACTATCAATATCATGAGATCAATAATGTGGACAGCATTACTGGTATAAATAAAGAATATGCTATTCTGTTCAAAGACACGTTGCGCATCAGTCCTAAGTTGTTTGCCACACAGGACCAGGGTGATACCGGACGTTATACTTATCGCTGGGAAGCGCTGATTGACGGAGCTTCCTCGGTACCCGGTGATGTGTCCAATGTGCTGATCGGGTCTTACAGAGACCTGTCTTATCCGGTGAAGCTGCGGCCAGCCGGCTATGACTGTTATTACCGGGTGAAAGACAAACAGACCGGGGTGGAATGGTTTCGCCGCTTTCATTTTACGGTGCAATCCCCGGTGTACCAGGGCTGGGTGGCGCTCTGCGATGTAAAAGGTTCTGTGCGGATCGATATGGTGAGCCGGCTTGGAGAGCAGGACCGGTTGATCCAGGATGTGATGACTTTTACCAATGCCGGTTTGCCGGCAAGGCATGGGGCTAAACAGCTGGTGTTTGAATATACCAGCGCTGGCAGACAGTTTTACCTCAATACAGGGGATGGCCTGGAGCGGTTTGAAGGGGAGAATTTTACCTGGAAAAGTACCTATGGTATTCGTTATGAGATGCTGACGCCTGTAAATGCCGGGTTTAGTGTTGATTTGTTCTATAATTCGCCGCTGTATATGGGCGTAGATTATCTGATATCGGGTAAACAGGTGTTTTACAGGAATCAGATGATGGGAGGTAAAGCTTTCGGGGCGCCTGTTAATTATGTAGACGATGAAAAGACGGCTTTTAATCCAGCTCCGTTTATTGCCGGTGGGTATGGCGGTACCAGCCTGCATTTGCTGTATGACAGGGATAAACGTCGTTTTGTGGTACATGATGCGATGATGTCGGGCACCAAATGCAACAGTCTGCAGGACGGGAAGCTGTTTTCCTACACCACCGGGAAAGAGCTGGTATACATGGTGCCCACCTCTTATGGTGGCGGAGACGTGTTTGCCATTATGAAAGATGATGCCGGCAAATACTACACCTACTGTATCAATGTCACCAGGGGCGGGGTAAAACAGAGTTATTATACCGAGATGACGGATGCACCGGAGCTGGATAAGGCTACTGTTTTTGCGGTCAGCAACCAGCTGGGATATGTGTTTTATGCTGTGGGCGGCCGTTTGTATGAATATGATGTTTTTATCCACAAAGCTACGCTGATGGCGGATTTGGGTACTGAAAAGATCAGTGTCATGAAGGCGCCGTTTTTTGCTTCCTATGGGAAGGATTTTTATACCAACCTTACCAATTCCCTGGTGGTGGGCAGTTATGATGCAACCCGTCCGGATACGGAGAATGGGGTCATCAGGGTGTACAGCATCCCTGACAGAAATGATGCTTTGAAGCTTACCTGGAGTTATCAGGGGCTGGGCAAAATTGTAGATCTGGTTTACCGCGAAAGATAACCCCCGGTACCGGATGAAGCGGATTTGCAGGGAGTTTGCCTATAATTTTCCTGCAAATCCGTAATTCGTAATTTGTATGTTTAATTCCCGCTTAAATCCCTCCATTTCCCCGAATTTATTCATAATTTTACCACCCTTGACAAAGCAGCCTACAACAAAACTGACACCTTGACAGTTCTGCTTTCCAAGCATAATATTTGAGTAACTTGTATTTTCCGTCTATCCAGTGACTAAGCCCGCAGCCTCTGTGCCACAGGCTGGAAGCAGGGAAAAACCAACTGACATAGCTTCAGGCCGGGACGGGGAGACGTTAGAAACAAAATTGTAATTCGTAATTAAACATTCAACATGTTAGGTTTTTTAACAAAACTTTTTGGGGGGAACAAATCTGACAGAGACATCAAATCTGTCACTCCAATAGTGCAGCAGGTCAATGAGGAGTATGGAAAGCTGCAGTCCCTGCCTATCGACGACCTGCGTCATAAAACACAGGAGTTCCGCGAGCGCATCAGCGCCCACCTTGTCAAAATCGACCAGGAGATCAACGAGAAAAAAGAAGCGGCAGAAGCCGTAGAAGATATAACACAGAAAGATACCATCTATCAGGAAATTGATATTCTGAAGAAAGACCGCGACAAACAGCTGGAAGTAGTCCTGAAAAGCCTGCTGCCTGAAGCTTTTGCTGTAGTTAAAGAAGCTGCCCGCCGTTTTGCCACCAATCCTACCATTACTTCCACCGCAACAGCGCTGGACCGCCAGCTGGCCGTAAGAAAGGACTATGTGACCATCGATGGCGATAAAGCTATCTGGAAAAACAACTGGAAAGCCGCCGGCAACGAAGTGACCTGGAACATGGTACACTACGACGTTCAGCTGATCGGTGGTACAGTACTGCACCAGGGTAAAATCGCGGAAATGGCCACTGGTGAAGGTAAAACACTGGTATCTACCCTGCCCTCCTACCTCAACGCCCTCGCTGGTGAAGGGGTGCACGTGGTAACCGTGAACGACTACCTGGCCCGTCGTGACTCCGAGTGGAATGGCCCACTGTTCGAGTTCCTCGATATCACCGTTGACTGCATCGACAAACACCAACCCAATACTCCGGAACGCCGGAATGCCTACCTGGCAGACATCACCTACGGTACCAACAACGAATTCGGCTTCGACTACCTCCGTGACAACATGGTACACAGCCCGGATGAAATGGTACAACGCAAACACCACTTTGCTATGGTGGATGAGGTGGACAGCGTACTGGTAGACGATGCGCGTACACCGCTCATCATCTCCGGTCCTATCCCCCGCGGTGAAGAACAGGAGTTCCACGCATTAAAACCACGTATCCAGTACCTGGTGGAAATGCAGAAAAAAGCAGCCAACCAGTACCTGCTGGAAGCTAAAAAACTGATCAGCGAAGGTAAAGACGACGCGAAAACCGGTGGTCTGGCCCTGATGCGCGCCTGGAGAGGCTTGCCAAAAAGCAGTGCCCTGATCAAATATCTCAGCGAGCCTGGTATCAAAGTATTATTACAGAAAGCTGAAAACTACTATCTGGCAGACCAGCAAAGGGAAATGCCGAAAGTAGATGAAGGCCTCTTCTTCGCGATAGAAGAAAAACAAAACAGCGTAGACCTGACAGAAAAAGGTATCAGCCTGATCACCCAGGGCGGCGAAGATCCTAACTTCTTCGTGATGCCTGACGTAGGTTCTGAACTGGCGGAAATTGAAAAAATGTCAGTTTCCCCTGAAGAAAAACTGCAACGTAAGGAAGTAATGCTGCAGGATTATGCCCTGAAGTCAGATCGTATCCACTCCGTTCAGCAGCTGCTGAAAGCTTATACCCTGTTCGACAAAGATGTGGAATACGTGGTAATGGACGGTAAAGTGAAGATCGTAGACGAACAGACAGGTCGTATCCTCGATGGCCGCCGCTACTCCGACGGCCTGCACCAGGCGATCGAAGCCAAGGAAAACGTGAAAGTGGAAGCTGCCACCCAGACCTTCGCTACCATCACTCTGCAGAACTACTTCCGTATGTACCATAAGCTGGCCGGTATGACTGGTACAGCTTCTACTGAAGCCGGTGAGTTCTGGGAAATCTACAAGCTGGATGTGGTAACCATCCCCACCAACCTGCCTATCTCCCGTCTGGATTCAGAAGACCTGGTATACAAAACCAAAAGAGATAAGTATAAAGCTGTTATAGAAGAAGTCAAAGGTCTGCAGGCCAAAGGACGCCCGGTACTGGTAGGTACTACCTCCGTAGAGGTGTCTGAGTTGCTGAGTAAGATGCTGACTTTCGAAAAAGTACCGCACAACGTACTGAACGCCAAACAACACGCCCGTGAGGCCCAGATCGTGGCCGAAGCCGGTCTGCCCGGTGCAGTGACCATCGCCACCAACATGGCGGGTCGTGGTACGGACATCAAACTCGGACCTGGTGTGAAAGAAGCGGGTGGTCTGGCCATCATCGGTACAGAAAGACACGAAAGCCGCCGCGTAGACAGACAGCTGCGTGGTCGTGCCGGTCGTCAGGGTGACCCCGGAACTTCACAGTTCTTCGTTTCCCTGGAAGATGACCTGATGCGTATGTTCGGCTCCGAACGTATCGCCGGCCTGATGGACCGTATGGGCTACAAAGAAGGTGAAGTGATCCAGCACAGTATGATCACCCGCTCTATCGAAAGAGCCCAGAAAAAAGTGGAAGAAAACAACTTCGGCATTCGTAAACGCCTGCTCGAATACGATGACGTAATGAATAAACAGCGTACCGTGATCTATGCCAAACGTAACCACGCCCTGTTCGGCGAACGTCTGGCCATCGATACCGACAACGCTTTCTTCGATGTAGCAGAAAATATGGTCATCACCCATAAAGAAAGCGGCGACTACGAAGCTTTCAAAATGGACGCCATCATCAACTTCGCTATCGATGCCAACATCACCCAGGAAGAACTGGTCCGTACAGATGTGCCTACACTGGCTTCCAGACTGTACCACCAGGCGCTGGAAAACTACCGCCGCAAAGTGCAGGATATCACTTCCAACACCCTGCCGGTGATAGAACGTATCTACAACGAACAAGGTCACCATATTGAAAACATCTCCATCCCATTCACCGATGGTAAAAAAGGTGTTAACGTACTGGCCAACCTGAAAAAAGTTGTGGAAACAGATGGCCACGAAACCATGAACGCCCTGGAACGCAGCATCACCCTGGCTCTCATCGATGAAGCCTGGAAAGAACACCTGCGTGCTATGGACGAACTGAAACAGTCTGTTCAGGGCGCCGTATACGAACAAAAAGACCCGCTGCTGATCTACAAACTGGAAGCCTTCAAACTGTTTAAACAGATGGATGGTGAAACCAGCCGCGATATCGTTTCCTTCCTCTGCAAATGCGGTATACCTGTAAGCCAGGACCAGGACAGACAGGAGGAGCAGATCCGGGAAGGCCATGAGGAAAAAACCGATATGAGCCGCATGCGCGCTTCCCATGAAGATATCATCGAACATAACGGTCATGAGGTAGCAGCTCCGGAATATGATATGCCGGAAGAGAAACAAGAACCGGTAAGAGTAGGCCCTAAAGTAGGCCGCAATGATCTCTGCCCCTGCGGTAGTGGCAAAAAATTCAAGAACTGCCACGGTAAGGACTTGTAATCATTGATTTTACAACATATTTAAGGCGGATTACGGATGTAGCATTTCCCAATGTGAAATACGTAATCCGCTTTATTGTTTATTTTTGGCTCCGATTTTATACTACTTGTCATGAAGATTAACCGATATATTGATCATACCATCTTAAAACCTACCACCACCCTGGAAGACATCAAAACGTTGTGCATGCAGTGTGTGGAATATGATTTTGCTGCTGCCTGTGTGCCTCCTTTGTATGTGAAAGTGGCGAAGCAGTTTCTGGGCGCCACCAATACCAAAGTGGCTACCGTTATCGGTTTCCCCTTCGGTTATTCCGCCATCGAAGCCAAAGTGGCGGAGACAGTACTCGCCATCGTAGACGGAGTGGATGAACTGGACGTCGTCATCAATATCACTGCTGTTAAAAACAACGACTGGGAATATCTGGAAAAAGAGATTGCCAATCTGATGTATATCGTCCGGGAAAAGAAAAAAGTGATCAAAGTGATCATCGAAAGTGGCATATTATTGGAAGAAGAGATCGTTAAGTGTTGCCAGCTCTACAGCAAGTACGGCGTGGATTTCGTGAAAACGTCTACGGGGTATGCGGAAAAAAGCGCTACGGTGGAAGCCGTAAAACTGATGAGGGCCAATTTACCTGATAACATACAGATCAAAGCATCCGGAGGTATTCGTACCTTTGCTTTTGCGAAGGAACTGATTGAAGCCGGCGCTACCCGTATCGGCGCCAGTGCCAGTGTCAACATTGTGAAGGAAGGTGGAGTGGCTACAGCTGACAGTGATTATTAATTCTTAATTATACAGTATTCATGCAAAAATTATTCATCCTGGTTTGCTGCCTGTTGGGAAGTAGCTGGGCCATGGCGCAGGACTATGCGCAGGCTGGCAACGGAACCGTGAAAGTGACCAAAGACCCGCGCCTCGACGTATTGATCAGAAAACAGATCTATATCAATACCCTGGCGGTCCGCAGTCAGTCCGGCTTCCGGGTACAGGTTATCTCCACCAACAAACGCGGCGATGCCAATGAAGCCAAAGCCCGTGTAATGCAGCTGTACAACGATTACCGCACTTACATGGATTATCAGGCACCCTATTTTAAAGTACGCGTAGGCGATTTTAAAACACGTGAAGAAGCCTCCGAACTGCGCGACAAATTATCCAGCCTCTTCTCTGGCGGTGTATTTGTAGTACCGGCTATCATCAACGTGTCACCGGATAAAGAACTATCAAATGAAGAACCGTATTAAAGAGCTGGCTAAAGCCTATGCCCCCGCCTTCGTAGAGATCAGGCGGCATATTCACTCCCATCCCGAATTATCTTTTCAGGAATATAATACCTCCGAATTTATCCGGCAGCAGCTGGATAAATTTGGTGTTCCCTATAAGGCTGGTGTTGCCGGTACCGGTATCATAGCATTGATAGAAGGGAAAAATCCAGCATCCAAAACGATCGCGCTGCGCGCTGATATTGATGCACTCCCTATCACGGAGGCCAATAATGTACCCTACAAATCTGTCAATAATGGCGTGATGCATGCCTGCGGACATGATGTACATACCACCGTAGTGCTGGGTGCTACCAAAATTTTAAATGAGCTGAAAGACGAACTGGAAGGGACTATCAAAATACTGTTTCAGCCCGGAGAAGAAAAACACCCCGGCGGCGCCAGCATCATGATTGAAGAAGGTGCGTTGGAAAATCCGCGCCCCGACGCTATCCTGGGCCTGCATGTGCAGCCCAGCATGGAAACTGGCAAACTAGGTTTCTGCGCCGGTAAATACATGGCCAGTGCCGACGAGATCTACATCACCGTGAAAGGCAAAGGCGGTCACGCTGCACAGCCACACCTGACTGTAGATACCATCCTCGTGGCATCTCAGCTGGTGGTGAGCCTGCAGCAAATCATCTCCCGCAATAACAATCCTTTCTCTCCTTCAGTGTTATCTATCTGCGCTTTCAATGGTGGTTTTACGACCAACGTAATCCCCAGCGAAGTAAAGCTGATGGGCACTTTCAGAGCAATGGATGAAACCTGGCGTTTTAAAGCGCATGAGCTGATCCGCAAACAGGTGATGGGTATTGCTGAATCCCTGGGTGCTGAAATAGATGTCGAAATACTGGTTGGGTATCCTACCTTGTATAATAATGAAGAGGTAACTGCCAAAGCACGTGGTTTTGCAGAGGAGTATCTCGGCAAACAACAGGTAGAAGATACCGAATTAAGAATGGGCGCAGAAGATTTTGCCTTCTATTCACAGATAGTACCGGCCTGTTTCTTCCGCCTGGGTACCGGCAATGTGGAAAGAGGTATCACTTCCGGTGTGCATACACCTACCTTTGATGTGGATGAAAGAAGCATAGAGATAGGAATGGGCACCATGGCTTATCTTGCAACTCAGTTCAAATAACAACAATTGCCATAAAAATAATAAAAGCGTCCTGATGAACATCAGGACGCTTTTTATTTATGATTAACTTTAGTGATGAAGGAACGAGTGGAAAATCATCCCTGTTATGAAATAGTAAAAACGTATATGCTTTCACGTTATCAACTATCTTTATTAATATTTATTTTATTTGTTTGATGTTTTGAATGCTGTTGCCCTGGATGTACATCTCCCTTAAACTGTCTACCTGTATGTCTCCGTATTTGTAGGATGCGCCTAAACGAAGTTTGCTGGCCTTGTCCAATCTTATTTTCAGGCTGTCTGTCAGGGTGCCTTCAGATATGTCCAGCGTGCTTTCGATGCCACCTGAAAAAGAGAGGGAGCCTATCCTGCTGTCGTTAATATGAGTTGTTGCATGTGGGCCGGTTATGATTGTCAAACGGTCCTCTTTCATTTCATCTATACGCAGATGAGAAGAGGGAGCGATCACCTGTTCTATCTGTGGAGCGGTGAGGTGTATATCTCCTGAATTATATACCAGTAAAAACAAGGTGTCGCCGGAGTTCCTGAATTGTACCTTGTCGCCGGTGTTGGTGGTCAGTACATATTTATCAGCCTGTCTGATGTTGAGATAACCTTTATCCCATACACTGCTAACGGTGGTGGTGGTACTGCTGTTGTTGCCCTGGCGTACTTCCACTGCTTTGGTGGAATCCTGCTGTGGGGCGCCGGAAGCGGTGGTTACCAACACCACTTTAAAGGGTGGCAGGGTGGTTGTGATGGGCTTGTTTTCCCCCGACCGATCGTGGTCACTATTGGTAATTCCCTTGCTGTAATTGGCTCGCAGCACAATGTCTGTACTTAACATCAATAACACGACCAGTCCTAAAAAGCCGAGGAATAATTTATTGCTAGTTTTCATGTTATTTGAAATTAGATTTTTTAAATTTTTCGTAGTACGGTTTTAGCTCGTCCATATCGATGTCTAGCAGATACATGCTGCGAAACAGGCTGGGCAACTCGTTAGTGATAAAGGATTCTTTTTTGAACTGCCTGATTTTTTCAATGGCATCGCTGCTGATGAAGTAACCGATGCCTCTTTTGTTGTAGATGATTTCCTGTTGCTGTAGCAGCTCGCAGGTGCGCATTACGGTGTTGGGGTTGACTTCCAGGGCAACGGCCAGTTCTCTTACTGAGGGTATGCGTTCTTCTGGTTGCCATTTGTTGAGCAGCACCTGTTCGCATATGTAGTCTGCAATCTGCAGATAAATGGCTTGTGAATCTTTAAATTCCATCTCATAAAATTTTTAAATTTCCTTGTCCTTTAACCGGAAATAGGCGATGGTCCACAGAACAGGGGCCAGTACATACTCGGCAATGAAGGCATAGCTTTTAATCATCTTTTCTGAGATGATAAACATCTCGCTATTGTACACTCCACCTTTTGTCGCTACCAGGAGGAATGGCACCTGCTGGAAAGGATAGTACATTTTGTTGCCAAAGAGTATCCATACAAAAATGGTGTTGAGGAGATACAGTCCGCCGAGGATTAGCAGCGTAGTGACAAATGTTTTGAAGAAAGCCAGTCGCTGAAAAGAGATAGCTCCCAGCAGGAAGACGGCATGAAGGAAAACATATCCGTAGTAAAAATATATCGCTCCGTTTTTGGTGTTGAAGAATTCCCAGTTACGTGCCAGTCCCATCCCGGTTTTAGAGCGCACCACATTATCGATGGCGAAGAAGCCAATAGATGCACAGAGATTGTACACTAGCAGGAAGCCTATACTGGTAATGAGAAACATGCTGATATATTTTTCAAACAGAGAAGCGGGCAACATGAGAAAGTGTACGCCTTTTTCCTTGTTGATGAAGTCGGTGAAAGACATGCTGGTAAAGAGCATTCCGGCAAAGAAGAGTCCCACATAATAAAAACCAACGAGGTCAGTCATCCGGTTGGGGATGTTGCCTGTCACCAATATGAACAGGGGAAATAGCAGCATAATACCAAGGATGGCGAGCGTGCCCAGCATGTAGGATTTCCAGGACGCCAGCAGATGTTGCCGGAGATAAAAGCCGAAGCGGCGGAAGTCCAGTACGTTGTTAGGTTGCATATTAATTAGTTAAAGAGTTCCTGAATAGATTGACGGTTGGAGAGAATGGCGTTAAAGAGCAGTTCCATATCGATGCGGCTTTGTTCCATGTTCACATTTTTCATGACTACGGCATGGCCGCGCAGGTTGCTATCGGCATATAATACCGGCAGCCGGTCGTCGAGTTGAGTCAGCAGTTTGAAGCTGAGTTTGTCAGTTACGCTGCCTACGCTTTGATTGAAGATGATTTTGTGATCATCGATGATGACGATGCTGTCTATCAGATTGTCGAGGTCCCTTACCTGGTGGGTAGAGATGACGATGCACTTATCATCTGTAACAGCGGCTGCAATCACTTTGCGGAACTGGCTTTTGGAGGGGATATCCAGGCCGTTGGTAGGTTCGTCCATGATGAGCACTTTAGTGTTGGTAGCCAGGGCGAAACTGATGATCACTTTTTTCTTTTGTCCGTAAGACATGTTGGTGAGCTGCTGATCCTGTGGTATCGCAAACTCTTTAAGGTAGCTGTAGAAAGCCTGTTCATCGAAGCGGGGATAAAAAGGAGCATAAGATTTCACATAAGTGTGGATGCTGACCTTGGGCAGAAAGAACTCTTCCGGTACCAGGAATACTTCCCGGAGTAATGCTGGTTGCCTTTGGGCAGATGTATAATTTAAGACCTTACAGGTCCCCCCGTCGGGGAATAACAATCCGGCTATCTGTTTGAGCAGCGTGGATTTGCCGGCGCCGTTTTTACCGAGGAGGCCATATATATGACCAGCTTCCAGGTGGAGGTTGAGATCCTCGAACAGGGGCCTGTTTTGGCGGTAGCTGAATTTCAGAGATTGGATGTGAATCATTTTCTGTGATTTAGTGTACTACTTAACTAGTGCACTATAAAAGTACAACATCTTCTGAAAAATCAAAAAAAATTTCTGGTAGAAATATTAGTCATCTACCTAAATCATTCAGTATCAGAACAAAAAAAATAATAAGCAGGCAGAGGCCTCAGCCGTGTCCATGGCCTGTTTTATCAAGTTATGGGTGGGCGGAAGTTCGGTAGGTTCCCCGGACATTTATCAGGAATGGGTATGATATAGGAAGTTCAGCGGTGTTGTTGAATGGTTTCCGCGCATAACAGATGCTGGCCTGTCAATAGGACCTGAAGATGCTGGGAACAACGCTATAAAAAGAAAGCGGTTGTCTTACAGAAGACAACCGCTTAAAAGAATATATGTCACTGCACCGAAGGCGCAGCAGTCTTACAGTTCAGGATACAGCGGGAATTGCTGCATGAAGCCGTTTACTTCGCCTTTGATTTTAGCGATGAGGGCATCATTGTCAGCATCCAGGAGCAGCTGGTCGATCCAGTCAACGATCTGTTCCATGTGACCTTCTTTAAGGCCGCGGGTAGTGATAGCAGGTACACCTACACGGATACCGGAAGTGATGAAGGCAGATTTATCATCAAATGGTACCATGTTTTTGTTGGCGGTGATTTCTGCTTTTACCAGTGTTTGTTCTGCTTTTTTACCGGAGATATTTTTATTGCGCAGGTCGATGAGCATCAGGTGGTTATCAGTACCGCCGCTGATGATCTGGTAGCCTCTGTCCACGAAGCTTTTCGCCATAGACTGTGCATTTTTCAGGATCTGTTTGGCGTATACATCGTATTCATCAGACAGGATTTCGAAGAAAGACACGGCTTTGGCAGCGATCACGTGTTCGAGCGGACCGCCCTGGATACCAGGGAATACAGCAGTATCGATGAGAGAGCTCATGAGACGGATTTCGCCTTTCGGAGTTTTCAGACCGAATGGATTTTCAAAATCCTTGCCCATCATGATCATACCACCGCGAGGACCACGCAGTGTTTTGTGGGTGGTAGTAGTAACGAAATGACAGTGTTCAAATGGAGAGTTGAGCAGTCCTTTGGCGATCAGGCCTGCAGGATGCGCGATGTCAGCGAGTACGAAGGCGCCCACCTGGTCAGCGATTTCGCGGATACGTTTGTAATCCCAGTCGCGGCTGTAAGCAGAAGCACCACAAACGATCAGTTTTGGTTTTTCACGCTGCGCGATTTCTTCCATTTTATCATATTCTACGAGGCCTGTTTCTTTGTTAACACCATAGAAATGAGGCTGATAGAGCTTTCCGGAGTAGTTTACGGAAGAACCGTGGGTAAGGTGTCCGCCCATGCTCAGGTCGAGACCGAGGATTTTGTCGCCTGGCTGCAGGATTGCAAGCATCACAGCTGCATTGGCCTGTGCGCCGGAGTGAGGCTGCACGTTGGCATATGCCGCACCAAATATTTGTTTGGCCCTGTCAATAGCCAGTTGTTCGCTCTGGTCTACTATTTCGCAGCCTGCGTAGTATCTTTTGCCAGGGTATCCTTCGGCATATTTATTCGTCATCACATTACCCATTGCCTGCATTACCTGCAAGCTGGTAAAGTTTTCAGATGCGATCAACTCAATGCCATGGCGCTGACGCTCCAATTCCTGGCGGATAATATCAAATATTTGCTGGTCTCTTTGCATGATGCCTAAAAATTTGTGCAAATTTAGAATAAAGCCCGATGAAATGCAATTATGAGATTTACGGATTTTGACTTTTTTGAATTTTAAAACACATAAAACCGGTAAAAAGTCAAAATCCGTAAATCTTCATAATTTGTCCTATTTTCGCGGCATTCGGAGCTTATCCTAACTACAACGTACATGAAGGCAATAATACCTGTGGCAGGTGCAGGCACTAAACTCAGGCCACATACATATACACAACCCAAAGCATTGATTCCTTTAGCTGGCAGAACCATATTGAGTATCATTGTGGATCAGCTGGTGGAAGCAGGCATCACGGAATTTGTTTTTGTTGTAGGTTATCTGGGTGAAAAAATCCAGCACTACGTAGAAAAAAAATATCCGCAGCTGACTTGTCATTTTGTGCAGCAGAATAGCAGGGAAGGTACCGGACATGCCATATTACTGACCCGCGAAGTAGTGGGTGAAGATGAAGTACTGATCGTATTGGGAGATACTATCTGTGAATGTGATTTCAAAGAAGTCATTGCTTCTCCTTATTCTATATTAGGTCTGAAAAAAGTAGATGATCCGCGTAACTTCGGTGTGGCGGAAGTAGACGAAAACGCACATATTACCCGTGTAATAGAAAAACCTCAGATACCTAAATCCAATCTTGCCCTGGTAGGCCTCTACAAAATAAAGGAAAGCAAAGAACTGTATGATTGCCTGCAAGCCAATGTTGACAATCATATCAAGTCGCATGATGAGTATCAGCTGACCGACGCACTGGAATGTATGATCGAACGTGGTGTACGTTTTAATTCATTCAAGGTGATCAACTGGTTTGACTGCGGTCGTAAAGACACACTGCTGGAAACCAATGCTATCCTGCTCAAAAAATACAAACTGGCCAACAATCCGGTGTTGCCTTATGAGAACACAATCATTATCCCACCGGTAAGTATAGGAGAAGGATGTAATATCAAGAACTCCATCATCGGTCCTAATGTGGCCGTAGGCGATAATACCGTTATTAACTACTCTATCGTAAAAGACTCCATCATCGGTTCTTTCAGCAATCTGTATGAAGTGGTGCTTAAATCTTCGCTGATAGGCAGTGATGCTAACATCAGAGGGCTCAGCCAGAGCCTGAATATAGGCGACAATACAGAGATCGATCTGGGCTGAGCCGGTTGTAAGGCTTTTCGCCTTATATTCGTTGCATGAACCCGATTAACACTTTATTTGGGATACAGTATCCGATCGTCCAGGCGGGCATGGTATGGGCCAGCGGATGGCGTTTAGCCAGTGCCGTGAGTAATGCCGGCGGTCTGGGCCTCATTGGAGCAGGCAGCATGTACCCTGATGTGCTGAAGCATCATATTCAACGCTGTAAGGAAGCCACCAACAAGCCATTCGGCGTGAACGTGCCACTGTTATATCCTGACATTGACCAACTGATCAACATCATTCTGGAAGAGAAAGTACAGGTAGTATTTACCTCTGCCGGCAATCCCAAAACCTGGACACCGGTGCTGAAAGCCGCTGGTGTAAAGGTGGTGCATGTAGTATCCAGTTCCGCTTTTGCATTAAAGAGTGAAGCGGCCGGCGTAGATGCCGTGGTAGCCGAAGGTTTCGAAGCCGGCGGACATAATGGCCGGGAAGAAACGACTACCATGGTATTGGTGCCCGCAGTATGTGAAAAAGTGAAGATACCCGTGATCGCCGCAGGAGGCATCGGTTCTGGAAGGGCTATGGCAGCGGCTTTTGCACTGGGAGCCTCCGCGGTGCAGATAGGCAGCCGTTTTGTAGCTACCCCCGAAGCTTCTTCCCATATCAATTTCAAACAGGCAGTGGTCAACGCCAAAGAAGGCGATACCATGCTCAGTCTGAAAAAACTCACACCAGTACGACTGATAAAAAATCATTTTTATGAAGCTGTGAGAACAGCGGAAGATAAAGGCGCCGATATCAACGCATTACAAACATTGCTGGGACGCGCCCGCGCCAAAGCAGGTATGTTTGAAGGCAATATGGAAGAAGGTGAGCTGGAAATAGGTCAGGTGAGTGCACTCATACATGAGATCATGCCGGCAGGTGAGGTGGTAAAGCAGATCTGGACAGAGTTTGAAGCTGTCCGCCGTCAGCTGGGGACGAATCACTTCTGATAATTTTTTGTAGTAATAAAACGAAAAAATGCCTTTCCCACCGGGAAAGGCATTTTTTCATATAGTCAATACTGTTATACTTATCCTTTCTTGAAAATCCATCTCAGCGCTTCTTTCATCGTCACTTTTTTACCATACAGCAGGATGCCGGTGCGGTATATTTTGCCGGCGGCCCAGGTAGTGAAAACGAAACCACCTATCAGCGATAACATCGACAGAATCAGCTGCCAGTAAGGAACCGTACCGGGAACACCATAAGGCAGACGTGCCATCATTACCATCGGTGAAGTAAATGGAATAATACTGCCCCATACAGCCAGCGAGCTGCCGGGATCATGTACAGCTTTCATCATGACCATAATACCAATGATGATCGGTACAGTGACAGGGAAAGTAAGCTGTTGAACATCGCTGGCATCTTCATTGGCCAGACTGCCAATGGCAGCAAACAATGAAGAGTAGAAAAGATAGCCACCAAGGAAATAAAACAGAAAGCAGGACAGCAGCAAACTCCAGTTGATACTGCCTACCACGTCAGAGATACGGCGGAAAGCTTCTGCTGCTTCTGCGTTATTACTCTGTGCCATCATACCACCCTGACTGGCAGTCTGTATGCTTTCAGGAGAAATGAACAGCGGAATCACCGTATAGATCACACTGATCAGCAGCCCCCATATCAGGAACTGTAACAGTCCTACGGCTGCAATGCCAACGATTTTGCCCATCATCAGCTGAAAAGGTTTTACGCTGGAGATCATTACTTCCGCGATGCGGCTTACTTTTTCTTCCATCACACCACGCATCACGGAGGTGCCGAAGAGCAGCAGCACAATGTAGATAATGAAACCACTGGCATATCCTACGCCATAGGCTACCCAGGCATTGCCTTTCTTTTCATCATCACCGCTTTTAAATTCTACAGAGACGTTGGAACGGATAGCGTCCAGTTTGGCCCTGTCGATACCTTCCAGCTCCATGCGCTTTTTTTCGATGGCGCGGTTGATGTCGCTGTTAATGCCGGTTTCAAGGGAGATGCCGGCTTGTCCTTTGCTGAAGTAGGTTAAACCGGCAGGCCGGTTGATATCAATATTGGGGATGTACAGGATACCGGAATAGCCTTTTTCCTCGTAGTGTAGTTTGAGGCTGTCGAGGTTGGCGCCGGGCAGGAATTTAAAATATACGCCTTGTTTATCAGGCAGGTTGTTGTTGAAGATGCCGCTTTCATCGATCACGGCAATTTGTTTGCTCTCGTTGCCGCCGACAGCCAGCAGGATGGGGATAATGATCATAGCGGCAAAGGCCACTGGCACCAGTAATGTTACTACCAGAAAAGACCGTTTGCGAACGCGGGTAAGGAATTCCCTTTTTATGATAAGCCAGATTTTATTCATAGTTGTAAGTCAGGATGATCAGGCAGGTTGCTGCTCCACTGTGGGGGCATTTTCCGTTTGTTGTACCTGGGTGATGAATACTTCGTTGATAGAAGGTAAGATTTCTTCAAAATAGGTGACAGGGATATTCTGATGGATGAAGTGCAGGAGTATATCGTTGGTGCTGCTGTCTTCATTCATTTTTACCGTGAAGGCTTTTTCATTTTCGTGGATTTCTACGATTTTGAAGTGGTAGGTAGCCATCTGGGCGGCATTGGGCATTACGCCAAGGCCTATACGGAAGAGGCCCTGCTTGAACTCCTGTTTGATTTGTTTGACGCTGCCATCCAGTATTTTATGGCCTTTGTTGACCAGCATGATATGATCACAGATTTCTTCCACCTGTTCCATGCGATGGGTGGAGAAGATGATGGTAGTACCTTGCTGACTGAGGTTAAAAATTTCCTGTTTGATCAGGTTGGAGTTGATGGGGTCGAGGCCGGAGAAAGGTTCGTCGAGGATGAGCAGTTTAGGATCATGCATGATGGTGGATATAAACTGCACCTTTTGTTGCATGCCTTTACTGAGCTCGTCCACGCGTTTGTTCCACCAGGAATTGATATCGAACTTATCGAACCAGAACCTGATTTTCTGCATGGCTTCTTTTTCGCTGAGGCCTTTGAGGCGGGCGAGGTAGAGGGTTTGCTCGCCGACTTTCATTTTTTTGTACAGGCCTCTTTCTTCGGGCATGTAGCCGATGAGGTGAATATCTCGTTGCGGGTCGTACTGCTGGCCATTGAGCCGGATCGTGCCTTCATCGGGATAGAAGATACCGGTGATCATGCGCAGCAGGGTTGTTTTTCCCGCTCCGTTAGGGCCAAGAAGGCCGAAAATACTGCCTTGCTGAATATCAAAGCTGATGTCATCTACTGCTTTGTGCGTGGCATAGTATTTTTTCAGGTTTCTTACTTCAAGTAGATTCATGATGAAAAAATAACAATTAATCATGAATAATGGATCATTCCGGAGGGGATGATTTTACTGAAGTTTTCTAGCAATTATATCGGCTACACGTTCCCCGTCCATGGCGGCAGACACGATACCGCCGGCATATCCGGCACCTTCTCCGCAGGGATAGAGTCCTGCCAGCTGCGGATGTTCGAGTGTATCGTTGTCGCGTGGGATCCGCACGGGTGAAGAAGTACGTGATTCTGTGGCAACGAGGATAGCGTTGTCTGAGTAGTATCCTTTTATTTTCCGGCCGAATGCTTTGAAAGCGCCTGCCAGCCGCTGGTGTACAGCTGCGGGTAATACGGTGCGCAGGTCTGTGCTTTTGACGCCGGGCAGGTAGGAACATTCGGGCAGGGAAGACGATACTTTTCCCTTCACAAAATCTGTCATGCGTTGTGCGGGAGCTACAAAGAGTCCTCCGCCGGCGATGAAGGCCTGTTTTTCCACAGCCTGCTGGTAATACATGGCGGCGAGCGGGCCATGGTGGGCAAACGGAGCGAAGTCGGATTCATCTACGGTAACCACCATGCCGGAGTTGGCGAAGGGGTTGTTGCGTTTGGAAGGAGACCAGCCGTTGACAACCAGTTCGCCGGGATCTGTAGCAGCCGGGGCGATGATGCCGCCGGGGCACATACAGAAAGAGAATACGCCGCGGCCTTCCACTTGTTCCACCAGGCTATAGCTGGCAGGGGGAAGGTATTCACCACGGAGGTCGCAATGGTATTGGGCGCTGTCTATCAGCTCCTGTGGATGTTCTACCCTGACGCCGAGGGCGAAGGGTTTGGCTTCGAGCAGGATGTTTTGCTGATGGAGCATGACAAATATATCCCTGGCAGAGTGGCCGGTGGCAAGGATTACCTGCTTTGCTTCGAATGTTTGGCCGGTGGCGGTTTTTACGCCGGTAACAGCGCTGTTGTGTATAA
Source organism: Chitinophaga flava (assembly GCF_003308995.1). NCBI lineage: Bacteria > Pseudomonadati > Bacteroidota > Chitinophagia > Chitinophagales > Chitinophagaceae > Chitinophaga > Chitinophaga flava. The sequence continues at coordinate 2,550,280 of NZ_QFFJ01000001.1, read as the reverse complement.
GCAGGCTGCTGACTTTTTGTTCGAAGTGGACTTCTCCGCCTGCGGCGATGATCTGTTCACGCATAGCGGTGATGATATGCGGGAGTTTATTGGTACCGATGTGGGGATGGGCATCGATCATGATTTTTTCTTCGGCGCCGAAGTGAACGAAGATATTGAGGATGCGGTTGATATCGCCGCGTTTGTTGGAGCGGGTGTATAGTTTGCCGTCTGAATAGGTGCCGGCGCCGCCTTCACCGAAGCAGTAGTTGGATTCGGGATTGACGATACCGGTTTTATTAAGGGCGGCGAGGTCGCGGCGGCGGGCGCGTACATCTTTTCCGCGTTCGAGGATGACAGGTTTAATACCTACCTCGATGAGGCGCAATGCCGCGAAAAGGCCGGCAGGGCCTGCTCCGGCGATGATAACGCTGGGTGCGTTGGCCGGGAGTTGTTTATACACCGGGTGTGCATGAACTCTTTCATGGAAAGGTTCATTCACAAATACGAGCAGGGTAAGGATGAAATAGACTTGTCTGGAACGTGCGTCTATAGAGCGTTTGAGCAGGTAGTAGCCGGTGATGGCGGTTGGTTTGACACCTAACGCGGCCGCGGCCGCTGTTGTAATATGGGACGGATGAGCTGCATCGGCTGGTGTCAGCTTCAGGGAGACTTGTTGTTGCATGAAAAAACTAGTTAGGGAGTTATCCTAAAAAGAGTTATAAATTATAAAATTTGCATGGTTAGTTTATAACGAAGAGCTTAGCGGATAATGTATATATAATCATTATACGCTAAGCTCTTGGCAATAAGGTGTTGTTCCGGGATGGATTAAAACGGCAGATCGTCGCCACCATCGTTGCCACCAGCGGGCATTTGCGGAGTATTGTAGTTAGGCATTGGGTCTGAGCCGGCAGGAGCGGCCATTACAGATTCCATACGCCATGCATCCAGGTTGGTGATGTAGTTAACTTTACCATCTTTTTCCCATCTGGTACCTTTGATATTGAAATAAACTTTAACGTTTTCACCTTCATTGAACCGGTCAACGATACCTGTACGGTCCTGTACGGACTGGAATTTGATATAGTTGTTGATAACACGGCCATTGATATCATCGGATTTCTCGATAACGAACTCTCTTGTTTTAAAAGTTTCGCTGCGTTGTACCGTGTTGTACTTCACAATCAGCTTTCCGGTAATTTCAAAACTCATAAAAATTTAATTTAAAATTCAGAAGGATCAAAGATACAGCATTCGGCCAAGTGCGGGCAAATATTTTTTATTTAAACCCTGCGCGGGATATATAAAAAAATTGTCTGGTAATAACTAATTACAAACACATTTTTTTAAATGGAGATACTAACATAGTTTTGCACCCTCGCAGAAAAAATTGTGAATATCTCACCTGTTTTCTGCGCTGGATTTTTTTGCGATGAGAAGGTGCGATATTATTTTATCAGGTATATATCCATATTTATGATAAAAAGGACAATGAGAGAGACAAAGATGTTGCTAATCAACAGTATTTATGGTACTTAAAACAGTGCAACGTTAGTGCTGTAAAGCACTGGCAGCAGGGCATGACACAGTATTGACACACTGTTGTCCGGAGAATATAAACAAGGGTAGATAAATTTTTTTTTTCAACATTTTCTACAGATATTCGTCGTCCTGTCTGAAAATTTTTCAACATCCTGCGTTGAGGAATTTAGAATTCGAGAACTAAGCAGCATCCTTAATTAAGAAACAACTAATTTATTTTATCTCAATGAATAAAACTTGCGAACAAGTTTGGGAAAGGTGTCTTAATATAATTAGGGATATTGTGGAATGGCAGCCGTTTAAAACTTGGTTTGAACCTATTAAGCCCATTAAACTTGAAAACAATGTTTTAACCATCCAGGTCCCCAGCCAATTCTTTTATGAATATCTTGAAGAGCATTATGTGGGATTGTTAGGGAAAACAATTAAAAGAGAATTAGGTAAAGAAGCCCGGTTGGAATACCGCATTGTAGTGGAAAACGGTACACCACACCAGCATCCCAGAACGGTCAACATGCCGACGCAGTTTGTCAAACCCCAGAAAGATAATGAGGTTGACTTCCCGCTAACAATACATAATCCGGTTAAGAATCCTTTTGTAATCCCTGGTATCAAACGGGTACAGATAGATTCGCAGCTCAATCCCAACTATACGTTTGACGCGTATATTGAAGGAGATTGTAATCGTGTGGCTCGCCGTGCAGGAAAAACGGTGGCAGAAAAACCAGGTGGTACTTCCTTCAACCCACTCGTTATTTACGGTGGTGTAGGATTAGGTAAAACACACCTCGCACAGGCCGTGGGCAATGAAGTAAAGCGTATTCATCCGAATAAGGCTGTACTGTATGTGAGCGCGGAAAAATTTATCAATCAGTTTATTGATCACTCTAAAAATAATATCATCAACGATTTCATTCACTTCTATCAACTGATAGATGTACTGATCGTAGATGACATCCAGTTCTTTGCCCGCGCAGAAAAAACACAGGACGCGTTTTTCGCGATCTTCAACCATCTGCATCAATCCGGCAAACAACTGATCCTTACCTCCGATAAAGCGCCCAAAGACCTGGACGGTGTGCAGGAACGCCTGCTGAGCCGCTTCCGCTGGGGCCTCAGCGCCGATATCCAGATCCCTGATTTTGAAACCAGAATGGAAATTCTGGAACTCAAAATGAGAAATGATGGATTGGAAATGCCTAAAGAAGTAGTGAAATACGTGGCCTATAATATCCAGACCAACGTACGTGAACTTGAAGGCGCTCTTATCTCCCTGCTGGCACAGTCTTCCCTGAACCGCAAAGAGATTGATCTGGAACTCGCTAAAAGAGTACTGAAGTCTTTCGTCAAAACTTCTTCCAAAGAAATCACCATCGAAAGTATCCAGAAAATGGTCTGCGAATACTTTGATGTACCATACGACAAACTGCTGCAGAAAACACGCAAACGCGAGATCGTACAGGCGAGACAGATAACCATGTACCTGGCAAAATCATTTACAAAAAATTCACTGAAAACCATCGGAGAACACTTCGGCGGAAGGGACCATACTACCGTGATCCACAGCTGTCAGACCGTAAAAGACCTGATGGACACCGATAATAATTTCCGTGACAGCGTCATCGAATTACAGCAAAAAGTACAGCTGGCTGCTATGTAAAGCCAATCCCCATGACCTATTTATGTAATGCCGTTCCTCCACAGGACGGCATTACTTTTATAACGAAGTATTGTCGTATTTTACAGGTTATGTCGACTTAAACCCTTTCTATGAACATTCGCATCGTCATATGGGCTATCCTGTTAATACTGATCATTTATTTGTTTGGTTATCAGATCTCTGTTCCTGCTTATCATGAAGACAGACTTATGGTGTCCCTGGCTGGAGGGCTGCTGACCGCATTGTGCCTGGTGCAGACGGTACGCGCGTATCATGTCATACCAGAAAAAGGAGATAAAAACCGGCGTTATATACTGTACTTTTTGTGGGGAGCCGCTGCTATTGTTGGCAGTGTGGTCTTCTATCGTATTAGCAGCCAGCGGGAAGAAAAGCTGTTTGCAGAACATGGCGTGACAACAGCAGGTACCATCGAAGGTGGGATATATCGTACTCACCGGGGTGGTGCGACCGAAAATATAATCGTCCGTTTTACCACACGCGATAAAAAACAACTCGAACTATATGGCTACAGAGCCGGAGAAGCTGGGAAACCGCATTACAAAGACGAGCCTGTGGGAGTGGTCTATCTCCCGGAATATCCTCATATTTACCGGTTGGTCTATGATAACAGCACCCGTCAATAAGTGTTGGTAGCAGCGGAAAGTTGCTGGTAAAAGAGCTGGAGATAATGCCGGATGCTATCCGCCTGAACCGGATAAGTTTCGCTGGCTGAAAAATAAGGACAGCCAGGCGATGCGATCATACTGCATCCCGGAAAAGAAGTGTTTTTTCTGGCAATGGATAAATCATTCTCCCGGGAAAATCCCTTTTTTATGATGTTCTATAAAAAATAAAAAAGCTGGAAGGCAAATTAAAATAGAAAAGGCCGGCGGCGGATTTAAATTATTGGGGGACACCCGGAAACCCTTTACCAGAAAGCGTTTTGTTCGTTGCTGGTGCAGCATGAAAGGCAGAAATTGGCCACGCTGATCCACTGTCGCCTGCTCCGCTCACCCTCCTGAAATCCGGTATTTCAGAAAATTTTTCAAAAAAAATAGAAATGCTTTTGGTGAATATAAAACTTTTCCTATTTTTGCAACCCCTTCAGGGATATACACGGTGAGGTGCCTGAGTGGCCGAAAGGAACGGTTTGCTAAACCGTCGTACGGGTTAAACTGTACCGAGGGTTCGAATCCCTCCCTCACCGCAGAAAAGGGACCAATCAGCTTCATGATGATTGGTCCCTTTTTCTTTTGTATAAAATTCTGATATTACCCCGAGGGCTTTCGTAAAAAGAGAAAAATTGATATCAAGGATATTCGATGCAGATACCAGATTCCAGACAATATATAAACCAGCTTGAACAACACTACCAACAATATTTTGGTGTGGAGGGAAGAAAAAATATACTCGATAAAGGCCCCAAAGAAAAACTGCATCCTGACTTCTATGTACTTGAAATCCCTCCCAACAGCCGCCACAACGCATTTGTTTATTGTACTGTAGGGATGTCTGCCGACAGAATGGATGACAACCTGATTGAGTTATTTGTATTTTCCCCAAAGGCTGATCATAAGCTGGTAGAATTGATGACATACTGTGCGTCCTACCATAGAACTGGTCGTCCCTTAAATATTCATCATACAGTCAATGTGGGTCAGCCGTGGTTGGATAGCTCCGTATGTGATCATGCTTTCATATCATTACCTTACCTCGACAAAGACGACCTGGCATTTTTTAACTTCGAGGGCCGTCAGATTCATTGTTATTGGCTCATTCCAATCACAAAGGAAGAAAGAGATTATAAGATTGAAAATGGTTGTGAAGCTTTAGAACAATTATTTGAAGAGAAACAACTGGATTATCTGAATCCTGACCGGAACTGCCTGATTACAGGGAAATAACCTGGTTAAACCCGTTATCTTCCGCTGGCTCCATTCAAAACACACACAACTGTTGTGCCTGTAAACCGGACTATCCGTTTTCTCCCGATTGGTGTACAGGTATCATTTATATGAAAAGTAGTTTTGCATAGAAATTGAATCCTACTGATATGAATATAAATACACAACCTACCCTCGGGAATGATGACCTGCAGTTAATACCCCTGCAGGAATCGGATTTTGAAGCCCTTTACGAGACAGCTTCCGATGAAAAGATATGGGAGCAGCATCCGAATAAAGACCGCTGGAAAAGGGACGTATTTCAGCTTTTTTTTGAAGGTGCCATAAAAAGTGGCGGAGCCTTTAAGATCATTGATAAAAAAACAGGTGCAATAGCCGGAAGTACCCGTTTCTACGATTATAATCCATCCGACAACACTATCTTGATCGGCTATACGTTTTATGCAACCTGTTATTGGGGCAAAGGATTAAATCCTGTGGTAAAGCACCTGATGCTGGATTATATTTTTCAGTATGTGGATAGTGTGTATTTCCATGTAGGTGCTTCCAATGTCCGTTCACAGATAGCAATCACCAGGCTGGGTGCCAGGAAGGTGAGAGAAGAAGATGTTGCTTATTATGGCGAAGCAACAAGACATAATTTTGTGTATCAGATTACCAAAGAAGAGTATACCGGAAAACAGGCGACAGATAAGGCTTAATGGAGAAGTCTCCGTTTTTCAGTATCTTTATCGTTCGTGAAAAATCTTTTTTCCATATTCATTTTCTTCTCTCCTGCCAATCTCTTTCAACTGGCAGGCGTTACGCCATTCATCAGTGGCAGACTTTACGCCTTTTCAAATTATAAAGACTTCAATAATTAATCCCCGCTCCGTTGGTTACTGACGGAACGGGGATATTTATGTATGGCCCGCACATCCAGGTGCGGTGGCCGTTGCGTGTTTGTTGCCTGTCATAGCGGGCGACTGCATGCCTGTTGACCGTTGCCGCCACTCCGGTGTGCAACCGGGAATCTATTGTCTTATAATACGTATAACATCATGACTACTGCAAATAAAACATCTCTCCTGCTGTTGAAAAAAGATTATGAATTGTTGCTGGACCATCTTAAAAAAAGTACTCCGGAACTGATGTATGATCAGCATTTGCAACAGGCACAACTGGAAAAGATAAACGGTGCCAGTATACTCGGCACAGAAGAATTTCCCAACAGTGTTTCCCGTTTGTATTCTACGGTTATCATCCGTGACACGGTAAACCGGATTAATCTGGAATACAAGCTGGTGCCGCCTGGTGATGCCGACGAGCATGACGGAAGTATTTCCGCGCTGTCGTTGTTTGGCCTGGCGCTGATGGGGTTACAGGAAGGTGAAAGTTTTACCTGGCAATTGTCGGGCAGAAAAAAATACTACGCTGTAGTAGCGGTGAGGAACAATGCATTTGTGTAGCCGGTAAGGAATGACCCGATGAACCCATGTTGACGGTTGAAATATAAACCTGCCTGCGGGAAGGGTATATTTCAGCCGTCAACAGTTCTTCAGGGTGAATATTGCGGGGTTAATGTTTCCGCCGGGACTTTTTCTTTTCTGTTGTTATTTTTTCAGATGTCCCGTTACTCCCGTAGTTACCGCCAATGCTGTCATTGGTCCGGCTGTTTCGAACAATGTCAGGTATACCGGCCGCCAGGTTTTCGGCCAGTGGTTTGAAGAGGTGGGCACGTACATTGCTCTGGCTGTCGAGTAGTTCCTGCAGCCGTATTACTTCAGGGCTCGCCCACATTTCTGCCAGAAAAAGGCTGTCCCGTTGCCGGGGTGTGTTTGCAGTCTCACTGTTTTGTGCAACAGCCTTCATGGAAATAGAACAAACAAGCATGAAAACGATCTTTTTCATAATCTCAATAGTCGATTGATTCATCACGGTTTGTATTCCCGCAATAATGGTGAAAAAAAGGGTGTACGATTATCTCATAGGAGGTATAGAGAATAGCTAGTTGGTAATGCTCCCCAAAAGTACAATCACCTTACGCAGTGTATTTACGTAATCCCCCAAAAAGTTAAAATTCCCGAATACATAAATCCCCGGTCTCAAAAATTCCTGAATTGATCAACCTCCCGGCCTTTCTGCATCTACCTTTGCAAAAATTTTACGGCATGAGCATTATTATCAGAAGTATCCTGTTGTACACACTGATCTGTTTTCCTTTTCTGTTATCGGCGCAATCCGGTACCGGCAGTATCTCCGGTAAAGTGACCTCGCAGGACAACCAGCCACTGGAGCTGGTATCTGTGTCGCTGCCTGCACTGCAGAAAGGAACACTTACCAACAACACAGGAGACTATCAGCTCAATGCCATCAACCCCGGAAAATATACACTCCGCATACAGATGCTGGGTGCTACAGAAAAGGACTTCACGATTGAAGTCACCGCAGGACAGACCACCGTGCTGAACTATCAGCTTCCCAAAGAAAATATACAGGCACTGCAGGAAGTAAGAGTGGTGGGCAACGCTAATAAATTCTCCAAAAAAGAAAGTATTTATATCTCGCGTCTGCCTTTAAAAAACCTGGAGAATCCACAGGTATACAATATCGTTTCCAAAGAGCTGATAGAAGAACAGATGGCGGTAGATCTGGGCAGTATCTCCCGCAACGTGCCCGGAGCTGGTATCCCCATGCTGGCCAACCAGGGCAGGGTTACCTTCCGCTCCCGTGGCTTTGAAACAGAACCCAATGCCCGCAATGGCGTAGCCGGTGCAGCTTTTGCTGCTATAGATCCGGCTAACCTGGAACGGGTAGAAGCCATTAAAGGACCCTCTGCCACCTTGTTTGGTACCAACGTGTCCAGCAGTTACGGCGGCCTTTACAACCGTGTTACCAAAAAGCCTTACAACGGCTTCGGCGGTGAAGTGGCCTACTATGGCGGCAGCTGGAACTTCAACCGGCTAACGGTAGACGTGAATACTCCGGTGAATGCAGACAAAACCATGCTGTTTCGTTTTAACGGAGCTACTACCTTCGAAAAAAGCTTCCAGGACATGGGTTTCACCAGAAGCCTTAGTCTGGCCCCCAGCTTCTCCTATCAGATTACTGATAAACTCTCCTTGTTGCTGGATGTGGAGTTTGGTCAGGCGAAAGGAACTTCAGTAGTACGTTTTAACCCTTATACGGGCAGCAATAAACGTCAGTCCATCGCTGATATGGGCTTCCCCTATAACCGCATGTTCCTGGGCAATGATATCGCCTATCAGACACAGATGATGAACATCTTTGCACAGGTGAATTATAAAATATCTTCCAACTGGACTTCCCAGACCCTCATCTCCCGTGCACGTTCTTCCATTGATGGATATATTACTGCGCTGAACGGTCGGTCCGACTCTACCCTACGTGCGCAGGTGATGGTAGGATATACCGCATTTATTGCTACTGATATTCAACAGAATTTTATTGGTGATTTTAAAATCGGTAGTCTCCGTAACCGCCTGGTGGTGGGGCTGGACTATTACAATAATTCCAACTCTTTCGACAGGGTTTCTGTCAACGGGCCTACTGTCAACTTTATCAATCCGGGCACGGCTTACAAAACCAGCCGTGCGGCCATCGATGCGCTGGTACCTACTGGTACTCCGCGCTATGAAAACAACGGTGATAATACCTATGCCGTTTACGCTTCTAACGTGATCAACTTCAGTGATCGGCTGATAGCTATGCTGAGCCTGCGTTTGGACCGTTACGAAAACCAGGGTGTATACAACATCAGTACTGGTGTTACTACTGGTAAATACGGTCAGACTGCCCTGGCACCCAAGCTGGGTCTGGTATACCAGGTAGTGAAAGACCGCGTGTCTTTGTTTGGTAACTATATGAGCGGATTTCTGAACAAAGGTGGTTCTGATGCCAATGGCAACCCCTTCAAGCCCGAACAGGGCAATCAGCTGGAATACGGTGTAAAAGCCGATGTGCTGGACCATAAGCTGGTAGGTACTATCAGCTACTACGATATCCGTGTAAAAGACGTACTTCGCATTGATCCCAATGATGTCAACTATTCCATTCAGGATGGAACACAACGTAGCAAAGGAGTGGAAGTGGAAGTAACCGCTGCGCCGGTAGCCGGCCTCAATATCTTAGCCGGTTATGCCTATAACGACAGTAAATACACGAAAGCAGATAAATCTGTGGAAGGACTGAGGCCAGCTTTGTCCGGCCCCGACAAAATGCTGAACTTCTGGGCCAGCTATCGTTTCTCTCAGGGGCGTATAAAAGGGCTGGGACTGGGTTTGGGCGGGAATGCCGGTAGTGCGTCTTATCAAACCAATACCCAGACTGCCCAGGTGATCATTCCGGCATATACAATACTCAATGCCGCACTGTTTTATGATTATAGTAAATTTCGTATAGGCTTCAAGGTTGACAACCTGACAAGTGAAAAAGCCTGGTCAGTAAGGCTCACACCACAAAGCCCGGCACGCTTTACCGGTAGTGTGAGCCTGAAGTTCTAGTGAGGTCTTTTCTTAGAATGATACAGGTAGTATCCCTTCATGATATTGCTGGTTTATTGGGAATAAATATTTCACTTCATATCTTCCACAATCATGTTCCTGATCTTTTTCTCAAATACAAAAGCCCTGACCATATCCCGGGTATCCCAGGATACGTTTTCCAGTACGATGACACTGGTTTGGGTGGTGGGGTAATAAAAGTTGATACAGGTGGTGGCAGCGGCAGGCATATTAGCGGCGCCGCTATGTCCCAGTTCTGTGAGCGTTTCCGGATGTGCGATCTGTATACCATCGCCATAGTCTACAGGGCCCCAGGTGGGATGGTCGCGGTGAGAGAAAGGAGTGGTGAAGATTTTGTAGAGGCTGTCGGGTAGTATCCTGCCGTTGTGCAATGCTTCATTCCACAGGAGCAGGTCGCGGGCGTTGGAGATAATACCGCCGGCGGGGGCCAGCATTTTCATGAAGGTTACATCAGCGCCGGTGGGGATGAGCTGGCGGGTGCTGTCTTCCAGAAAACTTTTCAGGACGATAGGTTTGTTGCCAGGTGCATAACTGTTTTTCATTCCGGCTTTGCTGAAGAGGTCTGCCACCAGTGTGTTATAGGGCTTGCCGGTTACTTTTTCGAGGATCTCACCCAGCAACGAGTAACCGATATTGGAGTAGGCAAATTGTGAACCTGGTTTAAATGCCAGTGGTCTGTCGGGCCAGATAATACCGGAGACATGATTGAGCAGGTGTTGTACGGTGACAGTGTCTTTCCAGCGCTGAGGGATGTTGTGGAGATAACGACCGATAGGCGCCTGCAGGTCCAGGTGTTTTTGTGCGGCCTCCTGTAGTACCAGTACACCGGTCACTTGTTTGCTGACAGAACCTATTACAAACTGTTCATCGGATTGAAGCGGTACTTTGTGCGCCGCGTCGGAAAAACCATAACAGCGGGAATACAGGATTCTGCCATTGCGGGCAATGAGGATCACGCCGTTGAAGGGCCGTCCCAGGTCTGTTTTTATCAGGGTGTCTATACGGGCGATGACCGCAGGACTTTGGCCGCTGGTTGGCATAACGGAAATCAACAGGGCTGCAGCCAGGGCACGCTGACAAACCTGCCTGATCAGGGCAGGGGAGAAAATTTTCATGAAACGGAGTTGAGGATGTTAGCAGATGATTTTATGCTACATGTAAGTTACGCCGACTTCCCGATTTCTTCCAAACAAAATTGATGCACGATAAAAAAATCTTATAACTATTAGTCTACAAATATTGTGTACTAATAAAAATAGTCTTACTTTTACGACGTTGTTATCAGAACAGGCACTGAAAACCACCATCTATATACAGCAGAACCAGCCCTGGTACAGTTTTTAGCACCACCCATTAAAACTGCAGGGCACCAACAGTGCTTCAGGCAACATTTTTCTTCAACACTAAATTTTATTTAGATGTCAACCACTTATTACTGCAACCGTACCGGCGGAGTGAGATGTTGTTCCGGCTGTTGTTGCCTACGGTAGAAGCTTTCCGGCATTTCCTCCTATAGATTCTTTTCTGACAGCGCCTTTGTTTCCAGGGCCTGACATTCCCATGCCCGTTGTCATGTTACAGGTTTTCCGGCTTGTGTGGGCGGGCAGCTAAATTTTTAAATCATGCAGATAATGTTACACAAAAACATATTGGCATGGGTAGGACTATCCATGCTCTTTTTTATCCCCTTGCTTTCAACAGCACAGGTGCCTACAACACCGCTGATCAATTCACACCTGAGTGGCATAGTGGTGGATGCCCGCACCCATGAACCGTTGCCGGGCGCGGTGGTCAACATCAAAGGTACCACGCACGGTGTGTCTACTGATGCAGAAGGACGTTTTGTATTTGTTACCGGACAGAAGTTCCCTTATACACTTATCATCAGTTACATTGGTTATAAAAAAACAGAAGTTGTAGCTACCGGCGGCCATATAGAAATACCGCTGGAATCGGTACAGAGCCAGCTGAATGATGTGGTGGTAGTAGGCTATGGCACGCAGAAAAAAAGTGATCTTACCGGCGCCATAGGATCTGTTTCAGGTCCGTTGCTGAAGCAGCCGGTCAGTGCTGTTGACCAGGCGTTGAAAGGTGCTGTTCCTGGCGTACAGGTAACCCAGACTTCCGGGCAGCCCGGCGGTGGCGTCAGTATCCGTGTAAGGGGAGGCAGCTCCATACAGGGCGGTAATGAACCGTTGTATGTAATAGATGGTTTCCCGATATACAACAGTCCTGCTGGTCCGGGTATACTCACCGGTGCACCCGTTAATCCACTGGCCAGCATCAATCCTTCTGATATCGAAAGTGTGGATGTGCTGAAAGATGCCTCTGCTACTGCTATCTACGGCTCCCGCGGGGCCAACGGCGTAGTGATCATCACCACCCGCAAAGGCAAAGCTGACCGGAACACGATTTCCTATGAAGGATCTTATGGCGTGCAGTCCTTACGCAGGAAGATAGACCTGCTCAACGCCCGCGACTTTGCCATCCTGCGTAATGAAGCACTGTTAGATGCCAATCCTTCCAAAGGCCCTAACCAGTATCTTTCGCAGGATCAGATCAACCAGCTGGGCAAAGGCACCGATTGGCAGGACGCCGCTTTCCGCAGCGCCCCCACACAAAATCATCAGCTAACCATCAGCGGCGGCAATCCTAAAACAAGGTATCTCCTTTCAGGCAATTACTTTGATCAGCAGGGTATCGTCCGCAATACAGACTTCACCCGACTGGGTGTCAGAGCTAACGTAGACGCACAACCGTATGAAAAGCTGAAAATAAGCGCCAACCTGTCTGTCAGCAAGTCAGACGCCAATGTGGCGCCTTCCGGCTTTGTCACCTCCCTGCTGCAGATGCCACCCACCGCCACCATCTATGAACCAGATGGTAGTTATACACTCCGTAATCCTTTCGAAAACATTTTCGCCAACCCTATCGCCACTATCAATGAGCAACGTAACAAATCAACCACCAACCGCCTGCTGGGTACTGCCTTTGCTGAATACAGCATCATTGATGGGCTGAACCTGAAAGTGTTGCTGGGCGCCGATGTGAATAATACCACTGAAAAGAACTACATCCCGGCAACTATCTATGAAGGGATACAGAATAAAGGCAGCGCCGCCAGAGGTACCTACAATGCTTATTCCTGGCTGAATGAAAATACCCTCACGTATACACGTAGTATTGGTAAACATACTTTTGATGTGCTGGCAGGTTTCACCCAACAGGAATTCAAGAGTGATATTGTAAGAACCGGTGCACAGAATTTTGTTTCAGATGATCTTACCTACAACAGCCTGCAGAGCGGATCTACATTGGTACGCCCCTTTGCTGACGCCACCTCCTGGGTACTGCATTCCTATCTGGCACGGATCAACTATAATTATCACGGCCGTTATTATTTTACGGCCAGCATCCGTACAGACGGCTCTTCCCGTTTCGGGAAAGGCAACAAATGGGGCTACTTCCCTTCTGCAGCCGCTTCCTGGCGTATCAGCAACGAACGTTTTTTTGAGCCGGCGACCAAAGTGATCAACGACCTGAAACTACGCGCCAGCTTTGGTACTACCGGTAATCTGGAAATCGGTGAATATCAATCACTCGCCACCCTTTACAGCCTCAATTATCTTTTCGGAAAAAATATAGCCACGGGCTTTGCTCCTTCCCGTCTCGCCAATGATCACCTGGGCTGGGAAAAAACCTGGCAGTACAATGCCGGACTGGATGCGGCATTCCTGAAAGGCAGGCTGTTATTTACGCTGGACGGCTATTACAAGAAAACCACTAACCTGCTGCTGAATGTAGAAATACCCTGGACTTCCGGACAAACCGCTTCCCTCCAGAACTTCGGTTCTGTATTGAATAAAGGTCTGGAAGTAAGTATCAGTAGTAAAAACGTTACCGGAGCGTTTACCTGGAATACGGATTTTAATATCTCCTTCAACCATAATGAAGTGCTGACCATCGGCAATGGTGCCCGCTCCTATATCAGCGGCAACTATATCATTCAGGTAGGGCAACCGCTGGGAAGCTTCTACGGTACCGTGACAGATGGTATTCTGCAAAAAGGAGAAGAAGCTACTAAAGGAAAATATACCGGCAATGCCGTCCCTAAGCCAGGAGACCGCCTTTACAAGGATACTAACGGCGACGGCATCTTCACCACAGCTGCCGATAGAACGATTATCGGCAACGCACAGCCCGACTTCGTGTTTGGCTTTGGCAACAACTTTTCCTGGAAGGGATTATCACTGTCAGTGTTTCTACAGGGATCTTATGGGAATAAAATCCTGAATGCCAACCGGCAATCGCTGGAACTGTTTACCGGTCAGCAAAATGCGGCCGCTTCTGCATTGGACCGGTGGACGCCTGCCAATCCCAGTCAAACTATTCCCCGCGCCAAGCTGGACCCAGCCCCGGTTTTCTCTGACCGCTTTATCGAAGACGGTTCTTTCCTGCGGATAAGAAACATCACGTTGGGCTATACCCTGCCCAGGTCGGTGATCGGTAAAATATCGGCTGTCAACGTGTATTTGTCCGCACAAAATCTGCTTACCTGGACAAAATATACCGGCTTCGATCCTGAAGTAACTTCCGGCAGCAACGTATCACCGGGAACAGATGCAGGCATCTATCCGGTTGCCAGAACAGTAAATGCTGGTGTGCGCATCACACTGTAATCATCTACCAACCACAAAAAACATGTATGAAAAAAGCCTTTATACTATATATCGTTATGCTGGCCATTGGGTGGGCATCCTGCTCCAAACTGGATGAAAAGCCGGAGTCAGTACTGACCACTGATAATTTTTATCAGAATGAAGACCAGGCCAAAGCAGCTGTCACAGCGGCTTACCGAAAACTGTATGAATCGGGGCAGTCTATTTACAACAGCCTTTTCCAGATCGGTGTGGAAATGGCCACCGATGATTATGAAGCCGGGCCGAGGGCACGTAATGCCCATGTACGGGCTATTTCCGGGCTTACCCACGATGCTTCCAACGACCGTATGGAACAGTTGTGGAAACAGAGCTATGACGCTATCAATGTTGCCAATATCGCGATTGACCGTATTGCGCTTATCAGGAAAGAAAATATTTCAGCTACCGTACAAACACGGTTGATCAACGAAGCCCGGTTCCTGCGTGCGCTGCATTATTTTAATCTGGTGAGATGGTTTGGTGCTGTGCCACTGGTACTGCATGAACCAGCATCGCTTTCGCCGGAGGCTCTGTATGTGGAGAAAGCATCGGAAGCTGCCGTGTATGCACAGATCATCAGCGATCTCACCGCTGCGGAAGCCCTGCCTGCTCCCGGAGAATATGGCGCCAACGATATCGGCAGGGCTACTTCCGGTGCAGCCAAAAGCCTCCTGGCCAAAGTATATCTCACCCGCAAAGACTGGGCAAATGCCGTTGCCAAAAGTAAAGAGGTGATAGATCATCACTGGTATGCGCTTTTTGATAATTATGCGGATGTATTTAATGTGGCGAAGAAGAATGGTATTGAACATATTTTCTCTGCGCAGTTCCAGGGCAATTCCGGTTATCAGGGTAACAGTTTGGCTAGTCGGTCTGCCCCCAATGAAGTGCCGGGCGTCAATGGTGATTATTCGGATGCATTGCACAAACAGGGAGGGCTATACGAAAGTTTTGCGGAAGGCGATGCCCGTAAGGCTGTCACCTTTGTAACTCAGATGCTCAGTCCTACTGATGGGAAGTTGTACACCTTTGAACCGCATTTCAACAAATACTATGATCCTGCTGTAATTGGTAACCAGGGCGAGTCTTCCAAAAACCTGCCTATTATCCGGTATGCGGAAGTTTTGCTGATATATGCTGAAGCATTGAATGAGTTGAACGGGCCTTCGGCCGAAGCTTACCAGGCTGTTGATGCCGTGCGGCAAAGAGCTGGTGTGGCCCGTCTGCAGGACCTGGCTCCTTCTCTCAATGCAGACGCTTTCCGCGACAGTGTTTTCCAGGAAAGAAGGAAAGAGTTTGTATATGAATACCAGCGCTGGTTTGATCTGGTAAGAAGAGGACCGGATTATTATGTGAAAGTGCTGAAAGCTGCTGGCAAAACCCTGGCTGCTCCCCGGCATATTCATTTCCCTACACCACAGCGGGAGCTGAACCTTAACCCCAAACTAAAACAGGACCCGCTCTGGGAAAATTATTGATATCGCATTTAAAGTATATCTGATGAAAAAAATGATCACCACCCTTGTTATGCTTGGTGTTATCCACCTGGGCATAGCACAGCAAAAACAACAGCGGCCCAATATCATCCTGATCATGGTAGATGATATGGGCTACTCCGATATTGCGCCTTATGGCGGCGAAATACAAACTCCCAACCTGTCGCGGCTGGCTGCCGAAGGGCTGCGGCTACAGGAGTTTTACAACAATTCCATCTGTGCACCTACCAGGGCTTCCCTGCTGACAGGGCAGTCCAATCATAAAGCCGGCATCGGTTTTTTTAATGTTAACCTGGGGTTGCCTGCCTACCAGGGTTTCCTCAATAAAGAATCGCTGACGCTCGCAGAAGTATTGAAGACAGCGGGTTACAGCACACTGATGTCGGGCAAATGGCATGTAGGCGATGATAGTATCTACTGGCCCAATCAGCGCGGATTCGACCGGTTCTTCGGTTTTATCGGCGGCGCCAGCAACTACTATGATATTGGCAGTTATCCCGATAAGGTGCCACCTGTGCCGCTGGTGGAAGACAACCGCCGCCTCAATCTGGCCCCAGGAAAGTATCTGACGGATGAGATCACCGGTCATGCTGTGAAATTCCTGGAAGAGCAGAATCGTACCAATCAGCCCTTTTTCCTGTATGTGGCTTACAATGCGCCTCACTGGCCGCTGCAGGCGCCACCTGAAGATATCGCCCGCTACAAAGGGCGTTATGCTATTGGCTGGGACTCGCTGAGGAATGAACGTATTGCCCGCCAGAAACAACTGGGCCTCATCCGCCAGGATGCCACCATCGCCCCTGATCCGGAAGTACCGGCGTGGGAAAGTCTTACCTATGATGAAAAAAAGCTGTGGGAGAAAAAGATGGAAGTGTATGCCGCCATGGTAGATCACGTAGACCAGGGCATCGGAAAGATACTTGACAAGCTGAAAGCACTAAAAAAAGAAGATAATACACTCATTGTATTTATTTCCGATAACGGTGCACAGGGAGGTTTTATCCCTACCGGCAGAAGAAGGCAACGCAGCTCAGGGCCTATCGGTACTGCAGGTTCTTACGATTATCAGGAACAAAGCTGGGCACATGTTTCCAACTCACCTTTCCGTTCCTACAAAGCCAGTGCCTACGAAGGTGGTATCAGCTCCCCGCTGATTGCCTGGTATCCTGCTAAAATCAAAGGTGGCAGCGTTGCCAGGGGCACAGCTCACCTGATCGATCTGGCGCCTACGTTTTATGAAATAGGTCACGCTCATTATCCGGCTACTTATCATAACTTCAGTATACAACCTTTACAGGGAGTTAGTCTGGTGTCTTTGTTTTTTTCCCAGCGGGAGATAGACCGGTCGACGCCCCTTTTCTGGGAAAGAGCAGGCAACCGGGCCGTGAGAAAAGGCAAATGGAAACTGATATCCTCCTATCCTTCCAAACAGTGGGAACTGTATGATATAGACAATGACCGTGCAGAAACAAGGAACCTTGCCATACAACAACCACAGGTTGTGAAAGAACTGTCGGCCGCCTATGAACAATGGGCCAACGATAACAATGTAGTAGACTATGATAAGATAAAACCCGCCGGCCCTGCTGGTTTTGCTGGTCCTACAGGCGCGCCGGTTGTTCCATCCAACAATAAAAAACAATAACATCAGCATAAAAGAGAAAAAAATGAAGCAGTTATGGCTAACATTCACCGCCCTCGCCACCCTGACGGTTGTGAACACAATATATGCCCAGGCCAGGAAACCCAATATCATCCTGATTCTGGTAGATGACATGGGTTACTCCGATCTGGGTGCTTATGGATCGGAGATACATACGCCCAACCTGGACCGCCTTGCCAGTGAAGGGTTGCGGCTGAAAGAGTTTTACAACAACTCCATCTGCGCACCTACAAGGGCTTCTCTGTTGACAGGGCAGTATCAGCACAAGGCCGGCGTCGGTTTTTTTGACGTCAACCTCGGACTGCCTGCCTATCAGGGTTTCCTTAATAAAGAATCCCTCACGCTGGCAGAAGTGCTGAAAACAGCCGGTTACCATACGCTTATGTCAGGCAAATGGCATGTAGGCAATGACAGCCTGGCCTGGCCCAATCAACGCGGTTTTGACCGGTTTTATGGTATCATCGGTGGTGGCGCCAACTATTTCGATGCCAGGCCCATGCCGCTGTTTGGATCACAATATCCGGTGGTGCTGGTGGAAAACAACCAGCGGCTGCATCCGGCAGACAACAGCTATTATTTCACCGATGAGATAGCAGCACATGCCATCAGCTACCTGGAAGAACAACGCAACAGCAACCAGCCTTTTTTCCTTTACCTGGCCTTTAATGCACCACATTGGCCATTACAGGCTTTACCAGAAGATATTGCCCGTTATAAAGGCCGGTATGACATAGGCTGGGATTCCCTGCGTACAGAGCGGCTGGCACGGCAAAAACAGCTGGGCCTCCTGGATACTAAACAAACCATCGCCGTAAGAGATGCATCAGTACCAGATTGGAACTGCCTCACCTACGATGAAAAAGTGTTGTGGAAAGCGAAGATGGAAGTGTATGCCGCTATGGTAGACCGTATGGACCAGGGCGTAGGTAAGGTGCTGGACAAGCTGAAAGAATTGAAGAAAGATGACAACACCCTGATTGTGTTTATCTCTGATAACGGTGCGCCGGCAGAAGATGTGGCACACTGGAACGGCTCTGCTGCCGGCCGTAACACCGGCCCGGTAGGTACTGCCGGCTCTTTTGAATCGCAGGGTAAAAACTGGTCGTATGTGTCCAATACACCTTTCCGCGCATTCAAGAACTTTATGTATGAAGGTGGTATCAGTTCACCGCTGATAGCCTGGTATCCGGGGCATATCCGGAAAGGTACTATTGAGAAAGGGACAGCTCACCTGATTGATCTGGCTCCTACTTTTTATGAGCTGGCCGGTGTGAAATATCCGCAACAGTATAATGGCCTAAAAGCCAATGTGCTGCCGGGTAAAAGCCTGACAGGGCTCTTTTTCCGGGGCGAAGATATTCACCGTGATGAACCGGTGTTCTGGGAACGGGCGGGCAACCGGGCCGTGAGAAAAGGAAAGTGGAAGTTGGTGTCTACCTGGCCGCAGTACCGGTGGGAACTGTATAATATCGAAGAAGACCGCGGAGAGACTACTGATCTGGCGGCGCAACAGACACAGGTAGTCAATGAACTGTCGGCCGCTTATTTTGAATGGGCTAAAAGGACCGGCGTGGTGGATTTTGACAAGATCAAGCCGGAACGTCGGCCATAGCACTCTTTCTTATTGCTGACATGCCTTTGTTGTAAAAGCGTTTCATCATTTTGTTGAGATGACTGCTATCGGTGAAGCCAAGGTCGTATGCGATTTCCTTAAACGGAATATCAGTGTACAGGGCCTTGGCTTCTGCGAGTTTCAGCTTGGACCGCAGGATGAACTCCTGATAGGTTTCCCGTGCATTACGTTTGAAATACTCGCTGAAGTAGGTAGGTGCAATATGGAATCGTTCAGACAGGAATTGTGGCGTGATCATCTCCTCATCCAGCAGATGGTACTGGACATGTAGCAGTAAGTCTGCAAATTTTTTTTCTTCGTATAGGGATTGAGGTGGTAATGCTGTTGCTACATTGCGGGCTATCAGTTCCAGGATGGATACCATGGTGCTTTGCATGATACGGCGTGTATGCGGATCGTTGCGCTGGTTTTCATACATCAGCAGTTCCAGCAGATGCACCAGGTGCTGTTTATCGGCGCCGTTACTGATCAGTTCTCCCGGCAGGCGGTTATAGTTGCCAATAATGAAATTGAGGCGACAGAACCATTTTCCGAAATCAATCACACATTCTTCATCACTGGAAAAAAAATTGGCCGTGAAACGGATAAACAAAAAGGTAGTAGTTGCTGTGATGTCATATAAGTGACAATCAGAGGAGGGCAGCAGGAAAAAACTTCCTTCCTGGTAAGGGACCTGATTGTAATTGACACACTGTTTTCCTTTTCCTTTGAGGATATATACCAGTTCAAAAAAATTATTGCGGCGGTTTCGTTTTTCCCAGTGATCCAGCTCGGTAACGCTGATACTGAACGGTTCATGTATTTGTTCCATACTGCTAAAATACATATTTACTGCCATGCTGCAGCCGGTGTCCAATCTCGTTACTGCTTTTCCCCTTTTGTTTACCACTCCATTGGTAAGCCGGCTTCTACCTTTGTTGCTATAAAAAATTACAAAGATGAAAGCAATTGTTTTGGAAAAACTGGATTCCGCTTCACCACTGGAAGTTACAGATATTGCAGTACCAGCTATTACCAATACAGAAGTATTGGTAAAGACAGTAGCCCTGTCTATTAACCCCGTGGATGTTAAGACGTTGGAAGACTATAAAATTGTCACTGATGAACAGACGATACGTGCGAGTGCAGCCGCTGTGTTTGACGGGGTGTCTCCTGTGATCCTGGGTTGGGATCTGGCCGGTATTGTGGAAGCAGTCGGCAGTAAAGTAACAAAATTCAAGGTAGGAGATGCTGTATTCGGGATGGTGAATTTTCCGGGTCAGGGTAACGTTTATGCGGAATATGTGGCTGCTCCGGCATCACATCTGGCACTGAAGCCTGATAATATTAGTTTCGACGAAGCGGCTGCTGCTACACTGGCGGCTGTTACTGCCTGGCAGAACCTCACGCGGCATTATACCGTAAAACAGGGTGATCGTATCCTGATCACCGCTCCTACTGGTGGTGTAGGTCATTATGCTGTTCAGATGGCCAAACATCTGGGTGCTTATGTGATAGCCATCACACAGCCTGCCAGCAAGGCATTGGCCTCTTCTTTCGGTGCCGACGAAGTATTGGATTATGATACCTTCGATCTGGACCATGCAGCCAGCCTGCAGCTCAATCTGTTGCTGGACTTAGGAGGTCGTTTGCCAGCAACCCGTTTTTCCCGTCATCTGTTGCCTGGCGCTCCTGTGCTGTATATCCCTTCAGCTATCCCTGACAAACAATTGCAGCATTACCGCGACCAGGGGCTGAATGTGTCCTATACCATAGTACATTCTGAGGAAAACGCTATTGACGAGATCGCACAGCTGTTGAAAGACGGCAGCGTTGTATCGCAAATAGACAGTGTCTTTGACTTTACTGCTATGAGAGTTGCATTTGATGCCATCCATCAGGGCACAACAAAAGGAAAAATCATCATCAGAATGCCCCAATAAACTTCTTTTTCCGAAAAATCTTCTCTGAAAGAATTCGTTAAAACCTTTAATGGTAAAGGGTTTTGTGTTTCCTTTCAGGAAGATTTTTAAATTTTTTTAGAAAAATTTGCTTTTATGTAAAACAAATCCCTACCTTTGCACTCCACATTTGAAGAAAGGGTTTGCTACAAGAGCGCCTGTTTGATCTGAAATGTGGACCGTTCAGGGATTCGGGGCGTAGCGTAGCCCGGTTATCGCGCCTGCTTTGGGAGCAGGAGGTCGCAAGTTCGAATCTTGCCGCCCCGACGGAAATTTAAAAGAGCCTTCAAGTCGTTAGATTTGAAGGCTTTTTTTGTTCGAAATATTCTTGTTGCAATAGCTTGATCCAATGCCTCGCCTAAGGCAATCCAATCAAGCTTCAGGTTGTATCACTGTACCTGTCCTTAATTCTGTTATTTTCCCCTCATCGATGCTTACACTGAATTGCTATTAAATTTATTTGATATCTCATTTCTTATTTGAATAATCTTTCTCTGAAGTTTACAAAATCCTCTATTAACCTTAAATCCAGTATTAACAAGTTCGAAATTTGTCACGTTCCCCGACTTAGAAAATCAAAGAGGCTGTCTCAAAAGTTCGAGACAGCCTCTTTTGATTTAGTCAGGTAGTTGAATATGCCATTCTCAGCGCCTTCAAAATATTTTTGGTACACCTCCTGTTTATTTGGAGGATAGACACATTTTGTAAAAATCTATTGCTTGAGAGATTTGGTATATTTCATATATTTAGTATTTAAGTATTGCAATTAACAGATAATCATTACTATGCTCGCAGATGACATTCTTTCTAGTTTTGAAACAAATGGCCCAAGAAGTTATTTCCAGTTTGAAACATTTATTCTTAATCTACTAAAATTTCATATAGAAACTGAGAAAAAGCAATTTGCTATATCTGATAGTATAAGAGGTATTGCTGATGCTGTTGCAGAAAATGGGTTTGACGATTTCAAAGGTAAAACGCTGATAGAAATTACCAACAGCATCACTCGAATGCCAATGAAGGAATTTGTGGACCGAATGCTTTATCAACTATCAAGACAAGATGATCTAGAGAGCGTGAAAAATATTTTAATAGTAACCTTGCGAACAATTCCGGCGCCAACGAAGGCCAAAATTGTTAGCCAAGTTACAAATACATATCCAGCCATTGAAATCTTTATATGGGATTCTCAGGATATAAATAAGATCATCAATAAACATCGAAAGCAAGCAAATTCTATTGCCAATAATTTATTCTCTTTAAGGCTTGAAACTGCTGTTTCAAAGAGTTTGGGAGATTGGAAAAAAGAAAGAGAGGAACGTCTAAAAGAATTATCTGATTCATACGATAGAGGGCAATTTGCTTTTTTTTTAGGAGCAGGAGTGTCGAGCAGTGCCGGAATGCCTGATTGGAATACACTATTGAACTCCTTATTTGTGTCCTATTTGGCAAAGGAGTTATCTATTTCTCAAGAGGATATAAAACAGATAGTTAATCGCCTAAATGAAGTTGACGAACCGTCAGCTCTAATGGCAGCGAGGTACCTTAGAAAAGGACTATCAAAGGAGAGAACAGAGATGAGGGAATTTACCAAAATCATAACCGAAAACTTATATCAACTAAGAGACACACAAAGAGAAATAAATTCCGATCTGCTAAAATCAATTTCTAATCTCTGTATGCCTAAGAGAACAGGCGCAAAAGTTCGATCTGTTGTGACATATAACTTTGACGATTTGTTAGAAAGGCAATTAAAAAATAAATCAATCCAATATCACAGTATTTATTCGGAAAACGAATATTACCATCCTGATGAATTGCCAATTTATCATGTTCATGGTTTTCTGCCAGAAAATCCCAACGGCTATGAGGGACTTGATAAAAGCACTTTGGTTTTTTCAGAAGAAGGTTACCATCAGATTTATTCAGAAGCGTATCATTGGTCAAATTTGGTTCAATTAAATAATCTTCGAGAATATAATTGTCTAATGGTTGGTTTATCTATGACTGATCCCAACCTAAGAAGACTTTTAGATATTTCAGCAAGAAATTTGGATAAACCAAGGCATTTTTCGTTGATGAGACGAATGACAAAAGAAAAGTTTATTTATTCCTCTGAGTCAAAAAGTGGAGATAAAAAACAGGTTATCGCAGATTCAAAATCAGCGGAAGAGTTTTTGGACAAACACCATAAATTAAATGAGGAGATAATGAAGGAGCTTGGTGTTTCAATTATTTGGTTTAATGAATTTGATGAAATTCCACCGCTGCTGAACAAATTGATAAATAATGCGTAGCAGGCCTTGCCGCCGCTCCAAATGTCTTCAAAGCCTATCCTCGGTCATCTGCTTGAGTCTTTCAATCGGAGCAGATTTTAAGCTGTAGTTGTTTTATATGAGGCGGGGAGCCGGTTATGCAGATATATAAAATGTGTAAAAAAATAATAATATGATGAGCGAGCTACTATTGGACGGTGTAACTCGCTTAGGTTGGAACCCCCAAAGAAGTAACTTAGGAAAGTTGCCAATTGCTGAGCGTGTTACAAGAAAATCTGGCAGGATATTATCAAAAAAGCAAAGAAAATTCAGGAGTACCAATATGTAATGAAACTCTTAAGGTCAGACATAAAAAGCTTGAAGAAAAAAGAAGTGAAGAAAAGAAGAAACTAGCAAGACAAAAGCAGCTTAGGACTTTAACTGATTATGGGTAGGCGTTGGGCTTGGGAGATTTTTAGCCGCAGCCCAAAACGCATTTAAAGCTGTATTATCTTCCATCATCTGTTTAAGCCTCTCCATCGGAGACTTGGAAAGCCAGATTTTAAGCTGCAATTGCTTTATATGAACGGGTGTATCAGTCATACTTCAAGAAGATTAAATGTATTTAAGTTGAGCTTATTAATCCATGTTCTAATATAGTCCCAATCCAGATTCTCGAGCGAAGCCAAATTCCTGATATCCTCCATTTGTATCGCCGACTGATAATCCTGAATCCAAATAAGTTTGGAAAGAAGCAGATCTTCGACAGAAACTACGTAGACAACCTGACCATAAAAATCTATCTGCACTCTCCTGCTGAATTCCATTTGCCTGAATGGATCAGGCTTCAAAACAACAAAATCCGCTTTAAAACCAGATGCATGATCAATAATATTAAACATGCTTCGACGGTTTATTGCATCTTGTATAGCATCTTTATCACAATAATATCCATTTTCAAAATTTGCAATAAAGCGGTCAATATCTTTAGATTCAAGATGTATGACGAAGTCAAAATCCCTTGTAGCTCTTGGTACAACGTATAAGCTCATCGCCACACTACCTGAAAGCATATATGGGATATTGAGTTCATGGAGTATCGCTATTATTTTTTCGAAAAAAGAAACCATATATAATTACAAGTTAGGTATACTCCGTGTGTGAAGCAAATTTTTAAATTAATTTATTGATATTTAAATGTTTATGATTTATAGAAAACTTTTGAATATCTCTATTTTGATAAGGTCAGCAATAAAAAAGTTCGAAATTTGTCGCGTTCCCCCGACGGAAAAGTAAAAAGCTCTAAAGTCTTTAATATTAACGACTTTAGAGCTTTTTTTTATGGTGATTTTTAAATACATTCTATTAATGTAACCTAAACCAACCTTTTTAAACTTTTGGGCTACGAATGGGCTAAAAGTGGATAAACATATCTATTAACAAGGTAGCAGGGGAGTTAAATGCATCCGATTGGGCTACCATCACCTATAATAGAAGACCGAACTACCATAAAACCTTTATTGGCTTTCCAGGTCTGAATAATTGTATCTTCCCCATTAACCGATAAAGATCCACTGGCAATAAGATTATTAGCGCACATATTCACAATCCTTGCGAGTTTCATTTCCTCTTTGCAATTCATGGAACTAATTCATTTTTTGCAGAAAATAAACGTGCTGTTTCCTCCCTGAAATACATACTATAATCCCAAAGGCTGGAATGGCTCAGATGTATACCATCTACTGTCTGGTATTTATGGTCTTTAGGGGCATTTAAAAAATAAACATTTTCCAGATGCTGAAACCTGACCCTTAGCTTCTCTCTTATTACGGTGGTCAATGGAAGTGGCACTAATGAGGCAGATACCGGCACTTCAAAGATACAAACCTTCCCTCCTGACGCAGTTATGTCCTTTACAAATTCTGTCAATCTGTCTAATCCGCGATTGACAAGTAATGTATCCACCGTTTTATAAATGCTTTCTTGCCGCGTCAATAGGTTTGCAAAAAGAGCAGGCGAAGGGACAGCGTCATTCTCAGGAGCTGGTCTTTCTTCTTTATTCTTTTGTGGTTTCAGAACGCTCAGAAGGATATTTGGCGGCTGGTTCTGGTCTCTCATACCAGGTAGCCAAATCTTTAATTGATTATTTATGCGATTACTAAAAATGTCTTTAAATGATTCACTGCCATCACGGAAAAAATAATTGCTTTCAATGAACACGGTTTTGGGAAGTGTATGTATTGTTCTAACAACTTCTATTCCATCTGCTACATTCAAGCCTGGCAAAGAAAGATTGTATATACTATCTGGTAAATGCATTAATGCAGAAAGCGACGTACCCAGCATTACTGCTGATGGTTTTCTTTCAGCATCATAAATATATTTCTGTGCTCTTATAACATTCAGCTGATATTGATATTGGTATTCGTTGAACTGCTTTTTACTGACTGTCAGATAAATATTAAATGCAGCAAAGATGACTATAAAGACGAGCAGACTTTTCCTGATCATAAATACTTAAAATTGAAAATAAATAAATGAGCCTGATGGCCCGCTATTCACTGCGATCAAAAACAACATAATAGCATTAGCTAGATATTTATAACGATTAACTGTGCTGTTTAATCGCCAATCTGCTGGCATTAGGTAGTGAATATGATACAAAACTACTGGCATAGAGTAGATAATAATGCAAACCAATATCAGACGGTTGTTCGGCACGTGAACGTTCGTCCCGATGGCTTTCAGATAATCCACCACGTCATGAAATGGTAGCCGGAAAAGCAACCAGGCAAGTGTTACAAAAGAAAAAACCATACAACCCTTCAGAATGATGCCTATCCGGCTTTCAATTTTTATACGGAAGGTCTGATTGATCAGTCTTTCGATAGCCAGTGCTAATCCATGAAATGCGCCCCATACTGCGTAGCTCCAGCCTGCACCATGCCATAACCCTCCGAGAACCATCGTGATCGTAAGGTTAAAATATGTTCTGACGTGCCCCTTTCTATTACCTCCAAGTGGAATATAGAGATACTCTTTCAGAAAAGTAGATAATGAAATATGCCATCTTCTCCAAAACTCAGAAAAGGAAGTGGAAATGTATGGAAAGTTAAAGTTCTCCAGCAAATCGTATCCAAACAATTTAGCCAACCCCAGCGCGATCATTGAATATCCTGCAAAATCAGCAAAGATCTGGATGGAATATCCCAAAAGCATTACAATAAGGGTGATACTGGATAGTGTTTGAAAATATGGCGCCGTCATCCAGAAAGTGAAATTTGACAGGTTGTCTGCTATCACCATCTTGAAAAAATACCCTGCTGTCAATTTTCTGAATACATAATCCCAGTCAATTGTCTTAATGCTCTTCTCTTTGATCTGTGGGTAAAACTCATACGCTTTCAGAATAGGGCCTGCAATAAGGTGTGGGAAAAAGGAAATAAAGAAGAGCGTTTTAGTTACATGTTTCCCAATTGATTTATCAATGGTCAGCACATCAGCATGTCTGTTTGAGTAAACATCTAGCAGCAGACTGATACCTTCAAATGTATAAAAAGAAATTCCAATTGGTAATGGAGTCATGATAAGATAATGGCCTAAACCTTTCGAGGTATCCATAAAGGTATGAGCGAGTAAAGACCCATATTTGAAATAAGCCAAAATAGCCAGATTTAAAACGACTCCAAGGGTGACATACAGCTTTCTGTGGTTAACTGAACCGTAAACTGTCATGTAACTCATCATAATATTTATTGAGGCAGAACAGAGCAGTAGTAGTAATAAAGCAGGCTGTCCATATGCATAAAAAAGCAAACTGGAAATGATCAGGATACTGACCTGCAATTTTCCCATGCGGGGCAAATAGTAAATAACAAATGTTGCTAGCAGTAGTAAAATAAAGGCCCAACTATTAAATAACATTATATAATAACATTTTGCGACGCAATATATAACTATTATTATATTACCAATAATTCAATATTTCTTTTGAAGGAAAAAAGGCAATCACTTGTGTATAACTTTGGGATGTGTCACAATTTTAATCATGTGCCATATTGATACTCAGCTTATTTTTTTTATTCCTGGTTGTGATAGTCGTTCATTATGGATTACAAATTCCGCCAAAGCCTTGAGATATTGTAGAAATGAGTTCGACAATTGTCCAGCTCGCCCCGACGGAAAGAAAAAGCCTTACAACTCAATGTTGTAAGGCTTTTTTCGTTTTAGGCATATTCTTAATATACTGAAATTACCCCTCCGTAAAAAATATTTTTCATAGTTGTTTAATCGGCTGATATCATACTTTTGTAACTACAAACGGGACCCCATTCATACCTCAAATAATCGAAAACCCTAGCGTACGCTGATTCCTCACACATTTTAAATAATCATTTAAAACTTAAACGAATGCAAAGCGTAGAAAAAGTAGCCCCAGCAAAAAGAGCCCCTTCTACTACCTCGGGGTTTCAATTCCGTACACCTGCAAACATCCAGGATTTTGCAGATGATCAGACAAAACAAAGCATGATGAATAGTTTATGGAGCAACAACCTTGACGGATTCACGCAACAGGGCATGTTGAATAATCCCTGGAATACAACCAACACGCCTCCAACAACAAATTATTACAACCCCATCGACAACAATCCACCAAGCAATGCTGCCAATATTCAATGGCTGGCTTTCCCTGGGAGACTGGAATATAATTTCCCCACTGCAACACAGGCCAAGTTGTATGAAATGGCTGATACCGGAATAATGCCCGGGCAAATATCGGATGACCCTTGTGGTACAGGTCAGAGTGTTGCCTATTTCCCTTATGGTCCGAGAGGTTGGCAGGATGAGTATTGTGAATGGGCTGTTACCCGGAATGCTGAGGGAAAAATTACGCGGATTGATTTCACCTGCGAAAACCCTGAATACTGGAACACCTTGTGGGAAGTGGACCCTAACAAGGTACTGGCGCTGTATCAGTCTATCCTGAATAAACCACAGATCACCCTGCAGGATCTATCTGTACCAGGTATAGTGAACCCTGTCACCAATCAGCCGGTATACAATCCATTGAACAAATGGAACAGCGGACCGGTATCCAGTGCCACTGCAGGCGGCGCTATACATCTGACCAGTACTCCCAACACCATACAAACAGAGATAGCCCTGGCCACCACATCCGGCGTCCAACGCTTCAACCCTCCTCCTCCGCCGCCTACTACAAATACGATGTGGCAATCGAGGGATTACAATAATTTAATTTGTGTAGGCCAATTTGGTCAGCGCTTCCGCAACAGCGATCCTAATATAGGAGGCACTGTAAATAATTTCGTTACTGGCGGAGCAATGGTGACCCTCGCAGACCCTCCGGGACTC
Source organism: Chitinophaga flava (assembly GCF_003308995.1). Classification (NCBI taxonomy): domain Bacteria; kingdom Pseudomonadati; phylum Bacteroidota; class Chitinophagia; order Chitinophagales; family Chitinophagaceae; genus Chitinophaga; species Chitinophaga flava. The sequence continues at coordinate 2,521,609 of NZ_QFFJ01000001.1, read as the reverse complement.
TACATTCAAATGCCGGATTTCTCCGCCTACAAAACCCCTGATGGCACCGATGCGTCTACTTTCTGGACCATTAAACGAGGCAGCATGACGCTGACTTCGCAGGATGGAACATCATTACCGGGTAATTTTATTCTCCATGCCGTGTATGAAGTGCCGGCTAGTAAGGGTTATACCGTAAGCGATATTACTATTTCAAATGTGCCTATCAACTGGGGATCTCAGGTGGCATACACCTTCAAAATGCAAATTGTTGCCAGTGCTTATGCAGGTACCATTCCCAATGGATATGAACCGGTAGGCGATACCACTCCTGATAATACATTTGCACAACCGCTTCAACTCTTCTATCAGGATTATTTTGACACTTTGTATAACATCAGTGTCCCTAATCCGGTTAATCACCCCATTCCATTATTAAGTAACAGTACGTATGTCCCTTCTGTCATTAACGTTGGTACTGCATCTGCCAGCATGGTAGTGGTTGTGGCCACATGCACCGCGCAGGAGAACCAACCGGCCACCTATCCTTCGGTGACCTTTGATGATCCCAATATTAAGGCGACAGTAACTGCAGTAAAAGAGAACGTTTACTATGCTGTACCGGGTAATAGTCAACCCAGCACTAATACAGCGTTGTATATCACGGTCTCTGTTGGCGCCAATGCAGCCCCCGGGCAACATGGTGTTTATGTTACCAATGCCGGCCAGCAACGCCAGGCCGCTATGCCCGCGCTGTTAAAGGTATCATCCGCAACAGCATGATGCGAAACATCAACCCGTCAGATCGATAAAAGAGAGAGGCACATATAGGTTAATATGTGCCTCTTGAATTATAACCCCTACTTCATTTAAATCTTGCAAAAATGAACAGATCTGTTACCATCCTCATGATTTCCTGTTCGGTTTTATTTATCACGCAATTCATCACATCAGCTTTCAAACCGAAAAACAGGAATGACCAGTTGCCGCGGTCAACAAACACCTGCAACTGTTACGCTAGTTCTCCTCTTTACAATATTGTCATTAAATTCAACAACCAGGTGCCTGGAGACCTTCCGGCATTTAATAATCAATCCCAGGCGGATTGTTTTGCCTGGCAGGAATTCATTTCCATGAACTGGCCAGTCAACCCTTCGGGGTATTTTGGCCCCCCCCGGAGATATTACACCCGTAAGCTGGGAAACATATATGCCAATAGATGTGCTGTTTCAGCCGGGAGGCGTGCCGCCGTCATCATGGGGCACGCTTGTTTCGCCGCAATATGCCGCCAAGTTTAAAACACAAAGATTGCTGATGAATCCGGGTAAAACGAAATTGTTAACCTTCACCACCAAGTTTGCACTTGATACCACATTTGGCCTGGATCCCGATCAGGCAGCGCCTTTTGGCAAACCCAACTGGCTGGGCGCTCAAAATAACACCAATGTATGGTATGAGATCAAGCTGAATAAGGATTATTATGATTTTGTAATCAAGAACGGTTATTACAATGCCGTCACACAGCATGATTCGGCTAAAAACGGCGTCCCGCTTAATTTTCCGCAAGGCGTATATAACGGCGCAGTAGGCGCTATAGAAGTAAAAGCCGCATGGATGGAAGTGGACAGCATTAATTCACCTAAATGGCAGCGATATAAACTCTCCCAGGCAACTGTATTTGATTCCGCTACAGGGAAATTAAGGGAAACAACTGTTGCTTTGGTAGGTTTGCACATCCTGCATAAAACACAGAATCAACCGACCTGGGTATGGGCTACTTTTGAACAGGTAGATAATGTACCGGGCACCAACAATCAAGATCCCCCACCATACGGATATAATTTTAATAGCGCGAATTGTATTCCCCGCAAGGTAAACCTGAAAGGAGGAGGTACTGTAACAGTAGGCTGTACACCGAATACTTCGCCGCCCTATTACCTGTCGCAGGCAAAACCAGTACCTATACAGCTTACCAGGTTAAACCCGATTGATCCGACAGATGCCGTGCCTATCAATGATAGTATGCAAAACAATATCAGGAAATTTTATCCTCAATCGGTTTTTCAGTATTATGAACTGGTAGATGTTATCTGGTCGCAAACGTTGCAGCCAGACAAGACAACGCCCATTCAGGCTCCGTTTCCGCTAAATACATCCGCTATGCTGAGCGGCGCTCATATAGTGGCCAATACGATCCTTGAAAGTTATGTACAGAATACCAACACTTGCTATAGTTGTCATAAATACAGCACCATTGCATCTTATCCTGCCGACTCAGTGAACAATAATATCTTCGGCGATTTTAGTTTCGCGATATCTGCCGCTCAATACCCGCTATCAAAGGCGAAGAAAAAATGATAATTTCCTACAGGTATTTTGAATTAAAAAAAGAAAGCCTTACAACGAAAAGTTGAAGGCTTTCTTTTTTTTGATGCCTGTAATAAGTTGATACGGAAATTTTGCTGTAATGACACGCTGTGGCCGGTTTGGAGACTATAAAATACTCTTGTATGCTATTTCCATAATATATCGTTGCAATAGCTATCTAAATGGATAGTTATTGCAAAGCTACCATGCTATAAATAGCTTTGCAACTATAATTATTATAGTTAAATATTTCATTAAATATCAAAAGCATGATTGCTAATTCAAAAGAACAAGATAAACCGCTCATCACTATTACCGGTGTGCTGGGCAAACAGGGTCGCAGTGCCGCATACACGCTGTTGGAAAGCGGGCGTTATCGTGTAAGGGGCATCACCCGCCGCATTGATTCGCCGGAGGCGCTTAGTCTGGCAGCACAAGGAGTTGAACTGGTAAGTATACCACTTGATCTGGGATATAAAAATGAATTTGTGGAAGCATTCCGGGGTTCGGAAGGGGTGTTCATGATGACGCCCAGTATTAACCCGCCTGCAACCCACGAGTTCGAGTTAGGTAAACAGCTGGCTGATGCAGCAGTTGAAGCTGGAGTACAACATATTATCTTCAGCAGCCTGGAAAATGTAGATAAAATTACAGGTGGGGAACTGTCTGCGCCCCATTTTACAGACAAGGCTAAGGTAGAAGAATATATCCGCACGCTACCAGTCACCAGTTCATTTATTTACATGGCGTTCTTTTACACGAATCTGATTGAATTTTATACACCGGCTGTGGAAGGCGATACACTTGTATTTCCGATTTATTTACCCAAAGACTTCCGTGCGCCATTTGTTGATCCGCTTACGGCTACAGGCCCTGCCGTGTTGGAAATTTTGTCCAACCCAACTAAATATGCAGGGGAGTCGTTGCCGGTAATCGGTGATATCATTTCACCTCAGGAGATGGTCGATACTTTTATCCGGGTGACAGGTAAGAAAGCGGTATATAGTGCTGCATTTACAAGGGATGAGCTACTACAGCATTTTCCGGAATTTGGTTCCAATGAGGCTTTAGTGCAGGAGATTTTGGGGATGGTGGAATACGCAGTTAAATATGAATATTACGGAAAAGATCGTGACCTGTTTTGGAGTAGAAAAATGAACCCGAATACACTCAATTGGGAGCAATTTCTGCGCACCTCTGGTTGGATGGGCCAAAAACTTTCATATTGACAGCTACTGAACCGGAGAGAACGTTACGCCTTCTTCTAACGGACGTCTTTCTCATTTTGCCTACGAAAATCCTCAATTACACTACAAGTAACAATCGGTATCTGCTGACATTTGTTGTGTTGTTCATTTAAAGCATAAAAATCATGACACATCAAAATGATCATTCAGGAGGAAAGAAGGTTTGGTTTATTACCGGGGCCTCCCGTGGTTTTGGACGCGTTTGGGCCGATGCTGCGCTTACCCGCGGAGATAAGGTGGCCGCGACGGCGCGGACGTTAGCAAGTATCGCCGATCTCAAAGAAAAGTACGGTGCAAACGTGCTGACATTGGAGCTTGATGTAACCAGGCCGGACCAGGTAAAAGAGGTAGTGGCGCAAGCGCATGCTCACTTTGGAAGGCTGGATGTGGTACTCAACAATGCGGGCTATTCACTGGTCGGTATGATCGAGGAAGCCAGTGCTGATGATGTCCGTGCGCTCTTTGAGACGAACATCTTTGGTGCATTGGCGGTCATCCAGGCTGTCTTACCTTTGTTACGAAAACAAGGTGCGGGGCACATTCTTGGTGTATCAAGTACGCTTGGTCATACAACGTTGCCTGTGATTGGCTACTACTGTTCGTCAAAATGGGCATTCGAGGCTATTCATGAAAGTCTGGCGATGGAAGTTAAACCTTTCGGGATAAAAGTAACGATCATAGAACCCGGTGCATATGCTACCGAATTTGGAAGCAAGGAGTCTTTGAAATTTGCAGCTGGTCTTGATATTTACGCAGAGCATAAAACACAATTTGCAGAGAGACTGAAAAATACCGAAAAGGGCGATCCTGCTGCAACACCACAGGCACTTTTCCAGATTGTCGATAGCGGTAATCCGCCGCTGAGATTTAATCTCGGTAGCCACAATCTACCTTTGGTAAGGGCCGCTTATGCGGAACGGCTGGCAATCTGGGAAGAATGGGAGTCTGTCTCCAACTCCGCTCAGGGTAATTCAAAATAAGCATCTTTGATAACTGGTAATTAAAAACATTATCAGTTATCATTGTAATAATTTTACAATATGAAAAAGGAAGAGAACGTCCGGATTAAATTTGATTCAATTTCAGACGCACATCAAACCTTAGGCTTGCCTAAGCCTGTACATCCGTTGATAAGTCTGATCAATAGTGCTAATACTCAGGCCGGAGCAATGCTGCCAGCAGGCACTCATGTACTGAACTTTTATAAAGTATCGTACCGGCCAAGACTCAGCGGGAAATTAAAATATGGCCAGGGTTATTATGATTTTGATGAAGGTGGATTATTGTTCGCTGCCCACTACCTGGTTAGGGGCAGCAATAACGATAAAGAGGTTAGGGAATGCTCCCTGTATACTTTGCTGATCCATCCGGATTTTTTGTGGAATTATCCTTTGGCTAAAAAAATAAAAAAGTATGGCTTCTTTTCTTATTCGGCCAATGAAGCATTACATCTTTCAGAAAGTGAGAAAATAACGATCATTTCTATTTTCAGGATTATAGAAGAAGAGTTAAACAGCAGGATAGATGATTTTAGCCAGGATATCCTGATCTCCCAGATAGAGTTGTTATTGAATTATGCTGATCGTTTTTACAAGCGTCAATTCATTACCCGCAAAGCTGTAAGCAGCGACCTGTTACAAAAGCTGGAAGAAATTTTAGACGAATATTTCAACAATGAAAAATCATTAAGCCAGGGCATTCCGACCGTTCAATACCTTGCAGAAATGATGAATATAACACCGAGTTATCTAAGTGATATGCTGCGTTCCCTCACCGGGCAAAATGCACAGCAGCACATACATCATAAACTCATAGAAAAGGCGAAAGAAAAATTATCTACAACCAGCTTGTCAGTAAGTGAGGTTGCCTACGAATTGGGTTTTGAACACTCACAGTCGTTTAGTAAACTATTCAAAACAAAAACTAATCTTTCACCCCTCGAATTCAGGCGGTCTTTTAACTGATTTTAAATCAGTTTGTAAATAAACTCCTCTATTTCTGCTTGTCGTGCATTGGCGAAACCTTTGTCTGTACCGATTTTTACGAAATTACATTTCTCTAAAACTTTCTGTGAGCCGAAATTGTCAAATGCCACCCGTCCGAAAACAGGTCTCCTGTTTTCGCTTTTTAGAAACGCCTGAAGCGCTTTTGTCGCAATTCCTTTACCCCAGAACTTTTTGTCAATCCAATAGGTAACTTCTGCTTCACCTTCCATCTCAAATGCTGCAATACTTCCTGCAATACTGTTACCGACAATGATTGTCTGCATATTTATAGTCGGGTCATCCAGCAGTTTTGAATATTTCTGAAGATATGCTGTTTTATCTGTTGGATCTTTTGATGTGAAAGCAGCTAAATAGTTTGCTTCAGTGTCAAGCTGAAAGATAAAGAAGAACGCTAAATCAGTAGGTTCTGTCTTTCGCAATATGATTTCATTACCGTTCATCATTCATTATATTTCTCTTATTATAACACTATTTTTAGCAGAAAACAACTTTTAAAACTACTTATTAAGAAGCGTGACTATCGCCATATTGGCGGAGGTGTCCATCAGCATCGGCCCTTCGGATAGTGCGGAACGCTGATGAGTTATGAAGTCACTGAATTGAAATAACTGCTGTTGTAAGTTCACCGGCGTAAAGACAAAACTTCTGCGAAAGCAGCCGGTTTAATCTGAAAAATCACTCCGCTGATGTAACCGGCTCCAGCACTAACTGAAGTTTTTCTTCCAGTATTTTTTTCTCTTCCGTGGTCAGTCTGATAATCACGATATCTTGTCCGGCCCAGGTGTAGTCAGGACCGAGACATGCGTAATAGGGCTCCTTTGTTGCGGCGGCAATTTCAACAAGTACATCTCCCAGTATCATATCATCATACCAGTCATCCTGATAGGCTGGTGTAAAAGTCTTTTCCTGCCCGTTGATTTTGCAGTTAACGTTTATAGGGCCGCTGTTACTCTCCCATACTTCCCGGATATCAGTGATAAAATCTTCTTTTCCGGATATCCTGTTACATAACAGTAGAAGATCAGTATAGCTGTTGTTACCGGCGCATACGTCAGCTTCCATGTCCAGATAAAGCACTTTCTCTGTGTCCAGTGTAATAAGGCCATGGTCGGTGGTGGGAATTTCAGAAGTGGGTCCATTAAAGAGATCAAAATAAGCATCCTTTCTCTTTTTCAGTATTTCGTCCAGCAGGGCTTCATTACTAAGAGAAGCATAATCCCTGAAAAATCCCGCTTCCCTGAGAACAGTCAGATAGCCAAAAGGGCGTGAGGGTGTTGTAGTGTTTTCGTTCATAGCATAGTAAGATTATGTTTAACAGAGGCAAGATATCATCGTGCTACGCAATGTATCTACGTAAAAAAACAATTGTGCCTATAAACCGAGTAGGTTGCGGATAAATGGATAATTGGCAGCTATGTAAACCATAAATATGAGAATCATAAGGAATCCCATTAACCATTCCATAATAACCAAGATCAGCAGTGGGGTGGGAAAACTGAAATATGTTCCGTTGAATTTGTAACCCCAAAAGATGTGAAAACTTTTCCACAAACATTTTAGAAAATTTTTGATGTGATCTTTGGGGTCGTATGAACTCCTTTTTCGCTTTTTGCTCTTATTGGTACGCTCGTTTTTCTCTTCGTTTTCAGCGTCGATATATTCTATGAATGTTTTTCGGAAGAGAAAATAATAAGAAAAAGTGAAAAAGATAATGATTAAAAAGCAACACGTCAGAAAGTTTACTCCGCCCCTGTAGCCATTCCCTACTGCGAGTTCGAGAAAAATTATCCGGTATAATTCAAGTAGATTTTTTACACTTGGGTTATGGCAGAGGTAAACTATTTTAAAGCCCAGTTGCTCGTGCCGATACTTGTTCTCCAGCTCGTTAACCAGGTCCTGGTTACGGCTATACGTAAATTTAATGTCATCGATCACCTTATCGTAGAAACTATTGGCATTTTCCAGGAATGCTTTACTACGCATAGAGATAGCCGAATTCGTTTGGCAATACATAAAATTTAGTTCACCTATGGAAACGGGATTGATGTTAAAACCGGAGAGATTGAAATTTGATGGATTGAGAATGATATTCAGGCCGGATGAAAGATGAGTGTAGTAAAAGTTATTGTTGGTTTTCGACGAGTCTTTAATGATGGTATTAAAGAGCATTAAGGTATCGGAGAAAAAGGCGTCTTTTAAATCAATGTTATTCACATACTGGTTGTTGAAACTTGTCATATGTGAGAAATTGGCAGAATTAAAAGACATATTGCAGATGGGGAATTTCATGTTTGAAGCCGGTGCCAGATCAATCTCCGGAGCGTCTTCTGCCTGACTGTCATCGTATTTTAATCTTGACTGATCCCGGAAAAAGGTGGTAATGTAGGTTCTCCCTTTAAACGTTACTCCGGAAAAATCAAATGAGTAATATGGATTGTTGTTGTAAATGACAGCTTCGTTATAGAAGATACAGTTGGGGTTAGCTTTATAAGCTGGCTGCGTTCTTAAACCACTAAATGGATCGGAAAAAAAATTGCTGAAGACTTTTTCAGCCCAGGTGAATACCTTATTTCTGATCTGCGTTATCTGCTGATCATCGGCAAGTGGAAAATGGGTAATCTGAGAGATGTAATCATTGATAATTCTTGATTTTTTGTTAAACAATGTGTTGTCAAATATGACACCATTTGAAAATCTACCAAAAGTAAAATTGTTTAGGAAAGTAACATCATCATTAAAAATGACATTCCTGAAATATAGACTGGTGAAGGTACACTGCTTAAATGTTACAGGTTTTTGAAAAAGTATTTTTGGGTGATTGCGATTTGAAGTATGAGGTGATTTGTCCGGAAGTCCTTCACCGGGGAATTTTATGTATTGAATGTAAGAATTTTCAAAATGTAATTGATATGGGATAACCCAGTTGGGTCCTTGCTTTTGGGCAAGTGAATCCAGATAAAGGGTATCAATCATTGAAGCCGTTATAGGTATATTATTTTTTATCTGCCAGAATAATTGCCATTCGTTATTATTCTGCTTACTGTATTCAATCAGTAGTCTCGAAGGGGTTCGCTGGAATATTAAAGTATTACTGTCGATAAAATGCTGATCTGCTTCGTAGACGTTCATAAATATTTTGGATCTTCCATTAGAGAACCTGTAATAGTTAATATCATTATAAGGATCTATCCGGCCTATAATTGTTTTGTAATAGTCGTATTGAACAGGATTGCGCTGAGCATACATTGGTAAACCAGATATCAGTAGGATCAATGACAATAATGCGCACTTACAGAGTGGAGAAGGCATTTCTTTAAAAGAATTTTTTTGGGTGATGAATTTAATAAAAAATTAATCCTGTGGATAAGGGGCGTATGTTTTAAGAAAGAGGATAATTGTTAATCCTTGCAGGTAGTATTTTTATTCATGCTCAACTTATCAACAGTATAAAATTTTTTCATTTTACCCAACCTCTTTCGCAACTGCTCCCGTTTACTTTTATAAACGACTTTTCTTATGAGATATCTTCCTATTTATTTTTTAGCAGCATTGCTGGGTATTTGTTTTGTGATTGGTTGTAAAAAAGACATGAGCGAAATAACCCTTCAGGAAATGGCTGCACAGAAGGCGAAATTGAGTGCCGACTCAACGGGGCATCGCCATGATAGTACCAGGCTTGATTCTATACATCATCCCGGTGATACCATCAAACATCCGGATACTCCGTGGCATCCAATAGATTCACCAAGGCATCCGATTGATACACCGAGACATCCGATTGACACGCCCAGGCATCCGGTAGACAGTCCCAGACATCCGATAGATACATCATGGCATCCCCGCCCGGACACTTTACGGAGGAGATAACTGATGACGTGTATGCTATCCTGTTAGACAAAACAGTTTTCTGTTCTGCATTTGTAGACAGTACTGATAACAAGAGCTTTAGTTGCTATATGACTGTATAGTCTATAGCAACTTTTTCCATTCTGATAACCCACATTTGGTACTGTAACAGTATTGTCCTTTGGAAGATTTACAGCAATTGGTACGTGAGTGCCTGGCCAACGACAGACGTAGCCAGGAAAAACTATACCGGAAGTTCTACCCGGCACTATTCTTATTGTGCCGGAAATTCTTCAGCCAGCCTGAAGAAGCAGTGGAAGTACTGAACGATGGTATGCTGCAGGTATTTACACAACTGGAAAAATATGACGCCGCTAAAGGGGAATTCTTTAACTGGGTGTATACTGTTGTCAGAAATACGGCACTGGACAAAATACGCAGCCGTAAATGGCCATCACATAATGAAATAGATGAAGAAGTAGTGACGACGCAGAATAATACGCTGGACAAACTGGCCTGGGAAGATATCTATAAGCTGCTCGACGCATTACCTCCATCTACCAGAGCTGTGTGCACACTGTTTTATCTGGAAGGCTTTCCGGTGAAAGATATTGCCGAAATGCTTAAACAAAGCCCGGGAACAGTGAAATGGCACCTGAGTGAAACACGAAGCAAACTGAAACCGATATTGGAGCAACACTACCTTAAATGATACCTGAGTGAGTGAAAGTAACCTGCATAAGCACTTTTGGGACGAAGGAGAAGTCCCCATTTCCTTACCTTCCGCTGATGACAGCTGGAAGCTCATGGAGCAGCGCCTGAATGCAGTGATGCCCGTGACATCCCCTACCCATGGACATCCCGCTCCAAATTCAGCTGGCATCTTCGCCAAAATGCTGCCCTTCGTTAAATATGCAGTCGGTGCCCTGTTTATATCCAGTACTGTACTATACGTTGTACACCGGAATAACCTTCCTGCGCCGGTATTAGAGCCGGCAGACAATGCCATTACCATAAAAGACAGCACGACCCTTACTAAAGATTCCATGGCGGATCACGTAAGTATCCCCGTAGTTTCCAAACCAGATACAGCGCTGGCTGCTGACAAAACAACAGCTGCAGATCCAGAAAAAACGAAATCTTCCCTGCCGGATATCCCTGAAGAAGAACGGTCCTCTGTTACTACAGTAAGTACTAAGCAACGGACGGCTGCCGCTAACACATCAGGTATTTCCCCCATGTCAGGCGCTGCTCCCAATACAACAGCTCCGGCTGCCAATGACCCTGCATCTGCAGCTCCTGGTCATTCTGCCTCGAATGTGTCAGCAGGTAATAACAGCACCTCCTCATACCTTCCTGCAGCAGGAGGAAGATCTGCGAAAAGCTCAGCCACATATAAAACCGCAGCTCAGCATACTCCCGCTGATCCTGGTGACAAAGCCGGGCGCCATTCCGGTACAACGGTTTTGCATATACGTAGGCATATCACTCCATCCGGTAACAATGCCGGAGAATCAGAAAGAAACGACAATGATATAACGGCTACGAATACACTGTCATCTTCTGGCCTATCCCAGGAAGTCTCCGGGAATACTGCAGCATCAGATCTGGCAGCCGTTAACGGCTCCGAAGCATCCGCCATGCTAAAACCTGCGTTACCTGCCAGACTGAACCTGCAAGCCCTTCCGCTTTATCATCATAAAACAGAACACCCCTTAAAAGCCAGCCGGGAAACCATAGACCGCCTTGCCAGTAACCATTTGCCGCAGGTAAAGCAACATACGCCAGGATTCTGGCAGCTGCTGGGACAGTGGACCATCCCGGTGCCGGTGAACAGCCATCCGGGCTATTACAAAGGCCCCGATGGAAACAGCCAGCTGTACAGACTCTTAATTCCGGGTATCCGTATACAACGCACCTGGAATAATGCTGCCATCAGCCTGGACATGAATGCAATGGCTACCCAACTGTACAAGGATGCCCCTTATTACAGCGGGATAAGCCTGGCAGGACCTAACGATAAGATCACCCGTACACTGAGGCAAACCTTCGGCTATAGCGCATCACTGGCCTACCATCACCGTATAGTGGGTGATTTCTTCGGAAGCGCAGGCGTACAAGGATATTACGGACATACTGCCTCCATCTTTGAAACCAAAGAAGTCCGTGATACCATCAGTACCCGCACTAACAACAGCACTACCGCAGATAAAAGTAAAACCTGGAACAGCATCGGTCAGTTCCAGGGTAATATCACTGCTGAAGTATATTACGATCATCACAGATGGCAGGCTGCAGCCCGTACGGTAATTCCGGTATTACATACTGCAAAGGATTCGCTGGGAATGAATATGAAGCTGGTGATGCAATGGGAGTTATTACTCAGATGGAAGATCAACCGACGTAAATAATCATAGTAGTTTCCTGCGGAACTGCAGGGGTGTTTCCCCTGTCATTATTAAGGCCATCTGATACCGGTTACTTCTTCGCTGAACTTCCACAGGGTGGCGGCATTAAGCGGATCAAGGGCATGGTTGCGGATACCATAAAAGGCAGGGTCATCATCGGGCACGGGAACGGCTATATCACAATCTTCACAATAAACGCCACCCATGCCGTTTAGTTGAGAACTCAGGGCGCACCAAACAGAAGTAGCAGCTCCTTGCTGCGGCGTTTTAAGGTTATCCACCCGTGATGCCCAGACTTGTTGTTCTTCAGGTGTCACATGCCGGAAGATATCTGTCATGATAGCGCCGGGATGTACGGCAAATGCCCTGACGCCATGTTCCTGCCCTATGCGGTCCAGTTCAACGGCAAAAAGTACATTGGCTGTCTTGGATTGTCCATAGGCTTTCATGGTATCAAAGGGCTGCTTTTCAAAGTTTGGATCGTCTAATCGCAGGCCCATGTGCCGGTGTCCTATGGAAGACAGAGAGATGACCCGCGCACTGCCTGCATTTTTCAGTGCCGGCCATAGCCGCCCGGTCAGTTGAAAATGCCCCAGATGGTTCACACCAAACTGAAGCTCATAGCCACGCTGGTCTTTCATAAGTTGTGGCACCCGGAATAATCCGGCATTATTGAATAATAAATGCAGTTGGTTATGTTCTGCCAGAAAATGCGCTGCAAAGCTGTCTACAGAAGCTGGATCGGCCAGATCGAGCGGAAGAAAGGACACATTTTTCAGATGAGCAAGCCGGTTTGCTGCTTTGCCGGCATCCCTGGCGCCAACAACAACTGTTGCTCCTATAGCCGCCAACGTTATAACGGTTTCATAACCGATACCTGAATTGCCGCCGGTGACTAAAACGACTTTTCCCGTTAAATCATGACCAGCGGCTATTTCCTCCGCTGTACTGGAAGCATGAAATCCTGAATGAATGGGTTGTTGCACTGTTTTCATATGAGTTAGAAGTTAACACAGCAAAGTTAGATCAACCTGTTTTAATAAAGTTATGCGAATTAAATCAATGGCGATGCAGTGCAAAACTTATCCTGTAACATTCACCAATCTCTCATCGTTTGAATACAAAATCACACGTATGAAAAATGTTTACCTCTTTGTCCTAATGCTGACGGGCATTCTGTTTGTATCATGCAAAAAAGATAAGATTGCCTATGACAATGATTTTAAAAAGAGCTACGATGCCTGGATGAATTTTAAAGCATCCTCCAATAACACCTATCGGTATGGGGTTTCCTTTGCATCCTGGACTGGAAGCAGTTCTGTAACAGTTATTACTGTAAAGGAAGGTAAAGTTATCATGAGGTCTTATGTGGCTAAAGACAGAGATCCAGGCTCCAACCAGGTAGTTACAAAGGAAGAATGGACCGAAGACGAAAGTTCGATAGGTTCGCACGGCGCCGGTTTTTCTATGCTCACACTGGATGAAATCTATAAAAAGGCGAAAGACGAATGGCTGATCAAAAGAGATAATGCAAACAGCTATTTCGAAGCCCAGAACAATGGTATGATATCCCGTTGTGGATATGTGGAAAAGACTTGTGCAGATGATTGTTCTATTGGTGTTAACATAATATTTATTGAGAAGATATAACGTAATTTTTCCTGTCTGAAATTCGCAAGTTTCGGGTTTTTATTTTAAAAAGCTGTCGGGAGCTTTGCTTTCAAAAAGATGAAAGCGAAGCGTGTATTTATTCTGGGAACGACAGGATATATCGGTGGCTCACTGGCAGTTTATCTGTTGGAGAGAGGTTATCAGGTGAATAGTCTGGTGAGGAAACAGACAGACGTGGCATTAGTACAACAGTTGGGAGTACATGCAACTGCTGGAATACTGCTGGAAAATCCTGATTTGCCGGCTCTTTTTGAAACGGCAGATATTATCATTAATGTCTCCGATTCCGATGATCCCTTTATGGTGGCGGCTATCCTCGATGCACTCGAAGGAAGTGGAAAAACATTTATCCACACTTCCGGAGGCGGTATTCTTGGTGATAAGGCCGAAGGACAATATGCCGGCGAGGTAGTATATACAGACATCCCGGAAAACCCTTTGCTGGAGAGGGCCGGACGTGTAGCGATTGACAAGGCTGTACTGGCTGCTGCACAACGGGGCATACGCAGCATGGTGATCTGTCCTACGCTGGTATATGGTAAAGGGCTGGGTCTTAAAAAGGAAAGTGATCAGATACCTACCTTGATAAGAGAAGCAAAAAAAAGAAATAAGGCTGTGATGGTAGGTAAGGGCGTGACGCTTACTTCCAATGTGCATGTCATGGACCTGATCGCCTTGTACGAGCTGGCTTTGGAAAAAGGCACAGCAGGCTCTTTCTATTATGCGGAAAACGGGCAGACTTCTTTTTATGCTATTGCTGAAAGAATTAATCAGGTTTTAGGATTGGATGGGGAGATAACATCACTGTCCATCCAGGAGGCGATTCGGACCTGGGGGCCTGCCATGGCTCATTTTGGTATGGGTTCTAATATTCTTGCCAGTGCAGAAAAGGCACGTAAGGAGCTGGGATGGCAGCCTGTTCACAATAATCTTCTGGAAGAAATCGGGTTGTAAAATGTAATAGGGTTGTGATATTGCCTGATAGTAGATAATTTTGAAAGAAACTATCAGGTAATGTTTCATCCCTTTATTCAACATCTGAAAAATTATATCGCTGTCCAGGATACTGATGCAGACAGTATACTAAGTTTTACAGATACCATTGAATTAAAGAAAAAGCAAAATCTCTTTGCAGAAGGACAGCTTTGCAGGGCCAACTATTTTGTAGTGAAAGGTTGTCTGAGAATGTTTTTTATTGATGATAAGGGAACAGAGCAAACCACCCATTTTGCTATTGAGAACTGGTGGCTGACAGATCATATGTCTTTACTCAGTCGGCGGCCAACGGATTTTTGTTTGCAAGCAGTAGAAAAGAGTATCGTGCTTGCTATCAATAATGATGTGTATGAGGGCCTGATAAGGCAGTTTCCGGCCATTGAATCCTATTTCAGGATTATGCATCAACGGGCGCTGGCTGCTTCTCAATACAGGATCAAATATTTGCACGATTTTTCCAAGGAAGAGGCATATGAGCATTTCAGTAAGAATGAACCAGCTTTTGCACAGCGGATTCCTCAGTACCTGCTGGCATCTTATTTGGGCTTTACTCCTGAATATTTAAGTGAATTACGAAAGAAACGAAAATCTTAAACGGGTTTAAGATTTTCCGGAGTCCGGTGATATAGTTTTGTGATTAAATAAAAGATATCACTATGGAACAAAGAATGAATCTCGCTGCGGTGCAGCCTGCGGCTTATGAAGCACTGAGGGGCCTTGAAAAATATTTACATACTACCCAGTTGTCTGAGATAGAAAAAGGATTGATAAAGGTACGTGCTTCACAAATCAATCACTGTGCTTACTGTATCAATTTACATACAGTGGATGCAGTCCGTGATGGTGAAAATGCCCAAAGGCTTTTCCTGTTGGATGCATGGAAGGAAACCAATCTTTTTTCTGAAGAAGAAAAAATCATGTTGCAGCTCACCGAAGAAATTACGCTCATCCATCAGCATGGAGTGGCTGCAGATACGTACAACAAAGCCCTTACTATTTTAGGTGAAACGAAACTGGCGCAGGTGCTCATGGCAGTTATCGCCATCAATGCCTGGAACAGGCTGGCGATTACTGCTGAGATGGGCTTTTCCGTGAAGTTATAATATTAGCTGTTGGCTAAAACCGGCGCCGGTATAACAACAGCTTTTCCCCATTGAGAGATAGTGTGTCTCTGAATTTCAATCCCAGTTTTTCCAGTAGATGGATAGACCGTTCATTGCCGGGTACGGTGGTGGCCAGTATGTGGGTATGGGCGGGATCGTTTTTTACATCTTCCATCAGGGCGTATGCTGCTTCATAGGCATAGCCCATTCCGGCGTACAGTGGCAGGAAGGCAAAGCCGATATCATGATGAGGCAGATATGTTCGTTTGATCAGGGTGACGATACCAACCCGACACTGATCTTCCAGTCTTCTGACTACTTTGAAATCGGTGGCAGGGTTTTCCATTACACGGTCGATATAGCTGATGGCATCATCGAGTGTGTTGACGTGTCTGTCGCCGATAAACCGTTTCCAGGCATCGGTGTTGACTAAAGTATAGATGAAAGCAGCATCAGCAATGCTGATAGGTTGTATGATGAGTCGTTTGGTTCGCAGTATTTCCGTCATAGGATCGTTTTATTGAGCCTGTTGCTCTTACTACGAACTTACAATTTTTACAATCATGTTCCGGCAAGGGAAGAAAAACAAGTTATAGATAAGGAACATGAGAAGTTTGATGTAGAAAATGTGTATGTTTTATTTATAGTTTACTAATATTGTATGTATTACATTTTAATTAACTATAAATAAAACCTATATTATGAAAAGAATGTTATTAGGATCGTTTGTTTTAATCCTTTTTTCCACCGCTATTTTACTATTTCAGATCAGTTGTAAAAAATCTGCCGATGCTGAACCGGGAAGCAATACGGGTGGTAATGGAAGTAACGGTAGTAACGGTAGTGCATATACGCTTCCTCCTGCTACAGCCACAACCTTAGGCGGTGTGATCGTGGGTAATGGTCTGAGTGTAAGCCCGACAGGAGTCCTTTCTGTAAATGGTGCAGGTGGTGCTGCCACACAGCTTAACAAACTGGCGTTTATAAAGTATACACCCGAAACTGGTGAGGAAATATGGCTGGTGAACTACGATGGCACCGGACAAAAAAAGGTAAATATTACGCTGGGAGCCGACCAGAGCATCATTAACGATGTACGTTTATCACCGGATGGCAAAAAAGTATTCTTTGTAGTGGAAACGCTTTATCCTGCTACTCCTGGCCGTAGGAAGCATGATATCTACGGTTGTGATGTGGATGGCAGCAACTTGAAGAAAGTATATGATCTGCCGGCAGGTAATGGTCCTTCTATTGATCTGGGAGGAGCTTATTAATAACAATATTTTTTTTAGATAAAAGGCCGGTCACCTGATCCGGCCTTTTTTTATGGTATTTATACAAATTCTTCCATGATGTCCTTCAGGTCGTTGGCGAGTGACATTGCGTCACGGCCTTCTATTCTGTGTTTGGGGATGAACATGACCAGTTCCCGGTCTTTAAACATCGCAATGGATGGAGATGAAGGAGGAATATCAGAGATGTGTTGTCGAAAGCGGGCGGTAGCTTCCAGATCTTGTCCTGCGAATACAGTTAGAATACGATCTGGTTTTTTACTTCCATTTTCGATCATCAATCTAATAGCTGGACGGGCAGTTCCGGCAGCGCAACCACAAACGCTGTTGATAACCACCAGCGTAGTGCCATCCTGGTCCATGGCTTTGTCTACATCAGCTGCGGTTAGCAGTTCCTGTACACCTGCTTCGGTCAATTCTTCTTTAAAAGGTTTTATTAACAAAGGAGAGTAGGGCATAACATTACTTTTTTTAAGTTAAAAAATAGGGTGAATTCATAATGTAGTTTTTATAACAATCGAAAGACTCAAAAAGTTATAGGCAGAAATTGCCTGAAATAAAGCGTCCGGTATTTACCGGACGCTTTTATGATTAATTGAAAGCCTGAAAGTCAATTGTAGCAGGCTTGTTGGTGTTTTCTGTATCTGGTTTGACCACTACCTCTATGGGTGCATCTTCCCTTACTCTGGGCATGCTGATAGGCACGCCAGCAAACAAACACATACACATAGCAGCCATCATACAAAACAATATAATTCGCAATACCCGCAATACGGGTTTCATTTTTTTCATGGAGTGAAAAATTTAGATAATAAAATTACCGTTGCCGGAGAGGCAACATTTAATGAAGCATAACTGGTATCAGGAGATTAAAGGGAGTGCTTCTTCTGCAGTGGGCATTTTTACGGGAAGAGAAGGAGGAAAAGACTGGATATGCCTGCATTTTTCAGCAGCACTGCGCAGCAGGACGTGGATATGATTATCTGCAGCTGCCAGGGCCATGGTTACCGATAAGTGGTAGTTCGCCACAGCCGGATACAACAGCGATAAAGCCCTTTGATAACTGATCGTTTTGCCGCCCTTACAGGTACCGGTATATACCTGTTCGTCCTGTACGGCTGGTTTGTTGCAATACCCGTCATATGGCAGATAAAAGGCCGTGCTACATAACGCAAACAACACCATCAGCCAGAGCGGCGGATGTTTTTTTATATCAGCGATATGTGAACAGGGTATCATCGTTTAAAGGTAGTTATTTTATACTGAAGGGCCATAACAGCAAGGGCACCCATTTCAGGGTACCCTTGTAGTACTTCTAACATACCTGCGTTCGCATTTTAACGCAATTTTTTATTCACCTCTCAGGCTTTTCACCAGATTGATGTTAATCGTCTTAATAGCCTGAAAACTAATAGTTCCCAATGCAATCAGCACAGCAATCATGCCGGATAATACAAATATCCACCAGCTGATGCCTGTTTTATAGGCAAACTGCTGTAACCAGACATGCATGGCCCACCAGGCTATCGGAGCCGCTATCAGGAAGGCGATGGCTACCAGCGACAGAAAACCGGATGACAGCAAACCAAACAAGGACGCTGCACTGGCCCCCATCACCTTACGGATGCTGATTTCTTTGGCCCGTTGTTCCGCTGTGAATACAGACAGTCCCAGTAGCCCCAGACAGGAAATAAAGATCGCCAGCACTGCAAAGATCACCGACAGCCGGCCGGTCACCTGCTCACTTTTATACAGCCGGGTATATTCTTCATCTGCAAACTGATAGCTGAAAGGGAATCTGGGATTCAGCTTACGGCATAGCTGTTCCAGACCGGCCAGCACCTGCCGGGCTTTACCTGGTTGTATCCTCACCAGAAAAGTCCCTGCCTGGAAGGTGCCGAATACGCCGGAGGCATTGCTGTTGTCCAGCCGTAATACAAGTGGCTCTATCGTATTATGCAACGATTGGTAATTAAAGTCTTTTACCACGCCGATGATATGTCCGCGTTTACCCCAAAAGGTGAGTGGTTTGCCGACAGGGTCTTTGTAACCGATTTTTTTCGCAGCGGTTTCATTCACAATATAGCCCACAGAATCAGTGGCAAATTCTCTGGAGAAATCGCGCCCCTGCGCCATCTGAAGATGCATAGTGGAAATATAATCATAACCTACTGTAGAATGGGTGAAGTAAGATTTGGTAGTAGGGTTTCTGCCTTCCCAGTCAATACCGCTGGTACGGCTGTCCAGGCTGGTAGGATTGCCCAGCATGCGGGTAACGGCCACCACACCAGGGGTGTTGAGCGCTTCCTGTCTGAACACATCTTTCTGATTGCTCAGCTCTCCATCTATCGGTATATACACCAGATTTACCCGGTCATATCCCAGGTTGGAGTCCTGGATATAGCTGATCTGTCTTGAAATTAATATCGTGGAGATGATGAGGATAATGGACAGTACGAACTGAAAAGTTACCAGTCCCTTTCTGAACCAGCTGCTGCCGGCCTTTTGTGACAGGGTACCTTTCAGTACTTTAATGGGGCTGAAGCCTGACAGGAACAGCGCTGGGTAGCTGCCGGAGATGATACCGGTGAATAATGTCAGCAAAGCGAGGGCGCCCCAGAACAGCGGCAGATGAATAGGCAGGGACATCTGTTTGCCGGTGAGGGTATTGAACCCCGGCATCACGAGCAATACCACCAATACTGCTAGGAAAGCCGCGCAAACGGCTGTCAGCACGGCTTCTCCGATGAACTGGCGCACCAGTTGTCCGCGAACGGCTCCCAGTACTTTACGTACGCCTATCTCTTTCAGCCTTTTGGAAGAACGGGCAGTTGTCAGGTTCATAAAGTTGATGCAGGCGATCAGGAGGATAAACACTGCCACCAGGCTGAATAATTTTATATAGGTGATGCGGCCTCCACTGATTTGTCCGTTTTCAAAGCGGCCATGAAGATATCTTTCATCATAACGTTGCAGGCCCAGT
Source organism: Chitinophaga flava (assembly GCF_003308995.1). NCBI lineage: Bacteria > Pseudomonadati > Bacteroidota > Chitinophagia > Chitinophagales > Chitinophagaceae > Chitinophaga > Chitinophaga flava. The sequence goes on along the minus strand of NZ_QFFJ01000001.1, from coordinate 2,501,711 downwards.
TCACTATGGAAGGCTGCGCTGTGCCGGTTGTAATCCTGTAGAAAGTTGGTGATTTTCTGTTCCAGCTTTGCAACGTCGGCGCCGGGACGCAGCATGATAATTGTCTCTGGTCCGTTATTGCCCCAGTCGGTGATCCAGTCGTTTTCCTGTTTCATGGCTTCCCAGTTGAGCAGGAAGTCAAACCGCTGTGAAACATTGGCTGGCAGGTCTTCAAACACGGCGCTGATGGTAAAGTCGCGGTGGTTATCATACCGGATAGTCTGATGAATAGCCTTTGCCGCGCTGCCAAAGAAAGCCACGGCCATCCTGCGGGAGATAGCAATGTTTTCGGGAGCTGACAAAGCTTCCTGTACACTACCTTCCACCAATGGATAGCTGAACATCTCAAAAAAGTCAGTGCCGGCTGCACGACCTTCTTCTTTCAATATTTTATCTCCTGCGGCAAAAGAGTTGGTACTGGACCATCCCATGCCGGACGCTTTTTCTACCTCCGGCATAGAACGTTTCAGCTCTTCTGCCAGCAAGCCAGGGGTGGCATAGCCGGCATCAATGAGGCCCTCATGAAACATTTTTTCGTATACACTATACAACCGGGGCCCGTTGGCATGAAAAGCATCTACCTTTTTTTCGTCCTGTACCCATAAGAGGATCAACAGGCTGCAAGCCATGCCCAAAGCTAATCCCGCAATATTAATGACAGAAAAGGCCTTGTGTTTCCACAGGTTTCTGATCGCGATCCTGAAATGACTGTTAAGCATTCCTTTTAGTTTTGGTCATTGGGGCCACTAGGATAGTGCCATTTTAATTGTATTATGACTGTCAGGTAGTTATGAAAGTTCAAAAATCGTGTGACGTCCGGTTTTGATACAGCCGGTTGTCCGGTTTTGCATAGATACAAATTGTTTGTGGTAAATACTAAACTCTTATAGTGGCGATGACTGCTGCCAGCAATGTTAATATTACCATCCAGTAGTATGCCTGCCGGGTGAAGGGTTTATCTGCAAAACGGATATTCATTACCGTTATTACCCCAAAAATCCCCAGTTTGGGTACTACCTTGTAGTAATTGATAGCCGGGTATTTCAGGGCTACCAGGGCGATGCCTGTGAGTAGAATGGCGATGCCCAGGAACAGTCCTTTTTTATCCCGGGGGGCTTCTATGTTGGTCCACAAGGAGGCAAGGATAAACAGGTAACCGGCAAAGGCCATAAAATGTGTCAGCAGTAACAGGTTGAAAAGCAACATGGGAAAAGGTTTTAGGTAGTTTGATTTATAGGACAAAACTAAAACCGGAAAAAAAACTGTTCATTCACCTGAGTTAATAAATCGAAAAGAGGGAGAAAGTTTTTGCTGTAGATACTTTTGACAACCTGTATAACGTTTATGATATCATCGGATCAACGGGATGTTATCTTGTTCCAGTATAATTTCCCTTTTCAACAGAACGCTATTATATTTATCCTGTCAAACAAATGCTTATGAGAAAAGGAGCGTATGCCAGCTTCCTCTGTTTTTTTGTAGCGATTGTCACCCCTGCTGCTGCACAGCAAAAAGAATCCTTTACTGACTTTCATGTTGATTTCACTCGTTTCTTCCCCTCTCTGTCTGAAGAGCAGGCGTCCAGGCAACGGTTAATGGACAGTGTGAAGACCTTTCAGACAGATACGGTCTGGAACCGGAATAATCTGATAGCCCGGCTGGACAGATCGGAACAGCTGCAGGTTTCTTTACAGCGACATTATCTGTATCGCAAACTGGCGGCCTGGGGAAACATAAAAGACAGCGCAGCCAAGGCAGATATGAACCAGCTAAGCAGCAGTATCGGCGTGCTGGAGACCTTTGTCAACAATGCATTGCAGCGGCCGGCGGTAATAGCAGCAGCTGCTTCGGTACAAGACCAGACTGCCCTGAAAAAATATGATTATCGTTTACGACAAGCCCGGGAAAAAGCAGTCCACACACCTGCTGTACGGGACCAGGAACTGATTGATAAGCTGGTAGATCCGGTGCTGGATGGACTGATAGACCGGTATGACCGCCTGATGGACAAGGTAAAAGGAGAGCCTGTTATCACGCCGTCCGGCGATACGCTGGAACCAGTCAGCAAAAGATCCGTGTTGCTGAAACATCCGGATGCGGCGGTAAGGGCCGCCGGAGCCCGTGCCTACAGCCGTGCTTACGCCCAACATGGGGAGCTGCTGGCCGCCACCCTGATTGATATTGTCAGACATGGCAACAACCTGGCTGGTGTGTACAACTATGTCAATGCTCCGCAAAAGGCCTATGCTGGCCGTTTACAGCTGACAGATACCAGTGTGAAGGCTTTGCTGGATGAAATGATGAAACATGCAGCGGTAGTGAAAGACTATCAACGTTTGCAGGCGGCACAGCTCATGAAACAGAAAGGGCTCACCTCTGTGCATAGTTGGGACCTGTCTTTACCTACCGGATGGAACCCGCCAGCACAGTCATTTGCCAGTACACGCCGTACTATACTGAAAGCGTTGTCTCCCCTGGGAAAAGAGTATGTGTCTCACTACAGCTGGCTGCTCGATCCGCAGCAGGGAGCCCTGGACCTCTCCGGAGGTCCCAACCGTCAGACAGAATTTACTTCGCTGGGTTATCCGGGTGTACCCGTCTCGGTGTATATGAAAGAATATGACGGCAGCCTGAAGGCTGCACTGGTACTGATTCACGAAGGAGGGCATGCTATCCATCGCAAACTTATGGGCGAAGGGGTGACTGTTCCTTCGTATAGTCGTGGTCCCAATTTCCTATTCGAATCATTTGCCATGCTCAACCAACTACTGTTGCTGGATGAACTGATTCAACAAGCTGCCACCAGGGAGGAAAAAATTTTTTATACCAAACGGCTGACCGACTATCTGGCGTTTGAGTTATTTACTTCCGCCGTGGAAGGTACCTTTGAAGAACAGTTGTACGAAGGCGTGGCTGCCGGTAAAATCAATAACCAGCAGGATATCGATAGTCTGTATACGGGCATTGCTTCTGCCTACAGCATTTATACGGCCAATGAGCCGGAAAGTAGTACAGAATGGATCAATAAACGACTACTCTTTGATGATCCGTTGTATAATGTCAATTACCTGTATGCGGTGCTGGTAGCATGTAAGTTGCTGGATATGTCACATCAGGATGCCCGCTTCGCGGAGAAATACGTAGCGATGTTGCGGCATGGATTCGATGCACCAGCCAACGAGCTGCTGCAGCATTATATGGGATTTTCGCTGGACCATGGCCATCTGTTGAATGGTGCACTCCGGCTGATGCAGGATAAAACACAGGCGCTACGCGGATATTATGACCAGCAATAATTATTGCCCTTTTTATGTATTTTTATGAAGATGATAACCGCGGATAACCATATCAGGTACGAGCTTATTCCGGCACCTGCTTACCTGCAGGCTTATATTCGTTATTTCTGGACACTGGAGGGCAATGATCCCCAGGCACTGGCCAAGGCCTTTGGGTCTTTGGTAGATGGTTGTCCGGGGCTGATTTTCCAGCATCCGGATGCCGGCACTTTTGTTCGGGAAAACAAGGAGCTGCCGGAAATTTTCCTGTATGGACAAACCACCCGGAATGTAGAGATCGCATCGTTGGGCCCGCTGAAGGCTACCGGCGTTATCTTTCACCCCAATGGGCTGAAGTCGGTGTTTGGTATGAATGCCGGCGAGCTCACCAACGACTGTGTGGATCTGGGACTATTGCCCGGAAAAAAAACATTGCCGGAACAGCTGGCCACAGCCGGTTCTGCCACCAACCGGATAGAAGTTTTATCTGCCTATCTCCATAATAAAATCACCCAAAACAAAGTGACAGGAGACAGTATTGTGGAATATGCCGTGTCACAAATCATGGGCTCCAATGGCAGCACTTCTCTCAAAGATCTGCAGGACAAACTACAGCTCACAGAGCGTACTTTTGAACGGCGCTTCAAGGAGTATGTGGGTATCTCCCCAAAATTATTTTCCAGAATCTGTCAGTACCAGGCTTCCCTGCACCAGCTGAAAAGCAACGACTACAATAAACTCTCAGATATTGCCTTTGAAAACGATTATGCCGATCAATCTCATTTTATCCGCTCCTTTAAAGAATTCACCGGCTGCTCTCCCTATCAGTTCCAGAAGCTGCTGGATGAAACAGGTGAAGAAATATTGCTTATAAAATAATCCAGTGTCGGTTTTATTCAATTTTTAGTGTGCCCGCAGCTATAGCTTTGGGGTATAAATTATTTTCCAGATGAACACAAGACAGATCATAATGATCACCGCTACTTTAACCGCTGCCCTGGTGGCAGGGTTGTTTTTTGGCTTTGCAGTATCCATCAATCCGGCTTTCACCCGCCTACCCGATGCGCAGTATATTACCGCGATGCAGGCTATCAACGATGTGATCGTTAATCCGTTGTTTATGAGTGCTTTCCTGGGAGCTGCGATACTGTTGCCGGTAGCGGCTATTCAACAGCAGGGACGCAGAAAAGGGCTGCTGTGGCTGTCTGCCATCCTTTACATTGTAGGTGTGTTTGGTATCACTTCCGCAGCTAATGTGCCGATGAACGATGCGTTGGCAAAGGTACAGGTGGCCGGAGCTTCCGCACAGCAGCTGGCAGACGCCCGTAATACTTTTGCCGGACCCTGGAACGGCTGGCATAACGTCCGCACCATCATTTCTGTGGTTGCTACCATACTGGCGATTATGGCCTGCCTGCAAAAAGAAGAAAGTAAAAAATAGTTTTTTTTGCGGAAGAATTTGGTTTTGTAAAATTTATACATACATTTGCATCCCGATTCGCCGATAAGGCGTTGCTGTCGGAACGGGGCGTAGCGTAGCCCGGTTATCGCGCCTGCTTTGGGAGCAGGAGGTCGCAAGTTCGAATCTTGCCGCCCCGACAGAACTGAACAGGATGGTATTTATACCATCCTGTTCTTTTTTATCCCCACCTGTAATGCTGTTCTGGCTTACAATTGGCACAAATACTTCATTTACATTTGTAGTTAGAAATGTGCCTTTTTCGTGATTATAGCTCACCCCTTCGGGAAACGGCAGTTTTTGTACTTCTTCTTTCACTGGAGTTGCAATCCCATATCGCCGGAGTTTAGCCGAAAGTATCATAGCCCAACTGAAGTATTGTATCTTCTTCCAGCCCTTCTATTTTCTTCTCAATACCTGCCAGGTTGTCTTTAAGGGTTAGGTGCTCTTTAAGGGCATTTTTATGGTGTTTATCGAACGCATGGTTTATATGGTACAATACAGGAGCCAACTAAATGTGTAGAAATGGATGTATCGGGTTGGTGTTGCAACATTTCAACCCCTGATCTGCAACAAATGGATACCTTTTTGATCCCAGGGTCAAAGTAGATTTGGGGCTTAATCAAGTAATGATAATGACAAGGTATTATAAGCCAGAACTGGATGTCCTTCGTTTTTGCGCATTTCTTTTTGTGTTTTTTACGCATAGATTGGATCTTGCGCCTATCGATCCGGCAGAATATTATTGGGGCTATCATCTTAGCCTGGTTGGTGTTTTCGGGGTTCCGCTTTTCTTTTTTCTTAGTGCGTTTTTAATTACAGAATTGCTTACTAAGGAGCAGGCGTTATTGGGGACAATTAGCGTTAAATCATTTTATATACGACGAATACTACGTATTTGGCCGTTGTATTTCACTTTCTTTTTTGGAATGGTGATGGTTACACAGTTTTCACATAAGTTTGGACAAATTTCTTCCGGGACACAGCTTGCATTTAGTTTTTTTTCCGGCAACTGGTATATTACATTTAAGGGATGGCTTGGGTCTTATCCTATTAATCCGCTTTGGAGTGTTTCTGTCGAGGAACAACTATACATTTTGCTTCCTCTGGTTATTTTTTTTACAGGCAAACGGGGGTTGCTCATTTTTTCCTATCTGGCACTGTTCGTAGCGTATGCAGCTGTCATTTATTATGCGCAAAGGCCCACGAAAGAATTTAGCGGCGAATGGACAAATAGCTTTGTGCAATTTCAATTTTTTGCAGCAGGTATCCTTTGCTCCCTTTACCTGAAGGGGATGCAGCCTAAATGGCCTGTCATGGCGCGAATTGCAATGTTCATTGCGGGTGTAGCCTGTTGGTTAATTGCATCGATTGTTTGTGAAGTCCATGCGGACTCTCCGCATCTTTCAACAATATGGCAGGCAATTAGTGGTTGGGGCCTGATTCTTACAGGGGTAATACTTTTCTTTTTGTCTTTGTATGGCGTCGAAGAAAAGTTTATGCCGCGGGCTTTGGCCTACCTCGGTCGTATATCTTATGGAATGTATGTTTTCCATATAACGATGTTCTGGTTTGTTTATCAAATATATAAGAAGGAACTGGATGCTTTCAGTAAATTGATTGGTGCGTATGAGTGGCGAAATGATGTAGGTTTTATAATTGCGTTCGTTGTAACTGTAATTATTGCCATGTTGTCATACCACTTTTTTGAGAAACCATTCTTGCGGCTTAAAAGAAAGTTTACATTAATTCTATCAAGAGATTAACTGTTGGCTGTCACAATGAAACATTTCTTTATTTCGTTAGTAGAATGGTTAAATATCAGTTTCGATTTAAAGATACGTAACTTCATATCTCATCCTAAAACCCTATGCATATATGGCCCCCCAACAAAAAATAAATTACGGCATTGACGCTCCTAATGTAATCAGGAATCTTTTTGTTATTGGCGTAATCCTTGTCGCGATACCATCTTTCTTTCCTTATGTTTATGTTACCTGGATGTACTTTCCCGGCATCATCTTTATACTGGAAACGGTGCTGATGCTCGTTTATTCATTGTATGGCAAATTTGCACACAGGGATCGCATGCTGAACAAGATCAGCTGGAAAGGCGATGAGCAGGTGCTGGATATAGGTACCGGTAAAGGGTTGCTGATGATCGGCGCCGCTAAAAGACTGACTACAGGAAAATCCACCGGCATCGACATCTGGAATGCGGAAGACCTTACCGGTAACAATCAACATAATGCATTAAAGAACGCCGCTATCGAAGGCGTTGCCGACAAGATCGAAATTAAGAATGAAAACGTTATGAAAATGGACTTTGCCGACAACTCTTTCGATGTGATCCTCTCCAATCTTTGCCTGCACAATATCTACAATAAAGAAGGCAGAAGTGCCGCCTGCAAAGAGATCGGCCGGGTACTGAAACCAGGTGGCACCGCCATAATCTCTGATTTCAGGCATGGCAAAGAATATAAACATAATTTTGAAGCTTTGGGCCTGCAAACAACCGCTTACACACCCAATTACTTCAGCACCTTTCCTCCATTGAGGATATTGGTGATCAAAAAGTTGTGATCAATTGAACATCGGTTCATCTACAAACACCTAGCCTGCTCCCCTTTGCCCTATAAATCTATCAATCCTCATTATGCTTTGCGTCTGAACTGTCGAACAATTTTGAAGACTATTTGTTCTATTGATTCACCCTGGTGAAAATCAGTTTCAAATATTCATTCCTTAAAAAAACTATTCTATGGTGAATTGTGGATTATTAGTTAAACTAAATGCCAAACCGGGAAAAGAAGACGAACTAGCTGCTTTTCTGAGAGGTGGACTTGCGATCGTTTCAGGAGAACCAGCTACCATTAGTTGGTATGCTATTCAAATGGCGCCTTCTGCTTTTGGGATTTTCGATACTTTCAGTGACGATGCCGGCAGACAGGCACATTTGGCAGGCCAGTTAGCTGCAGCATTGATGGCAAAAGCACCCGATTTACTGGCTGAACCTCCTTCTATTGAAAGAATAGATGTACTGGCTGTTAAGCAATCTTAAAATAGCTAAAGGTTGCAGATTTTAAAAAGGCAACACTGAAATCTTTCATCTTAATTATTGGGAGGAGGTCTTCTCTCTAAACAGCTACTCATTGTTCTTTCCAAAAGCTATCAGTCTTTTCCCAATCGGCTGAAAAATAGTTCGAAATTTGTCGCGTTCCCCGACAGGAAAACAAGAACCCGCTCTATGAGCGGTTTTTTTTGTGTTTAATATTTTCATCCTCTTTTAAATCCGGTCGTCACCGCTTCGGTTTTCATGAGGCCTTTCTGTTGTAAAATTGAGGATTTATCTGAAGGCCAGGTCATTGCAAATAAGAAGGCCTATAAGCTGAACTTACAGGCCTTCCTCGAAATTTCCCCAACTGGAATTCAATCAACACAGGATCAATTACTATAGCTGTTGGAAATTTTCATTTGTAATAGCAAGCAACATTAGTCAGCTTTTCTGAAGCTATATTTGAGATTCCAGGCGTCTCCGTCTCCATCAGTGAATTTCTGTGTCAGCAGGAAGCCGGTTTCAGTATTATACGTGCTAGTAGCCTCGAAAGTATTGCTGCTTGTGTTACCGTTTGAATTGGAGGAATAGATCCATTTAGCTAAATTTCCGGTACCAAGAGATACTTCAAGGAACTCGTCAAAAGTTACCATATAGAAATACAGGAACGGATTCTTCTCAAATGCATATTGGAATCCATTTGGCTTATTGTCGTAGAAATAATTATAGGTATATACATAAGTATTTTTATTGCTGCCATCCATGTTGCAGCTACCATTGACAGTACTTTTGTTGGTCAGGTTGCCACCAGATACAGTATACTCAGTATAATCTACATATTTAAACCTTTCGCTGGTAATAGTATCTTTGCTTCCCATTAAGACAGCCTGATTATTCTTCATGGTATATTCGACAGACGATTTGAAAGAATTTCCAGTAGCCCATGAGATCATCGTGATTTTATCATTATTATATACCACACTGTCGATGTATTGTACATTGTTCCTTTGAATATCTACATACTCAACTTTTTTGCATCTACCATCAGCACCATACACAAAATTGTACCGGTAGTCATAGGTGCCATTACCTGTTGGTTCAGTATACACACTCTGGATAATGTTATTCTTAAAAACAAAGCTATCAGTAACCTGTCCGGATACATTGTCTGTAACTGTCAGCGGCAGATAATGCTGAACGGACGGAGAGGGAGGAGGAGGGGTATTATCATCTTTTTTGCTGCAACTGGTCATTGCAAGTGCAAGCATTGCTGCGCCGGCAGCCATTTTTAACATCATTCTTTTTTTCATAAGTATTAAGTAATTATTAATAGCGAGCATAATCAGCATATCACACTGAAGTGATCTGGTATTGGGTATTGCATTACATTCCAGGATTGCCGGATTGATGGTATTAGGTTTATAGGTATGGGACAATTGTTCCTGGATAGAATAACAGATGTTGGTTACTCACAGGTTAAACACAATTAATAGCGTTGTTATATCACTACAGCTAATTGTAAGACAGACTTTGTGGTTTTATATTCAGAAATTCCCCTCTGACTTCAAAAATTGCTTTTGTTTTGTACCCCAATAATTCGGCAAGTAAGTTTCCCGGGAAAGAAATGATGGCATTGTTATAGTCCATTACTACATTATTATAAACCTTCCCGGAGGCAGAAAGGCGGTCCTCAATATCTGTCCACTTTTTCTGCAGTTGAAGAAAATTATCGCTGGACTTGAGATCGGGGTACTTTTTTACTGCCTCCATAATTTGTTTTAATGTGCCAGTTATTTTGTTATTAAGTTCTATTTTTTCAATTTCACCAATATTATAGGAAAGTGCATTCGCATGCATTCTCGTCAATTTGATCAGCGCATCACATTCGTAATACATGTAAGATTTTACTGTATCTATCAAGTCAGGGATTAAATCGTAGCGTTCTTGCAGAGAAGTATTTATGCTTTTTGTCGCGTTATCCACCTCATTTTTTCTTTGAACAAGTTTATTGCAAAAATAAATTGCAGGTGTTGCTATCAACCCGGCTGCAATCAATCTGATGTCCATATTTTAATTCCTTATTGTTTGGTAATCATTTTACTTTACCGACCAAATTTTTCAGAGTATGGTATTCTATTTAACCATAGTGTCTTAATAAGATATTTTCTTTGCCAGGGTATACAAAACAGTATTGATTTTACAGGATACGGGGTAGTGAATTACGAATCAATGCAGGTATTGATTCTTTGTTTCCCGAACTCTCCATCTGACTGCCAATGACATCAAAAATGTTTTATTATCTCAAAAGTGGAAAAAAAAGGAATTAAAAAATCATCCAGTAGATAACCCTATACGAATAATCTATCAAACGCATCAACCAGTATAGGAAAATATTGGTATTTCATTGTCAATTAGAATTTGCTTTATTATTTCATAACCAACGAAATGGCCATAGCTTTATATATTTGCTAATAATTAATGTATTTTGAACGCCATGAAGTATAATTGCCTGGTTATAGAGGATAATATAATAGAGAGAGATCTTTTAGAAATGTATCTCGACAAAATCAATATCCTTGAAATTAAAGCTATCTGTAAACATGCTGCTGAAGCATTTAAAATACTATCCACTACCAAGATTGATATTATATTTTCAGATATAGACATGCCCGACATTTCAGGTATTGAGCTATTGAAGGGGCTTAAAAACCCACCTCTTTTCATCTTCATCACCTCTCATATGGAACATGCTGCTGAGAGTTTTGAACTCGACGTAATGGATTTCATCGCTAAGCCAGTTAGCATGGAACGACTCATGAAATCGGTTCATAAAGCGATAGAACATCTCGATCTCAGAAAAAAGGTCCGGTCTTTAGCATCGGAACAGAAAAGTGATCAGGATTTTTTCTTCATCAAAGACAGCAAGGGATATGCACGTATCAACTACGAGGAAGTCATTTATATTGAGAGCTTTGGGGATTTTTCCAAACTACATACTTTCGATGGACATACCTATACTGCATTAATCAATCTTAAAAATCTTACACTTCAGTTACCAGGTTTCTTTGTCCGGGTTCACAAACAGTACCTTATCAATTTCAACAAAATTATGAGTGTGAACACCCACGAAATTATTTTGGAAAGTGGTGCAAATATACCACTCAGTCCTTCCTATCGCGAGGAGTTACTCCGATTGATCAATGACCGAACCCTCAACAGGATAGCGAAAAAATCCGGCATTTAGTTCTTGCAAACAGACGCCTTTAGTTCTTTTGGAGCAGGGACTTTAGACGGCATCGACAGCATAAAAACAGTCCCTTGTTTATTATTGGGTGAAGCGGTTAATTCGGCATTCATCATCATTGCAAATGTTTTACACAATGTGAGTCCAAGACCTGTGCCTTTTTCACTATTTGTACCTGCTGTACTACGGCCAAGTTCAATACTGTTGTGCTCATTGAACCGTTGCAACTGCTTTTCTCCCAGACCAACACCTGTATCGGCTATATAAAGCCTGACCAGTTGGAAGTCGTGTTGAATCTTAACATCGATATATCCTCCTTCCGGGGTGAATTTTATGGCATTGTTCAACAAATTTCTAACGATCAAAGTTACCATATTCATATCACCAAACACCTTAGCTTCGTTATCCTGAGAGAAAGATATGTGAAGCTGCTTATGAGATGCATCCCCTTCTGCTGCAGTCACCAGCTCCTGCACCAGATTACTAATCTCCAGTATTTTTAAATCCGGTTTAAAACCTTGCATTTGACTATACGCCCAACTTAGCAGGTTTTCCATCATGGAGGAGGTATGTCCTAATGTTTGCCTTAAACTGAGCGTATATGCTCTTAACTTTTCCTCACCAGGATTCCCATGTTCCAATAGTTTTGTAAAGGATATTAGGGAATTCACCGGTGCGCGCATATCATGGCTTACCATTCCTAAAATCCGATCTTTGACTTTTCCTAACTCTTCCAGCTCAGCCTTTTGTATTAAAACCAGGTGATTTAATTGTTGCGTTTTGCGGTGTGCCCGGTAAACCAGTAACGCTGCACCCAACAATCCCAATACCAATAATCCTAAAAATATAGCGAGGTTTCTATTTAGTCTGGCCTTGGTTTCCTGCTTTAGGATCTTTTCGTCCCGATACTTTCTGTCCAAACTGGCGTTTAGGCGTTGCCGTTCCAGTTCACTTTCCTTTTGCAACTTTTCCTTTTCCAAAATTGCCTGTTTTTGTAAGAAGGCCAATTTTTCGATTCGTATTTCCTTTTCCTTCAACTCCAGCTCTTGCTTTCTTTCTCTTGCCTCCAGGGTTCTTTTTTGAAGAGCAAGACTCATCACATGCTGCCTGCTCTTATAATCATTTTCTTTGACCAAAAAATCCAGTTGCAAGCGTTTACGGGTTATTTCCCGTTCTTTTTCCTCATTAAAAATCTGATCGCGAAAACGAATGTAGGCTTTAAAATATTCAAATGCTTTTGTGAATTGTTGCTGTTTTTCGGCCAGTTTGCTCTGTGCAAGATTGGCATCTCTTTGTAAGGCAGGAAAGTGATTCTCCTCTCCAATATTCAGTGCTTCTGTTACCAAAGGAGTGGCCTCATGATACTGTGCATGTTCGATATAAAAGTCAGCCAGGGCTAACAGATCCAGTGCAAACGCTTTTTTATTATATAAATGCTTATTGGATGCTATCGCCTTCTGAAATGCCTCCAGGGCTTGTTCAGAAGATCCATTTACACTCAATATCTTCGCACGTGTACGGTAAATGTTACCGAAAAGAGAATAATCGTGGAGCTGATTAGCAAAGCCCAGGGAAAGATCCAGGAAGTTAAGTGCCATCTGATACTTTTCTATCTTACTCATTCCCAGCTCCTTCTCATCGGCGAGGAAATAATTGGCCCCCATATCTGCATAACTAAGCGCTAAGCCATAATCGCTCCCTTTAAATTGTTTAAAGACCTGTACTGCCTGTTCTAAATAAGTAATGGCAGTTTTATGCTGTCCGAGGCCTTTATAAGCATCGGCAATATTAACATAACATCCTGCGGCATCTAATTTATTATCGATTTCATTATAAACGGAAACGGCTTTCAGGTTAGCGTTTAGTGCCTTATCGTAGTCTGGCCAACTGGCATACATGGCGCCCAGGTTATAATAGATATCTCCGTACAACCGTTTATCACCAGTTTCCTGGGATTTCCTTATCCCTTTGTTATAGATATCTTCCGCCTGAATATAATTTCCGTGACTTTGATAATAAAATCCCAGGGAATAGTAGGCACGACCAATAAATGATGGCAGCTTTAATTTTTCGGCAAGCTTAATTGTCCTGTCTACATAGATCTCGGCCTTATCGATCTCACCAAGCTTGCCATAACTCTTATAGATCTTTACGTAACGTTCCAGCTTGTTTTTGTCTTCCGTCGGGGATTGGTTATCAGCAAGAAGCAGGCTGTCTAGTGTCAGTTTAATTTGCTGCTGGGCAAATCCTGTTTGAAATACAATAAGTAAGAATATAAGGTGATAGCAACGCAACTTCATGTTCGGCCGGGATTAAAAATGTGGCACAAGATACGAATCAGGGCCATAAAACCCGACAGATTAAAAAGAACTCCTGGTATTGGCCGGGAGTTCTCTTTGTTTATATCTGCCTTTAAAGATGACACACAGCCTCCTTAATCTGCTTTTTCAAATCTTTTTTTCGCTTCTGCAGTCGCTGGTGTAAAAAAGTTAATAAGATTACCATCCGGATCCCTGAATAACAATGACCGGTTACCCCAGGGCATAGTAGTTGGTTTTTGTACAACAGCTGTATCCAGGAAGGTAGCCAACGTCTCGTAACTTTTATCAACGTCTTCTACGCCGAACTCAATGATAACTGAGCTGTTAGTGGCGGCTTTTGCCACTTCGTCTCCACCAAAAAATGCCAATGTCCTGGTGCTCCCAATAGCCAGAGATGCCAGGGACGTGCGCAGTTCAGCAAAATCATCGGTATACCATGTCATGGGAGTTCCGGTAATATGTTCATAAAATTGAACGAGACGCTTAATGTCAGCAGTGATAATCCTGGCCGAAGAAAAATTCATAGTAAATGTTTTTGTAGAACAAAGGAAAATACCGTTAGTGACAACCCTATGTCAGTAGAGGTAAGCTGTTATTCAACCTCCCGAAAAAAAAAGCCAGTACCCTGATCGGTACTGGCTTTTCAGCATTGGGTTATGTATTTCTGTTTATTGTTTAACAATCTTCTGCATAGTCACCTGTTTTACGCCATTCTTAATTCTCACCATATAAATACCTATAGGCAGTGTGGAAATATCAAGCTTTGAGTTAGCGGCACCCACTTCACGACGTAATACTTCGCGGCCGTTTACATCAAGGATACTCACTTCTGATTTTCCGGTGTAACCTGCAAGGTTAATGTACAGTATATTATTGGCAGGGTTGGGGAATATTTCCACTTTCTGCACTTTACTTTCAGTAATATCGGTAACATCTGCATTTTCTGTTCCGCGGCTGGCAGTACCTAATTGTACGCGTAATGTATAGCAGGAAGTAGCACTATTGGCTCCACTATAACCATACACCTGTGCATAATAGGTACCCGGAGTAACGGTCCTGCTGATAGTTTCACTGGTGGTGCCGCCTGCCTGTGAAATAGCCACCTGTGAACCTGCGCTGTTCAACAGTTTCAGGTCATAGTCGGCAGGCAAGGTGCCTAATGTAATCGTAATAGTACCGCCGGTAGTGATCACAAATTTATAATTATCTATATCACCACTTGGGCTGATGAGACCAGTGATATCAGTATTAAATGGAATGGTTGCAGCGCCGGCAATGGTTCCATTGGTTGCATTATCATACGGACTTGCACAACCTGTAGATACGGTAGTGAACTGTGCAGCACCATATGTGCTGTTGCCATCTGAACAGTTGGTTCTCACTCTCCAGTCATATAATGTGCCTGATGTTAATCCGCTTAGATTAACAGAGGTGGCGGTGGTACCGGTAGCGGCATTGGTCCAGGTAGAAGATGTATTAGGTTTATAATCTACATCATAACTCAGGGCAGTGCTTACAGCCGTCCAGCTGACAGTTGCAGCTGCAGCTGTTACACCTGAACTGGTTAAGCCAGTGGGCGTAGTACATGTTGATACGGTAGAGAACTGTGCAGCTGAGTAAACACTGCTGTCGCTGGCACAATTGGTTCTTACCCTGTAGTCATAAGTAGTTCCCTGTGTAAGACCTGTTAAGTTAACAGAAGTGGCTGTTGTAGCTGTAGCTGCATTGATCCATGTAGAAGATGTGGTAGCTTTATAGTCCACATTATAGGATACACCGCCGCTTGCTGCTGTCCATCCTATTGTTGCAGATGTAGTAGTAATAGCAGAAGCAGTTAAGCTTGCAGGAGAAGCACAGGATGAACCGGAGGTAATAACGAAGTTGGCATTGGAAATATCAAAGAAAATATTTCCTACCGCTTCTACTTTTATTCTGGCTGTTGTAGTGGGCGTATTGGGAATAGTTACCACTTCACTGCCGTCATTTGGAGTGCTGGCCACTAAGGTATTGAATGTATTGCCACCATCTGTAGAGAGGGAAATTTTTACATTGGCGCAACTAACAGGTGCTGCTGTTGAATTGGCGACATTCCATGTAATAGTTTGAGATGAATTGCCGGCCCATGATACACTGGTGTTAGGGGAAGTCACTGCAAAAGGTCCTGATGTATTGGAGACGGTTACAGTCATATCGGCGAAATTGGTCTGACCGATAGTTACCGGTGGAGTTGAGCTATAGAGAACATTATCTCTTACCGTTAACCGGAATTTCAAAGTTCTATTAACAGAACTTAAAGCTTCTGTATTGGCGCCGGCACTACCACCTGGTAATGGGCCGGACACTAAACCACCTGCAAGAATAGTCGCCAGTTTCGGGAAATACCTTATTGGAGATGTAGTAGGCTCATTTGATATCCAGTTAGGGCCGGAGGCCTTGGTAGGGCTGGCTACACTGGCGGTTCCTGTTTGTGATGAGGAAGCATTGTCATATTGCTCCCAGGAATAAGTCAGCACATCGCCGGCATTGGCATCAGTAGCTGAACCGGTAAGCGCAAACGGGGTGCTGATAGGAATAGTATAATTAGCGCCGGCATTGGCAACAGGAGTTGCGTTATTGGCTGATATATCGACAGTGGTTGCGCAAGTTTTGCTGGCAAGATTAGCCTGGATCTGTGCAATGGAAGCAGCGTGATAATAGGCAATAGAGTGAGGAGCAAGGTTCTGGGCGGTAATACCAGCATACCCCATGATAGTAATCCCTGAACCAAGTTCCATATTAACGCCTGTACCTTCATTACTCATGGAGAAAGTATGGTTAGCGCCCAACTGGTGCCCTACTTCATGCACTACGTAATCGATATCGAAATTATCACCCTGTGGAATATTATCAGCAGGAGAAGTAAAACCACTTCCTTTTTGATTGTCAACGCAAATGCAACCGATACAGCCGGCGTTACCGCCACCACCGGATGCACCGAACAGGTGGCCGATATCATAATTTGCTGCGCCAATCACAGAGGTCAATGTGTTTTGCAACTCACTGTTCCACGCTCCGCCAGCGCCGCTGGAGGCATCAGAATATGGATCTGTTGCAGGATTATAATAGATCACACTAGTTACATTCGGAACCAGGTTAAGATGGACAGCCAGGTCCTTTTCATAAACACCATTGCAACGGGTAAGCGTAGCATTGATAGCTGCCAGCACCAATCCCACCTGCGAAGCGCTGGTAGCTCCAAAATAATTGGAGTATTCGGCAGTAACTGATTGTGCCAACCGTAATGTTTTTGCATCGCCGGTTGACCTGGCAGTTGATACCTGCCGGTCTATGCCGGTGGCCATCTTTTGCTCAGGAGTAGAGCATTTCCATGGTAAAGTCCTCGGTTGTTTTTTAAATACAGTATAAACTGTGTGGTCTGCAGAATAAGGTTCAATAAATTCATTATCCTTTTCTGTACGGAAGACCATCGCTTGTATTCCCTGTGGAGAAATACTCAGCTTTAAAGTGGCCTGTTTGTCGGTAATGCCTTTTCCGGAGAAGGCCCTGATGTCCGGAAACTTAGCCTGTAATGCAGGGTCGAAATTGGAAGACTCAATAATTTCGAACTGTTCAATTTTTCCATCTGCATTAGGCAAAGAGATAATTGTCTTACGTGCTTGCGCATTGCCAACAGTTTTGAATACTTCTTTCCGCAATGGATTGAAATTCAGGTCAAATAATTTGAACTCAGTAGGGAATGCTAGGCGTGCTACAGATTTGTCGGTAGTGATTCTGACTGCATCTGTGTGGGTTTTCCAGTAATCTTGCGCAAACGACATTTTGCTACATAGCAATGCTGTTGCGAAGAGTAGAACTTTTCTCATCATGATTTAGATTAATTGGTGAAAAATGGTAATTTCTATAAATGTAGATTAACTCTCTGCGGTATAAATTGTACTGAATTAAAATGTCTGCACGCCATAGGATACGTAATATTTGAGTTACTTAATCTTCGTTATTGATCAATAAAAAAAGAATCGGAGTCCATACGAACTCCGATTCCTTTTATTTAATTAATCCGGTGTGGTATTGATCTTACGGGGCTTGCAGCCTGTCAACTCGTGAAATGGATTCATCACTGCTGATCATCTCGAAGGAGATTTTTTGTACTCTTTCATACAGGAAATGATTGCTCCATACATAATTTACCCGTCCCCAGTTCATGGCTGACGCTACATCCGGGAAAAAGCCTTTCCCGTTGTAGTTAGCGCTGGTATTACATAAAAGAGGGATGCCACTTAGTTTTTTATATTCATTAAGAAGACGGAATATGACCGGGTTATCTGATTCACAGACGGTCTGTAGTCTGGCGGTACCGTCCAGATGGCAGATAGCAGGGATGCGGCTTTTCCATTCCTCTCTGACCTGGTGGTCAAAGAGCATATAGGGGTCTTTGCTACCGGGATCGAAAATGTTTTTTGCATCATGCTCCAGACAAATGGGAGCTACCGGACGATAATCTTCTCTGCCTTTTATGTGATTAAGGATTCGTTTCATATGGGGCTGAGTGGCGGGTGCCAGAATGCTTCTGTTACCAAGGGCTCTGGGGCCCAGTTCTGCCCGCCCGTGTAGAAATACTACAGGTTCATTCTTCAGGAAAAGATGCAGCGCCAGTTCTTCAACAGTAGCCGGTTTCTTTATCCAACCTTCATGCTGCGTATCTTCCATAACTGGTGGTCCGGAGAAAACGTTCCAGTCAAGATGGTTTATACCGGTACTATGGATCATTTCGCAGCAACCAGCACCAATGGCACTGCCGGCGTCATTTGGGAATGGAGGTACCCACACCTCGTTAAACAAACCGGCATTGCGGATAGCGCTGTTCCATTTAATGTTCAGCGCACTCCCTCCGGCAAAACATAAATTCTTCGCTTTATTACCTCCATTTTTTATTTTCACTCCCAGTTCTTTGACCAATAGTTGTTCAAGAAAAATGTGGAAAGAAAGTAGAATATCCTCATGCGCATAATGAAACGAACTCGTTTGCCTGATAAAGTCCTGTGCAAATAATTGAGCAAAGATTAATCCCCGTTCTTCGTGTCCCTGTCCGAAGATGTTGGCGCAAGCCATGGCTTTGTCCTGGTGTTTCTCATAAAGTTCATGGAACACCGGTATCATTTCTTTTCTGTAGGTACCTTTTGCAATATATGCCATCACTTTCCCGGCAACACTCAGATCATCCATAAGGCTGTCTTCATTCACCAGAAAGGGTTTGAAATATTGAGAGAAGAGAGAGTATATATTCCCGATCATGTTGAATAATACACCCAGGCTTTCCACTTCATTTGTCTTGCAATGATAATAGAATAGCTGCGGGTACATACCTCCGTCCCAGGTAAGTACATAGGAATCTTGTCCTGCTTTAGCCATGGGACTGGTACAATAAGCGGCCGCAATATGTCCGGCTATATGAAAGTAACTGGAGTAATGAAAGCTGATGGGGCCAGGCAGTTCAAAACTTTTCCGTTGCATAATATCGGTGCTCTCTTCACTGTAACGATCGTATCCTGCGAGATTTACAGTGGTGTTCCCTCTACCAAGGTCTATGACTTGTGGCTCGTGCGGGTCCCATCCATCGATGACATACTTATCCATTTGCCAGAATGAGTAACCATATTGATGGAAGATGGCATTGATTTCATCTATGCTTATGTTGAACTCGCTGTACCGTGCAGCGTTGTTCAACTTTTCCATCTCATAACTGAAAATGAGCCGTTGATCATCGATCAGTGCTATGGAGCCATCATGGCTTAGTTTGATACTGCAGATTTTCATATGAATTATTTTGAAGTACGTCAGTGTAAAATGAAATAAGCTGATTGTATGTCTGATAAGGTGAAAAGAAGGAATGAAACCTTTGCTGAGCAAGTGTTATGAGGCTTTGGCGGAATACAGGGTCGATAAGGGTTTGTTCCATCATCCTGGATAAGGAATGAGTATCAGCGATCGGAATCAGGCCAGGGTAATCGGCTCCCAGTACCCATTTTAATCCATGTGTCATAGTACTGATCAGCGGTTTGCCGCGGTAAGCCTGTTCCAGCATGGCGATCCCACATCCTTCAAACAGTGAAGAAGAAATAAAAATTTCGGCGCTGTCGCTGATAGACAAAGAATCTTCGAGGGGATGAAAAGCGCCGTGAAAATGAACACGGTCGGCAATGCCCAGCATTCTTGTTTGCTGTAGTAGCCTTTCATGATCATCTCCTTCTCCCCAAATACAAATGGTGGCGGTGGGATACCGTTTCGATAAAAGACTGAAGGCCCCCAGCAGATATTCCAGCCCTTTTTCCGCTGATAACCTGCTGATACAACCAAATGTAGATAGTGGATAACTCCGGTCCGTACGTTTGTACAGATCATTCATCAGGGTATTTGAAACGAGCTGGATGGGCTTGTTGAAATGGTACTCATTTCTGGCGATGATTTCGGTATACGGATTCATCACAATCAGTCCATCCAGGAATTGAATATGCTCCTGCATGTTTTCCGGCAGCCACCAGCAATGATTGCTGAGGTCTGTAGGCTCGAGCCCGCAAACGGGAAACCCATATTCCTTATACCGGATGATGTCGAAGGAAAATGATTCCAGGGGCATCACCTGCATCAGGGAGATTGTAAACCGGGCGGTAATAACATCAATTGTATGGATGTAGTCAATGATGTTATCGGAATGGATCTCGGCAAAGTTGACCTGTCCGGGACCGGAAGCCTTATCCATGACGGTTTTCCAAACAGGATGAATAGCCCGGGTTATAATATGTACATGGATGCCTGCCGACTTTAGCAAACGACAAAAGGCTGACACCATATACTCGCTTCCGCCAAGTTTACTCAGATCAGGGGTGAGCCAAATGATTTCCATTGATGTTTTCATTCGTAATAGGGGTTTCAGCATCCTGGGTTCCGGGGCTTGTTTTGGGGTTTCAGTTTGTTTGATATGGAACAAATCTGCTACAAAAAAGTTCGAAATACCGGCAGGGTCCGGATCGGGCAGGTTATGGAATACAGTTTGTTTTAATCCGGTAATTACTATCTTTGCCCCGTTTTCGTTCTTTTCTTTCCCCAACAAAAAGAGGTTCTGCTTAAGTGCAGATTAATAGGGAATCGTGTGAAAATCACGAACTGTCCCGCAACTGTAAGTAACAATCAGGTTACTGCCAGAAAATGTCCACTGGTCAATGATGACTGGGAAGGACGGCAGTAATGTTACAAGTCAGGAGACCTGCCTTTTTTATGCTGGCAATGCTTTCGTGGGCTGAAGCAACGTCAAGTTTGGAGTTTTTGCATCTGAAGTGTATTCATTTCAGGGGCAGTGTATGCAATGGGCATACCTCCGGTCTTTTTCTGTATAGCAGTATCCGATGGCATGGTAAAGTTTTGAAGAACAATTTTCTGTCTTCATCATCATTATCAATGCAAAACTCTACAATCAACCACTCCCGGACGAGGAGCAACGTTTTTAACTGTCCCACTTCTTATTTACGGACTTTATTCATGTGTACAATGATCGGTCTTTTACAGATGGTTGTTACAGATGATCAACTTCACGCACAATCGCAAACGACTGTCGCCCATACCGGCAGCCTGCGCGGACAAATTACTGCCGAAACCGGTGAACCCCTGCCCGGTATTACAGTACGGCTGAATGAAACTGGCTATGGTACTGTAACAGATGCCGATGGCCGGTTCCTGCTTTCAGCTATACCTGCAGGCAACTACACCCTTGCGGTCAGCGGTGTTGGCTACCATGTGGCTGAGCAACGGGTGACAATAAGCAACCGGAAAACAACGGAGTTATCGTTGCAACTCAGTAGTCGC
Source organism: Chitinophaga flava (assembly GCF_003308995.1). Taxonomy (NCBI): domain Bacteria; kingdom Pseudomonadati; phylum Bacteroidota; class Chitinophagia; order Chitinophagales; family Chitinophagaceae; genus Chitinophaga; species Chitinophaga flava. The sequence continues at coordinate 2,480,461 of NZ_QFFJ01000001.1, read as the reverse complement.
ACCGGGCAACTCTCTGAAATCACTATCACTTCAGCACAAAAGTCTGCTGTCACTAGTGTGAATAAAATTGCTGTCCCCATCAGAGACCTACCACTTACAACAAGTACTATCTCTGCCCGTACGCTGGAACAAAGAGGCACAGATGACCTGGGAGAGGCTATGAAAAATACTACTGGTGTGCGTGCAAACAATACCTATGGCGGTTTTCAGCACTTTACCATTCGTGGGTTTAATAATTTTGTATTGCTGGTAGATGGTGTCAGAGATGAACGTCACAATATTTCCACCAGTGCACCTGCTACTAACCTCGCTAACATCGAGCGCATAGAGGTATTGAAAGGGCCTGCCTCTGTTTTATATGGACATTCAGCATTGGGGGGTATCATTAACCTGGTCCGTAAACGTCCTACCAGCGAACAAAAGGCGGACTTCTCCGCTTCCTACGGTAGTTTTAATACCCGCCGGATGCGGGTGGGCGCCGGTGGTGCACTGAGTAAAAAACTCCTGTACCGGGTAGATGCAGGACTGTCTGCCACCGACGGTTACCGCCAGTCTGGTATGAATACCAACAACGCCTATCTGGCACTGGATTACACGCCCACAGCCCATGATAATTTTTACCTGACCATCGGCGCCAACCACGACAAATACGCTACAGACGCCGGTATTCCAATGCTGGAAGGTGGAAAGTTAGCACCAGGCATGAACGTAGATACCCGCTACAACGATCCGGCTGATTTCCTGAAAAATACACAGTATAATGTTCAGCTGCGTTATACACATCAGTTCAGCAATTCACTCCTGTTGTCCAATCAGCTTTCTTATTCAGATGATAACATCAATTATTTTTCAACAGAAGAACTGACATTCAATAAAACACTGGATTCTCTCAAACGTACTTCCCCACTCTATTTCAACCATCTGACAAAACCGCTGCAAAACCAGCTGGAGTTGACTTACAATACTCAAACCGGAAAAATTGAACACAAAGTACTGGTAGGGTATTCATTCAGTTACCTCGACAGAAAAACCTATAGCGCCAATATCTTCGGTGCAGGGCTGCATGCACAGGTGGCTATACAAAACCCTGTATTGAACCAGGGTAACGTTGACTACTATACGACGCAGTACAAGGCTACGGAAGAAACCGTACATGGCTTTTATCTGCAGGACTGGCTTAAGTTTTCGGATAAACTGAAAGGTCTGGTTGGTTTGCGTTATGATATTTTCAAAGGGACTTATTATACCAATAAAGTAGACGCCAGCCGCCATATCACCGACAGAGGCGCTAAAACCGATATTCCCGCCGCAGCACTGACCTACCGCGCCGGTCTGGTATATCAGCCTACGAAGGCTTTGTCTGTTTATGGTTCCTATTCCACCTATTTCAAGCCTTCCCGGAGAGTGGCGCCCAATGGAGAAACCTTCGATCCGGAAGATGGTTATCAGGGAGAAGTGGGCGCAAGGCTGGAGTTGGGCCATAGCTGGGCAGTAAACGGCTCCGTGTATTACATGCGGAAAAATAATCAGGTGGAAAGTTTGCCTGGTGGCGTATACAAACGGATCGGCTCAGCAGATTCCAGAGGGTATGAACTGGAGTTGCAGGGAAGCCCGCTGGCAGGCCTGGATGTTAATGCAGGATATACCTTTACCAATGCGGAGTATCGTCCTTTTGAAGGAAAGGAGATCAATACGGTGGCTGGAAAAACAGTGGCAATGGCTCCAAAACATATGGCTAATCTATGGGCCAATTATCAGTTGCAGCGGTCTGTGTTACGTGGTTTGAGTGTAGGTATGGGATTGAATTATATGGGAGATAGTTATGCGAATAGTGCCAACACCTATATCCTTCCCGCATATACGGTGATAGATGCAGCATTGGGGTATCAGATCGGAAAGATTGGTCTGCGGCTGAATGTCAACAACCTGGCGAATGAACGTTATTTCGCCAATGTGATCATCACCAACCAATTCTATCCGGGTGCTACCCGCAACTATCTGCTGACCCTGAAGTATTCCTTATAGGATCTGAACAGATTTACACCTTATAGCCATGTTCAGAAAAAAAATGCTAAAAGCAATACTATTATTGCATCGATATCTGGGTTTTGTACTGAGTCTGATGTTTGTCGTTTGGTTTTTATCTGGCTTTGTGATGATGTACACGGGTTATCCAACGATGAAACTGGATCAGCGGTTAAAACAGCTGCCGCCAGTCAATATGGAGACCTGTCATCTGACGCCGCAACAGGCATTGAATGTTGCCGGCATTACAGATTCCATCGTTACCATCCGGATGGGTATGCTGTTGGAACGCCCTGTTTATAGAATCGTTACACAGCAAAAAAAGCATATTGCCATCTTTGCAGACAATGGTGCCATGATAGATAAAATAGACGTTGCATCAGGCAACCAGCTGGCACGGGCTTTTGTACACAATGCCAGTCAGCCGCAAACGGTAGATACATTATGGCAGATAGACCAGTGGATGGCTGCCCATCGTTCCCAGGGGTATCTGCCGGAGGTATATCGGTTTAAGATGAATGATCCGGCTGCTACCTATGTATATGTATCCTTTCATACCGGTGAAGTAGTACAGATGGTGAATGCCAGGCAACGGTTCTGGGCCTGGCTGGGGCCTATTCCCCACTGGATCTACCCGACTATACTCATTCGTAACCGGCCGGTATGGAGCCAGGTGGTGATATGGGTTTCTTTCATTGGTACCGTGATGTGTCTGACAGGTATTATCATGGGCATTGTTCGTTACAAGCGGAAAAACAAACAGACGCTGGCCTTCAGCCCATATAAGAAAAAATGGTTCCGTTATCACCATTATACGGGGTTTGTGTTCGGCATATTTGTATTTACCTGGGTTTTAAGTGGCTGGTTTTCGATGAGCCCTGTAGCATTCGGCCCGGAACCAGGCAAACAACAGGCTGAACGCCATCTTTTATCCGGAGGCCCGTTAAACGTAGCGGCGTTTACGTTATCCCCCTGTCAGGCTGCCTCCGGATTCAGTTCATTCTTAACAGTAAAGGAAATACAATTGATACAGCTGGATGGCAAGCCCTATTACCTCGCTTACCAGGACGCTCAGCATACACGATTACTGGCAGCTGACCAGGAGAAGAGTATTCCGTTTGAATATTTCCCGGACTCACTTTTTATTAGTAAGGTCAGGGCTTTTCAACCGGCACAACAGATAAAAGAGTCTGTTATATTGAATCACTATGATGACTATTACTATTCCCGTACATTCGAAAAAAGATTACCTGTACTAAGAGTAAAGGTTGACAACCCTGAACAAACCTGGTATTATTTCGATTTGAAAACAGGTCAGCTGGTGCTGCGGCACGAAAAGGGAAGCCGGCTGGAGCGCTGGCTGTATCATGGTTTGCATAGCCTGGATTTCAGCTTTCTCGTATATAGGAGGCCGTTATGGGATGTTGTGGTATGGGTGCTGATGCTGGGAGGTACCGCTGTCAGCATCACCGGATTGGCACTTACCTGGAAATGGCTTAGAAGAAAGGCCGGAAAAATGTATTAGGCATTCATGATTATTGCAACGCATTATAGATTAGTCGATTAATCTATAATGCGTTGTGCTTTTTTTAAATCCTGGTACAATAAATATGACAGAAATAATATTTTTATAAGGTAATATACTGATTAAGTAATATCTTTACCGGACCATTCTCCTATAGTTCTGTTGCTTTTGCTTATGAAAAGTGGCAACAAAGTGCCCCTGTTATTAACGTTTAATGCTAATCAAACCGGTGTTTAAAGCAGATCAACCAATCTATTTTAAAGTGCCCCGTCATTTTTGAGCCAATAATTAACAACCAAAAAAACTGAACAATTTTCTAAGTCAACATTGTCTAAACCAACATTTTATTAATCAAATTTAACAGTCTATGCTGCGTTTCAACTCGTTTATGAGCATTCTCATGCTCATAAGTGTCCTGTCATTCGCACAGGCCAAGCGTATTACCGGTAAAGTTACAGACTCAAAAGATGGCAGTCCTTTGCCAGGAGTTACTGTAAAAATTAAAGGAGCCAACGCCGGTACAATTACTCAAGCTAACGGAAACTATGAATTATCTGTTCCTGAAAACGCTACCACGCTCGTTTTTTCTTTTATAGGTTATGCCGATAAGGAGATGGCAATTGGTGGTAAACAAACGATCAGTGTTTCAATGGGAAGTGGAAGTAAAGATATCTCCGAAGTAGTGGTGGTGGGATATGGTAGCCAGAACAAAAGAGAGCTCACCGGTTCTGTAACCAAAATAGCTTCTAAAGAAATAGCCAACCAGCCAGTGGCCAGCTTTGAATCTTCCATACAAGGTAAAGCACCTGGTGTGGTAATCGAATCTGGTAGTGGTAAAGTAGGTCAGGGTATGAAGATCCGTATCAGGGGTACTTCTTCTATATCAGCCAGCAGCCAGCCATTATATGTGATCGATGGTATGCCAGTGATATCAGAAAGTATGTCTGATAACACTAACGACCCTACGAATCCATTAGTGGATATCAATCCTAATGATATTGAATCAGTGGAAGTGCTGAAAGACGCTTCTGCTGCTGCTATCTATGGTGCACGTGCTGCCAACGGTGTGGTGTTGATCACTACCAAAAAAGGTAAGGCCGGTGAAAAAACCAACATCGAACTGAATGTAAACACGAGTTTCGCCAAACCAACCATGAGACGTAAATTCCTGGATACACAGCAATACGTAACGCTGATTCAGGAAGCCGCAGTAATGGATGGTAAATACGATTTCGCCAACAAAGTAGGCAACTTCCCTACTGAACAGGATGCTATCAATTCTTACCAGAAAAAGGTGGATAGGAGAATGACAGCACTGGCAGGTAAAGACTGGCGTACAAGTAACGTCAACACTGACTGGCAGGATGAAGAATTCCGCAAAACGGCTCATACCAACCAGATCGACCTTTCTGCTTCTGGTGGTAACGAAAAAACCAAATACTATGTTTCAGGATCCTATTCAGATCAGGAAGCAATCGTGATCGTAAACCGGTTCAAAAGATATGGCGCCCGCTTAAACCTCGAACATACAGCTAATTCAAGACTGTCCTTCGGCGTTAATATGGGCGTTACCCGTTCAGAGCTGAACCGTATTTCCACTGATGACGCCTTCTCCTCACCAGGCCAGCTGGTAGCTCAGCTGCCAATAACACGCCCATATGATTCCCTGGGTGAGCCTAATTCCAATACATTGTATTATAATGGTCTGATAGATAAGAAATATGCGTATAACCGGCAGGTTTCTTTCCGTACCATAGGTAATGCTTTCCTGAATTATCATTTCCTTCCTTCTTTGGCTTTCAGATCTGAGCTGGGAACGGATATTTATAATCTTAACGAAGATTTCTTCCTGGGCAAACAAACACAGGATGGTAAAGGTATCGGAAGGGGAGGCAACAATATCACCCAAAACGTGAACCTCAATACCAATAACTACTTCACCTTTACACCTCATATCGATGATAAAAACAATATATCTGCTGTAGTGGGTATGAGTTACCTGCAGAATGACCTGAGAAGTAACGCTGTGAGTGGTGAGAACTTCCCAAGCGATGCGGTGAAAAACCTGGGTGGTGCAGGAACAATTACGGGTGGCTCTTCCAATGAACAGCGGTATACCTTCCTGTCTTATTTCATGAGAGCAAACTATAACTATAAGAGCAAATATCTCGCTTCCTTCAGTATCCGTACAGACGGCTCTTCCCGTTTTGGTCCTAAAAACAGATATGGTTGGTTCCCTGCAGGATCTTTGGGCTGGGTTGTATCAGAAGAAGATTTCCTGAAAGGCAGCAATGTGCTGAATTTACTGAAGATCAGGGCCAGCTATGGTAAAACCGGTAACGCTGAGATTGGTCAGAATAACTACTATACTTTGCTGAGTGTAACGAACTATCCTATGCTCCCAGGCTTTTCACCTACACAGCTGGGTGATCCGACCCTGCACTGGGAAAGCACTGTGCAGGCTGATGCCGGTGTGGAATTTGCCTTGTTCGACAACCGTTTGAGCGGTGAAATAGACTACTATAATAAACAAACCTCCGACCTGTTATTAAAAACAAACGTACCACTGTCAAGCGGTTACGCCACTATTTACAGAAACGTCGGTTCAATGGAAAATAAAGGTGTTGAAATATTACTGAACTCACGTAATATTCAAACCAGAGACTTTACCTGGACCACCTCCCTGAATGTGGCTTACAACAAGAACAGGGTGAAAGCCATCAATGGCCAGATCATTGAAAGTGGTGTACAACGTGCTGTTGAAGGTGAACCTATCGGTGTATTCTATATGCAACGTTTTGCGGGAGTAGATCCTAACAACGGAGATGCATTATATTATACCAAAGATGGTAAGACAACAAACGACTACTCTCAGGCCGACAGAGGTGTAGTAGGTAAAGCAAATCCTGACTGGACAGGCGGTTTCACCAATACGCTCAGTTATAAAGGAATTGACCTGAGTGTGTTCTTCACTTTTGTTCAGGGCAACCAGATCTATAACCAGGCAGGCCAGTATCAATCTGTAGGTTTTGGTGGTGGTTATGATAACCAGACTACCGATCAGCTGAACAGATGGCAGAAACCCGGCGACGTCACCAACATCCCAAGACTGTCCCACTTCTTCGGAAACGGTAACCAGGCCCCTTCTTCACAATGGATATACGATGGTTCATACATCCGCTTAAAACAGGTGACATTGGGTTATAATCTCCCTAAATCTGTTCTGTCTTCTGTAAAACTTAGCAGCGCCCGCATTTTTGTTGCAGGATACAACCTGTGGACAAAAACCAAATATATCAGCGATCCGGAAGTAAATACCAGTACACTCGGCAATATCACCGGTGGTATTGATTTGTACACTGTTCCGCAAGCCAAAACAATTACTGTAGGGCTTAATGTGAAGTTTTAAACAGTAGCAAGGTTGAACATAACATGAACCACAAAAAGTTAAAGTAATGAAACCAATAACTAAATATATCAGTTATATTGTATTACCTGCTATGCTGGCTTTTACAGCTGCTTGTAATAAAAAACTGGATGTGATACCGGGGCAGCAGATCTCGCCGGAACAGATCAAGACAGAAGATGATGTGAATGGCATTCTGATGAGCGCTTATAACTCCATGCAGGACCCTAATGCATTCGGCGAACGATACATATTCCTCGCTGACCTCTTCGCATCCGACTACTCAGCCGATGGTTTTATCTATTATCAGGGTACGTTTCAGCCTTATGCGCAGGTAAACAGCAGACAGGTACAGAAAAGCGGTATCATCCCCGAGGGGGTATGGCGCAGGGGATATGTTATTATCAACACTGCAAACATCGTACTGGCAAACCTGGACAAAGTAAGTGAAGGTAACAAGGCTGCCCTTGCTGCTGAAGCCAAGTTTATAAGAGCTATTAACTATTATGAACTGGCCGGCTTTTATGGCTTGCCTTATTCAGCCGGGAATGTAGATAAAAATCCGGCAGTGCCGCTTATTACCACTGCTGTGATCAGCACTGCAGACCTGCCTGCCAGCAAGCAGCCCAGGGCAACCGTAGCGGATGTATATAAACAGATCATTGCCGATTTAAAGGAGGCCGCTGCCAACCTGCCTGACAGCTACGGAGAAAAGAAAAATAAAAGCAGGGCAACCAAATATGCTGCATATGCTTTCCTGGCAAGGGTTTACATGGCACAAGGCAACTATACGGAAGCTGCAAAAGCTGCAGACCAGGTGATCGAATCAGGCAATTATTCCCTGGTGCCTTCTTTTGATGCTGAATTTAATAACACCTCGCTCTCCGCAGAAGATATATTTGCGATTCTTCAAACCAGTCAAAGTAATGCCGGTACCTCTGATAATGGCCTCGTTACTTTTTATGCACTGGATCAACGTAATGATGTTCTCATCAAGACTGAACAGCTTGATCAATATGGTCCCGGCGATCAACGCAAAAACTTCTATACCTATTCCAGTGATAGCTCCAGTTTCACAACCAGCAAATGGAGAGACATGTATGGCACCATCCCGGTTGTGCGTTTGGCTGAAATGTACCTGACCCGTGCAGAAGCCAATCTCCGTGCCGGTACTGCTGTTGGTGATAATCCGCTGAATGATGTTAATAAGGTAAGAAGCCGCTCCAAAGCCACGCCACTGGCTGCTGCTACGGCTGATGACGTAGTACAGGAAAGAAGACTGGAACTGGCATTTGAAGGTGA